>NZ_CP062229.1:1607500-1907500 GCF_024707545.1 Mesorhizobium onobrychidis
CCGGTAGGTGTAGGCGCAGCGAAAGCGAGTCTGAACAGGGCGTTCAGTTCGTCGCATTAGACCCGAAACCGAGTGATCTAGCCATGAGCAGGTTGAAGGTAAGGTAACACTTACTGGAGGACCGAACCCATAACTGTTGCAATAGTTCGGGATGACTTGTGGCTAGGGGTGAAAGGCCAATCAAACTCGGAAATAGCTGGTTCTCCGCGAAATCTATTTAGGTAGAGCGTCGACCGAATACCCCAGGGGGTAGAGCACTGGATGGGCTAGGGGTCCTCACCGGATTACCAAACCTAACCAAACTCCGAATACCTGGGAGTACTAGTCGGCAGACACACGGCGGGTGCTAACGTCCGTCGTGAAAAGGGAAACAACCCTGACCTACAGCTAAGGTCCCCAAGTTATGGCTAAGTGGGAAAGGATGTGAGGATCCCAAAACAACCAGGATGTTGGCTTAGAAGCAGCCATCATTTAAAGAAAGCGTAACAGCTCACTGGTCTAAATAAGGGTCTTTGCGCCGAAAATGTAACGGGGCTCAAGCCATACACCGAAGCTTAGGGTTCGTGAGCAATCACGAGCGGTAGCGGAGCGTTCTGTAAGCTGATGAAGCCATACCCGTGAGGGGTGGTGGAGGTATCAGAAGTGCGAATGCTGACATGAGTAACGTAAGGGGAGTGAGAGACTCCCCCGCCGAAAGTCCAAGGGTTCCTGCTTAAAGCTAATCTGAGCAGGGTTAGCCGGCCCCTAAGTCGAGGCAGAAATGCGTAGACGATGGGAACCACGTTAATATTCGTGGGCCTGGAGGAAGTGACGGATCATTGAGGTAGTCCAATCTTATCGGATTGAAAGGGCTGCTGCGTGGTTCCAGGAAATAGCTCCTCCTTATAGACCGTACCCGAAACCGACACTGGTGGACTGGTAGAGTATACCAAGGCGCTTGAGAGAACTATGCTGAAGGAACTCGGCAAATTGCACGCGTAACTTCGGAAGAAGCGTGACCCTTTTCCACGCAAGTGGAGGAGGGTGGCACAGACCAGGGGGTAGCGACTGTTTATCAAAAACACAGGGCTCTGCGAAGTCGCAAGACGACGTATAGGGTCTGACGCCTGCCCGGTGCTGGAAGGTTAAGAGGAGGGGTGCAAGCTCTGAATCGAAGCCCCAGTAAACGGCGGCCGTAACTATAACGGTCCTAAGGTAGCGAAATTCCTTGTCGGGTAAGTTCCGACCTGCACGAATGGCGTAACGACTTCCCCGCTGTCTCCAGCATAGACTCAGTGAAATTGAATTCCCCGTGAAGATGCGGGGTTCCTGCGGTTAGACGGAAAGACCCCGTGCACCTTTACTATAGCTTTACATTGGCATTCGTAGTGGCATGTGTAGGATAGGTGGTAGGCTTTGAAACCTGGGCGCCAGCTCAGGTGGAGCCACCCTTGAAATACCACCCTTATCACTATGGATGTCTAACCGCGGCCCGTTATCCGGGTCCGGGACAATGTATGGTGGGTAGTTTGACTGGGGCGGTCGCCTCCTAAAGAGTAACGGAGGCGCGCGATGGTGGGCTCAGAACGGTCGGAAATCGTTCGCTGAGTGCAATGGCATAAGCCTGCCTGACTGCGAGACTGACAAGTCGAGCAGAGACGAAAGTCGGTCATAGTGATCCGGTGGTCCCGCGTGGAAGGGCCATCGCTCAACGGATAAAAGGTACGCCGGGGATAACAGGCTGATGACCCCCAAGAGTCCATATCGACGGGGTTGTTTGGCACCTCGATGTCGACTCATCGCATCCTGGGGCTGGAGCAGGTCCCAAGGGTATGGCTGTTCGCCATTTAAAGCGGTACGTGAGTTGGGTTCAGAACGTCGTGAGACAGTTCGGTCCCTATCTGCCGTGGGTGTAGGAATATTGAAAGGATCTGTCCCTAGTACGAGAGGACCGGGATGGACGGATCTCTGGTGGACCTGTTGTGGCGCCAGCCGCATAGCAGGGTAGCTATATCCGGACGGGATAACCGCTGAAGGCATCTAAGCGGGAAACCCACCTTAAAACGAGTATTCCCTGAGAACCGTGGAAGACGACCACGTTGATAGGCCGGGTGTGGAAGAGCGGCAACGCTTGAAGCTTACCGGTACTAATAGTTCGATCGGCTTGATCGTTCTCATTCCCTATGCCCATCGCCAGCGCAATCCAAAGGATTGCGCTGAGATGGTTGGCACACAAAAACAGCTTCTCGAGCAACGTGCGCTTTGCCGACCTGGTGGTTATGGCGGAGCGGCTGCACCCGATCCCATTCCGAACTCGGCCGTGAAACGCTCCAGCGCTGATGGTACTTCGTCTCAAGACGCGGGAGAGTAGGTCGCTGCCAGGTCTGCAAAACGCACGTCGTCAAAATCCAAATCTTCTCCTTACCAACAGGCCCGCCAAACGGGAGCTCGGGCCGCGTAAGCGGCCCTTTCAGTTAGCGGAAGCTTGAACCCAGTAAGCCACGGCTTACTTCTAAGATTGACGCGGGGTGGAGCAGCCCGGTAGCTCGTCAGGCTCATAACCTGAAGGTCACAGGTTCAAATCCTGTCCCCGCAACCACTGATACCGACACTCCCGCAGCGTTCGCTGCGGGAGTGTTCTTTTTTGTGGTTTTTCCTTGGTGCTCAACCCAGTTAAGGATCGTGCCTAGCTCGCCATAAAGCATCGCTTCGATCTCGCCGCGATTGGGACCGGGGCACAATACGATCTTCTCGATCAGCGTGCGTAACGCCTCGACTGCCTCTACCCTCCCTTCCGGTCGGTTCAGCGTCTCCGTCAACTGGGCAACCTTCTTAGCGTAGATCGCCGAGGCGCTCGGTAGCAAGACAGGGGCATCCTCCGGCACGTCAGCGAGGAGGGCGGACAGCTCGGCCTTGCGTGTTTCCAGCTTCTCGATCTTCTCTTTGAGCGTGAGGGGAGGCACGCCGGCCAGAATGGCGTTGATGGCCTTCTCCAGCTCGCGCCCGGTCTTCTCAAACTCTACTCGCCATGCGTCGCCATTGGACCGGCGCTCACGGTTGAGCCGGTTCGTCTCCTCCGCATGGGCGCGCATGGCCTCGGCCGCTATCTCTGGCGACATCATCCGGTCCTTGAGGCCAGCCAGCACGCGGTTCTCCAGCTCTTCGCGCGGGATCGTACGGCTGTTGGAGCAGGATTTGTTGGCGATGTGACTCGAGCAGGCGAAGCGGCCAGCGCCACGAAGCGAGTAAGGGCCACCGCAGCAGCCGCAGAAGATCAGGCCAGACAGCAACGACTTCGGCCGGCGTGCGCCGTTCAGCTTGTTCTTTCTGTGGTGCTCGCGCACCGCCTCGGTCACATTGGCATACTTCTCGACGATGTCGCTCTGACGAGTGCGCACCGCCTGCCAGAGTTGGTCATCGACGATTCGCAACTCGGGAACCTCGGTCACGATCCGGTCAGAGTCCGGATTCACCCGCGACACGCGCCTGCCGGTGGAAGGGTCCTTCACATAGCGAAGTCGGTTCCAGATCAGCCGCCCGATATAGAGTTCATTGTTGACGATGCCGGAGCCGCGTTTCTGGTGCCCGCGGATTGTCGTGTCGATCCAGGGCTTGCCGGCGGGCCCAACAAAACCTTCGTCGTTCAGTGTCTTCGCAATGGTGCGCGGGCCGATACCGGCCGCAAACTCGCGGAAGATGCGGCGCACGACCTCGGCTTCATAAACGTCGATCTCGCGGTCACCTCTGACCAGTTCGCCGCGGTGGTCCAGCTTCTTAACGATCTTGTAGCCGTAACAAAGCCCGCCGCCGGACTTGCCGTCTTCGATTCGACCGCGCAGGCCGCGATGCGTCTTGGCGGCGAGGTCCTTTAGGAACAGCGCGTTCATCGTGCCCTTCAGCCCAACATGGAGCTCAGTGATTTCTCCTTCTGCCCGGGTGACGATCGGCACGCCGGCGAACTTCAGATGCTTGAATAAGGTGGCGACGTCGGCCTGATCGCGGCTTACCCGGTCCAGCGCCTCGGCGAGCACCAAGTCAAATTGGCCCTCCTGGGCATCCTGCAGCAGCATCTGGATGCCAGGCCGCAGGATCATGCTCGATCCGGATATGCCCGCATCCTTATAGCAAGCGACGACCTTCCAACCTTCCCGCTTTGCTTGCTCGCGACAAATACGGAACTGATCCTCGATTGAGGAGTCCCGCTGGCTTTCAGATGAATAACGGGCGTAAAGCGCGATACGGGTCATCTGGAGTGTCCTCTCGGCTTCTATCGTCCGTCACAGGCGGCTTCGTCCTGGCGGGTGGGGCGGATTAGTACCTCGGCCGAGATGCCGAGCTGCTCGTGCAGGTTACGGATCATCTCAATCGAGAGACCGCGTCGGCGGTTAAGCACCTCGGCTACGCGGCCCCGTGTTCCGATTATCGGTTCCAGATCCTTGCGGGACAGACCCTGCTGCTCCATGCGGAACTTGATCGCCTCGATCGGGTCGGGTGGGTCCATCAGATAGTTCTTTTCTTCGTAGACCTCGATCAGCGTCGCAAGTACGTCTAGCCGATCGCCCTCAGGCGTGCCGCTTTTTGCGCCCCACAAGCGCTCCACTTCGGCAAGCGCCGCCTCGTAGTCTGCCTCGGAACGGACGGGCTTTAGCTCAGTCGCCATGTTTCACCTCCGTTAGTCGATCCTGTCATAGGCCCTGTGGGTGCCGATCCACGTGATCCAGACAATGCTCTTCTCGAAGTCGACCGCCACCACCAAGCGATAGGCATTGCCCTTAATGTTAAAGACAATCCGCTCAGCGCTGACGATGCTGGCAGTCCCGTAGAGCCGCTTCACATCCGCTGAAGTCTTCCAGTCCGCCTTGCTCACTTCGTCGAACCAAGCATCTAGCGTAGCGTCACTCTGCCTCTCAAGCCTGTCGACGAACTCCCGCAAAGTGCGACGGGCAATAATCCTCATGATGCAACCCTACTTTGGTCCCGAAATGGGTGCAAGCCAAATCTGCAAAAGCCCCGGCGGGGAAGCCTCGTCGGGGCACGCAACGCGCTGCCGAAGCAGGGTTCAGGGGCGATCGGTGGACCGCGTCCTGGCCTTCGTACGCGGTTCGACTGCCAGCCTACGTTCGTACTGCTCGCGAGCGATCTGACGGCCTATTAGGCGGGCGAGGCGCACGATAGCTGCGTGTGCGATGGCCGGAGATCCGGCAGACGTCTCGGGTTCATCCGAAGTGCCGCGGACCTCGATCCTGATCCTATTTCGTTTGCCTGCCATGCCTCCAGAATCCCGTGCCGAGCATTCATCAGGGACCATCGGAAACCCATTGCAGGCAAAACGGAAGGGGCGCGCCGCCATTGTGCGGCGAATCGGATACCACGACTTAGAAAAGGGCTGGTTGGCCGGGACTCACCTGCTGAGCACACGGAGCGAATCGATTCAGCTTTCCGTCGGGGGTTGGAGTCAGAAGACCGCTACATCGCAACACCCACTATCGAGTCGACCGTGAACAATCTTGATCGCTAAGCGGCAAGCTGCTTCGACCGGTTCAGGACCGCGGCGATCAAGAGCGACAAAAAATCCTTCAGCCACCTGAGCAGGAGGGAGAAGTTGTAGCCGGCGGCGGCCAGGATGGCGTTGAGGGCGTCGCCCTGCTGGCCGGCGAGGTAGTTGCGGCCCATTCTGTGTTCGCTCTTGATGTGGCCGATGACGGGCTCGACCGCCGACCGCCGCCGCATCTGGCGCTTGATGGCTGGGGTGACGCGGCGCTTCTGGCCGGCGGTGAAGACCCTGAACTTGTGGCTCTGCGGTGCGTTGTGGCCGCGATAGCCGGCGTCGGCGAGGATGCGGCCGATCTCGTTGCCGATGGTCTTTTCCATGTCGGGGATGACGCTTGCCAGCGTGTGGCCGTCATAGGGATTGCCGGGCAGTGCTTTTGCATGCAGGGCGAACTGGCCACCCTTGGAGCGCTTCAGCGTGGTGGCCACCGACACCTTCACCCCGAACTCGTAGGGCATATGCGCCTTGCCCTTGCCGATGCATTCTACCTCGTGTGCGTGCAGGCTGTAGATCTTGCGGCCGCGCTGGCGCTGGCGTTGCTCGAGAACGGTGGCCGCCTGGTAGAGCGGCCATTTGAAGAGCGCGTCCAGCCCCGCATCGCCGGCGATCTGGCGACCGATGTCGCGGATGGTCCGGCCGAGATAGGTCTTGAGCCTGCGCAGCGCCTTGTTCGCCCGCTTGAACTGCTTGGCGTGGGCATAGCGCTGATGGCTGTGTCGATACCGGATCAATACTCCCCAGAAGTGCCGTTTGAATCTTCCCCAGTTTAGCGTTGCCGCCGGTCTTCCGGGGCGCGCCCCGGAGGACCGGCGGCACGTCATCACCGATACTGCTCTCGATGGTCGAGAGGGGAATGGCGGTGATCAAACTCGGGGAGATAGTCATGATCTTGGATATGCACCGGCAGGGGCTGTCGGTGTCAGCGATCGCCAGGCAGACCGGTGTCGATCGAAAGACAATCCGCAAATACATCAAGCGTGGCCTTGAGGCCCCTGCCTACGGACCAAGGAAGCCGCGGGCGACGGTGATTGATCCATTCACCGCCTATCTGCGTGAACGGGTTGCTGCCTATCCCGGCCTTAGCGGTCGGCGGCTCCTGCGAGAACTGAAGGATCGTGGGTACGCCGGTGGCTACACTACCGTCACGGACTTTCTCAGAGACGTTCGTCCGACCTCAGAACCCGGCTTTGAAGTTCGGTTCGAAACAGCTCCCGGCGAACAGGCCCAGGTGGATTTCGCCCAATTCCATGTCGTCTTCACCGACGAGCCGGCAACCCCCAGGATCGTCTGGCTGTTTTCTATGGTGCTGGGCTATAGCCGTCTCATCTGGGCGCGCTTTGCTATGCATCAGGATCTGCCGACGGTGCTGCGATGCCACGCCGCGGCGTTCGATGCGATCGGCGGCGTTCCGCGCGAGATCCTTTACGACCGAATGAAGACTGCCGTCATCGGCGAAGGCGAAACGGGCGGCATTGTTTATAACCGCGCTCTGCTCGATCTCGCCCGCCATTTCGGCTTTCATCCAAAGGCCTGCAAACCATATCGGGCCAAGACGAAGGGAAAGGTCGAGCGACCATTCCGCTATATTCGTGAAGACTTCTTCCTGGCGCGCTCGTTTCGCAACCTTGATGATCTTAACACCCAACTGCGGCAATGGCTGGATGTCGTTGCCAACCCGCGCGTGCACGCCACAACGCAGCGCGTCGTCGTCGAGGCCTTCGCGGAAGAGCGCCTTCATCTGCGTCCCTTGCCACTGGCTCCGTTCCGATCGGTTCTGCGGCTTGAGCGCAGGATATCCCGAGAGGGCATGGTGAGCGTTGGTGGAAACGCCTACAGCGTGCCCGACGCCACCAGAAGGCGGCTCGTCGAGGTTCACACCTTGGCCAATGAGGTTCGAATCTTCGAAGACGGCGCGCTGATTGCTGTGCATCCGGTGTTGGAAGGTCGCCATCAGCGCCGCGTCGAACCAGGACACAGAACCCTTCGCTCACCGCCGCGATCGCGATCGCGCGTCAACAATGACGAGATCATTCTTCATGGATCCGGAGACCGGGTCACACAGCGGCCGCTCGCCTTCTACGACGCCGTTGCCAGAGCCATGGCCCAGGAGAACCGCCCATGAGCGCCGCTCTCGATGCCGTGCCGTCGATGATCGACCGCATTCGCCATGACCTTGTCGGCTTGAAGATGCCACGTGCCCTTGAAGCACTCGACCATATTGTCCGCCGCCTGGAGCATGGCGAGCTGTCGGCGCTCGAAGCGATCGACATTCTCCTTTCCGAAGAGCTGACCCTGCGCGAGAACAGCCGCATAAAAACGGCGTTGAGGATGGCTCGGCTGGCAACCATCAAAACGCTCGCCGGCTTCGATTTCTCTTTCCAGCCCTCCCTCGATCGCGATCGGATCTTCACGCTCGCGCAACTGGGTTTCGTCGAAAGGCACGAGGCCGCCCATTTCCTCGGGCCGCCAGGAACTGGCAAAAGCCATCTGGCTATCGCGCTCGGCGTCGAAGCTGTCAAAGCGGGCAAGAGCGTCTACTTCTGCACCTTGGCCGATCTCATTGCAGCGCTGTCCAGGGCCGAGCGCGAGGGACGGCTGCAAGAACGCATCCGCTTCTTCTGTAGGCCAAGTCTGCTGATCGTCGACGAGATCGGTTATCTCCCGGTCATCGCCGGCGGCGGCAATCTGTTCTTCCAGCTCGTCAACGCCCGCTACGAGAAAGGGGCAATGATCTTGACGTCCAATCGCGGCTTTGCAGAGTGGGGCGATGTTTTTGGAGACGCCGTGGTCGCTACCGCGCTTCTCGACAGGCTTTTGCATCATGCCGTCGTCGTTCAGATCGAAGGATCAAGCTACAGGCTGCGACAGCATGCCGAATTGATGCCTGAACACGTCCGTTCGAAAGCCCTGATTACTCCCCCGTCCTTCGCGCCACCATCACGGCCGCGCGGTCGGCCACCGAAAAATACCCAATTCTCAATGCCGTCCGAGACGGCATAATTGGGGAATTTTACTTCGGCACTTTTGGGGAAATTTCACCCGGTATTGACAGGCTGATCAGCGCCAGCTTGCCGACCCGCACATAGCTCTGGCGCAAACGGAGCCCCTTCCTCTTGGCCAGCCGCAGCAGCCGTTCGCGCGCCCGGTGGATGAGCTTGGCGTCGGTCGGGAACATGACGTTCTTCGGCTGCACGGTCGTGTCGACGATGACCTGGCGCGTGTCGGCCGGCTTCATCGCCCCGGTCTTGACCGCAATGCTGAGGCTTTCCTGCAAAAGCGCGACGATCCGCTCCTCGCCCATGCGGCTGCGCCAGCGCGTCATCGAGGAGCGGTCGAACGACAGGTCGTGGCGGAAGAACTCCTCGCCGCACAGATACTGGAAATACGGGTTCTCGATCCAGCGTGCGCACAGCACCTCGTCCGACAGGTTGAAGGTGTGCTTGACGATGGCGAGCCCCGCCATCAGCCGGGTAGGCAGCGGCGGCATGCCGGGACCGTCCGAATAGACCGCACCGAAGCGCGCCTCCAGCACCGGCCAGTCGATGGTGCGGGCCAGCCGCACCAGCTCGTGGTTCATGTTGAGGATCTGATCAAGGCGAGCGCGGAACAGATCCTGTTCTCCAGTCTCGCGCCGCTCGCGTGGTCTGCCCATCGCCCCGATTCACTGCGATGAAAGCAGTGAATCACGCTTCGCCAGGCGGCGAAATCGCAAACTGGAATTGCAAGAAAACTATCCACAAACTGGCCGTTACCTGCAATTAGGAAGTCAGAAAAGTCGACGATTCCTATACGATATCAGCGGCTTCCGAATTCTTCACGGCCGACTATCGAAGAGGCGTTCTTCTGCTATCGGAGGCACGCGGCTTAGTCCAAAACTTTCCAATTTGGAACAGAGGCTAGCTGATGCCCTCAGAAGGCTCGTGTCAAGTCGATGGGTGACGAAATGGAGCGAAAAAAGAACTTAGAAGATCAAGGACTTACGCGAGGGTTTATACAGTCGCGGAAGTTCCGCGTAGGCATTGCGTAAGCAAGATGCATCCGTCGCTCAGCTGGATAGAGCGCCCCCTCCGAATGCGAAGCCCACGTTCGAATCGCCGACCCGCCGTTCCGTCAAGACGCCAACCTCTATGACCTTGCGTGTCCTAATCCGGAGCTCCACTCAAGCTTCCGCCACAGCATTTGACGGACACAAGGCTTCTCCCACCTTGCGCAACTCTGTGTCGAAATCGGCGAAAAGGCGACCAGTCACAATTTTTTCCCTTAAGATCGCTGCCTCTTTGAGGGGTTCGATACCAAGTTCATCGTGGAGGATATCGGAATAGTAGTTGTATTGCCGAAGCGCCGCAGCGCGCTGCCCATTAAGCGCGAGAAGGCGGATTAGGTCGCAATGCGCACCTTCGTGGAAGTGGTCAACCTCCAGTATCTTTCGCGCGCTCTCGATCGCCGGCTCTATTCTCGCACGTTTCGCGAAAAGGCGCGTGCACATCCGGTTGCCTTGCAAGTACAACTCTTCAAGTCTTGTCCGCTCCGGGCTGATCCATCCAGTGTCGTACCCCTCCAAGAAGGAGCCTTTATATGATGAGAGCACGTCGTATGCTCTACTAAGCTCGAGATCGCCCAATTCATCGAAGACTGACGCGTTGGCCCTCGACAAAAAGGACGTGACCGCAGCGGAAAACGTCACAGAATCTACCCGCGCCTCGCCGACAAAGGTCACCTCGTCGCGAGTGACGTCCAGACTTCCGATCTTCACCTTCTCCTCGAAGCGGCTCAGCTTCTTTCGAATTTCGCAAATGCAAGTATTGAGGACCTGTCGAGCATCGCCGTCCGTTCTGTCGGGCCAGAAATCAGAAAAAATCCGTGCCTTCTTAACTCGATGCCCGTTGCGGGTCAGGATGAAGGCGAAAAGCTCTCCCTCCTTGGGGCTGAGAGAAATTCTGTGACCTAAGTCGACATCGCCAACTACAAGACCACCGAGTGCGATCAGCGAAACCATTACGCTCAAATCCATCGCTAGGAATGAACTCGTGTCGGCATTGACGTCGTTGATAGGTCATTATTTTGGCAGAAGTATTCTATGCTCGTTTAGATTACTTCTAATAGTCTCCTCATCATCACCCAACGCACACGAAAAAGCAACGGACTCCTCAGGGTGCAGGGGGGTATCGGCCCTCCCATAAGTGTCCCATTCGCAAACAATCAGCGAACTCTCGGGACGTCTGCATCACGTCCGATTATGCGTCTGCCTCTGAAAGCACTGAGTTTTCCGCCGTTCCTCGCAAGCTGTGTGCGTTTGAAGGCCGTCCATGTACACATCATCCCTGCCTTCGAAGCCGAAGCAATTTCGCTCGAAATCCCTGACAGCGCTTAGTGATGCCCCATCGCCGGCTCAGTTCGGGCCGTGGCCGTGGCCATAGATCTCCAAGACACGGCATTTAATGTCGAAGCGCTGAGCCAGCCTGCGTCGTAGCGGCGATTACCGTGCGCCGCGTCCGAAAGGAGGACTCGATGGGAAATAGGATACCGTTCCAAGAGAATCTCGCGAGCGTTGTCGCGCTCTTGCCTGATGGTCGCGTGGATTTCTTTCACCCGCAGCTGGCAGACATCATCCACGACATCAACGCTGGAGTGACCAACGCGGAAAGCGTGGACTTTAACGCTTACCTATTGCGCGAGCCTTGGGTCGATATCGAACAATTCCATCTGTCCGCGCCAGCTATCGCCTTTGTTGAGATCACCAACCTTTGCAATCTGACATGCGAACACTGTTACGCATGGTCCGGCCCGAAGCGCCAAGCCGAGATCGGCACCGACGCAATTCTCGGCATCCTTGATACCTTCGACGAAATGGGAGTACTCCAGGTATTTCTTACGGGAGGCGAGGTCTTCGCCCACAAGGATGCCGTGCGCATCATCCAACACGCCCGGACAAAGTCCTTCTCGACGCAGATTTTCACAAATGGAACCCTCATCACCCGCGAAAAGCTGCAAGCGATTCCGCCGGGACAATCCTTCTTCATCAGTTTCGACACTGCGCATCCGGAGCGCACGATCAGAGGCAAGATGAACTTCCCAAAGCTGCGCGACATCTATGGCTGGATGACCGAGTGTGGCCATGTGTTGCGCACTGCAATTTCTGTCCATCGACGAAACCTGGAAGACGTCGAAGAGATCTTCGACTGGTGCGCCGAAAATGAATTTCCGCGCCCCCAATGGCTCGAAACGCACCCGATCGGACGCGCCCTTCTCAATCCTCATATCCTTCTTGAGAGGGAAGCTATCGACCAAGTTTTCGACATTTATCGACGCTGTATGGACAAGTATCAGCTGCCGCCGGCCACGATCACGCCCGGGCAAGTTCACAAAGCGCGCGACATATCTGGGGAACCTCTTGGCTTGCAATCGAGGGCCGAGATTCGTGGGGTTGAAACCATCAAGTTCTGTCAGCGCCTAGAACGCGCGACCAACCAAGAGAAGTGCGGACGCTCAGTCGTTTACGTTAACAGCCAAGGCAAGGTCTATCCATGCTCCAACTGCATGAGCAACGATATCCACCAGGCGTCGAGCATCACCGAAAAGCCATTCCACCAGATCTGGGAAGAGGACTTCGATAACTTCCGAAAAATCACCTTTGACGACTACGAGTCCTGCTCAACATGCGCGGTCAAGGCAAACGGCATCTGGTGCCAGTTCCGCTGCCCGCCCCTCGCGCTGAACGTTTCAGGTTCCGAGACCGGGTGCGGCGCGACCGAATACCTGCGCGAGTTCATGCTCCGCTCGAATGCCTACTGGGAGGAGCGCCGCCGCAGTGGCTACAAGCTCTCGCTCAAAGCGGCGCGACGTCCGGTCGATCCCTCCCAGGGCCAAGTCGCACATGCCGAGACTGCCTAAGCGGCATCGGTTCGTGCATCCCAACACTCAGAATGGAGAACGAGACCATGACTGAAAAACAAGTCTTCAAAACGCTTCCGGCCGACGGCGTAAGAGTGAGTGCATCAAAAGGCAATCGCATCTCCCGGATCAACCTCGACATGGCCGAGGATGGTATCACGCTCGCTATGGTGGGTGCGGCCAGCGCCCTGAAGGCGGGCAACCTCCACACACTCACCCTCAGTCCAGGTAAGGAGGGAATCGTCCTCTCGGTCGTAGGGGCCGCGACCGCCGCACGTTAGCGCTTTTCCTCCCCCCGAGCCATGGCGTTCGGGGGGAGCCTGCTCATCAACCAGAGTTCAGGAGAGCGACATGATGAACGAGGCCATATCCATCGACATTCAGTCGTTGGACCGCGATTTGCGATCGGACGAGCACAAGGCGCCCCGCCGTGCCCGCGCACTGCGTAGGCCACGACACGGCGCACTTGAGATTCTAGACGCACACCCGGAACTCCGGCAGGGTCAAGAAGAATACAACATCAACGTTACTTCTCAAACGGGTAACAAACTCTTAGCGGATCAGACGTTTCGCGAGATAAGGACCCATGATGGCGCGGACAAGCCCGCGCACCTCTACTTCCACGTGCCCCTCTGCGACTACGTATGCAAGTTCTGCAATTATGTGAAGAGACTGGCCCCACGCGACGATGACGGTGCGGCACTCAATCTCTGGACCAACCTTCTAATCGCAGAATCCACTCTCTATCTTGACCGATGTGAGTGGCTTGGACGGGCCGACATCCAGTCGCTATATCTAGGTGGAGGTACTGCGTCTCTCCTGCGAGTATGGCATCTCGAGCGTATCTTGGCTCATGTTCGCGAACATTACGCGCTTGCCCCAAACGCGGAAATCACGCTCGAGGGGAATCCGGACAACTTTCTTGAGGCTGAGGCTGCAGATGCAGCGCGTATTGGGTTCAACCGATTCAGCCTCGGCGTCCAGTCACTCAACGACAGAGTAACCAGCTTCACTGGCCGCAAGCACGGTGCTGCAGATTCGCTTCGCGCCATCGATAAGCTCGCCGCTACCGGGAAGCCGTTCAACGTCGATATGATGTTCGGCCTGCCGCACCAGGATGTCGAAACCGTGGTCACCGATATCGAGGAACTCGTCGCGCGCGGTGTGCCAACCATCACGATCTATCGTTTTCGCAATGCGCTCCGTCATGAAATGGGCATCGGCAACAAATCAGCTTGGAATAACGCGCAGGTTATCACTCACATGGCCAGCGAGGGCCTCTTCCCCACTCTGGCCCAGACTTACGCGATGCGCGACGCGATCACTGACGTTCTCCTTGCCAATAGCTATTACCCAAGCCCCTGCGGCTGGTGGAGCAGGTTGGGGACCTATCCCAATGGCAATATCCCACAGGTCTCACGCAACAAATGGCAGCATTTCGACACCATGATTGCCTTCGGGCCCGGAGCCTATGGCTGGCTTTCGGGAAGCCGCCACGAGGTAGTCCAGACCCATAACATTCAGGATATTGCGGCCTATCTTCAGCATATGCGCGACGGGGCGACGGAACCTCCTCTGTCTTTCGGGCGGCACCTTGATGCGCGTCAGACGGTTGCTACCGTCCTGGGCTTTGCCTTCAAGGCGAATCAACCGATTGAGCTGGCGCGCTTCAAGTCGCAATATGCAGTCGATCTACTGCACGTGGAGCCCTATTCAACTGTGCTCGGGCACCTCCTCAAAACCGGGTTTCTGGAAATGTCGGCTGATGGCCGCTCCGTCCGCCCAACGCTTGATGGTGAGACAGTTCATGAGGAAATCATCAGTCACTACCTGCACAAGACGATCGGCGATGCCGACGCTGTGGCCTGCAAGCGTTGAGGCATGGCCTGATGGGGAAATCTGTCAGTTCACATCAGCAAGGACTTGGCTGGCTGGCAGACTGGCCAGTGCTGAAAAGCGCACTGGATTGTGAAGCCCGCGCAATGGTCGTCCTGCTGTCATCGGGCAAAACACGCGATATGAACGGGACTACTCCTGACGCGTGGCTAATGCGCGCGCTGACAGAGGCGCTGGCGGTGCACGGGGTCGTCTGTATTAATCCCCGGCTACCTCTACGTGAAGATGGCCTGACCAACACCGATGAGGCTCTGATCGCACTGCGGACAGATCTGGCGAGCAAGGCTCTGCTAGAGGAACACACTCGTCCTGTCGCCGTCTTGGCAATCTCGCTCGGCACACAGAGCGCACTGGCGCTCGCTGCCCGGCGCCACACGGCCAGTCGAATCGACGCTCTCTTCCTGCTCAGCGGTGTCATTGAGAATCCCGTCGCCCCGGTAGGTCGCATCCGCAGCGTGGATCTAATTTACGGAGGTCGAGATCACGTAGGCTATCTTGGGCACGGCGAGGAGACACTCCGCGATATCGAGGGCCCTCGCGAATATGGGCCGCGTTCGCGAAATAACCTGGTCACCGGGCCAAGTACGCTCAGTGCGCTTCACATTCTGGCTGGCGCCGGCCACGGCCTCGAAACGGCGGGCAGCATCGGCCCGAACCACCGTGAGGCGGTCGCACTATTGTTGCCACTCGTGCTCCACCGACTCGGGCTGGCGACCCCTCCCGATTCAAAAGCACGCAAGACTGAGGAGATACGTTCATGAATCCGCAAGCTGCGGCCAAACGCTTTGACGGAATTGCATCGAACTACGTCACTAGCGAAGTGCATCGCGCTAGCGCCTCCATGGCCTATGTCAAGGAGCGGTTCGCGGATCGCTCGGATCTCAGACTGCTCGATCTTGCATGCGGCGCCGGCCATTTCGGTTTTACTCTTTCGCCGCATGCCTCGCACGTGACTTTCTGCGATCCATCGCCTTCTATGCTAGTGGCCGTTACCGATCGCGCCCGGAGCTTGGGTCTGGAGATCGCAACGGTAGACGGACGTGCAGAGGATCTGCCCTTCGAGGACAGCAGCTTTGACCTTGTCCTGTCGCGTCTCGCTCCGCATCATTTCTC
This sequence comes from Mesorhizobium onobrychidis, assembly GCF_024707545.1. Classification (NCBI taxonomy): domain Bacteria; kingdom Pseudomonadati; phylum Pseudomonadota; class Alphaproteobacteria; order Hyphomicrobiales; family Phyllobacteriaceae; genus Mesorhizobium; species Mesorhizobium onobrychidis. The sequence continues at coordinate 1,622,931 of NZ_CP062229.1, forward strand.
CGATCCCGCGAAGGCAGTTGCCGAAATCGCCCGCGTGTTGGCCCCAGGCGGTCATTGCGTGATCGTTGATCTCGAAGGCGCGTTCTATCCAACCGCGGACGCACTCAACCACAGCCTCGAAGTACTGCACGATCCCACGCATGGTCGAAGCTATACTCAGATCGAATGGTGCCGCTTTCTACGGGCAGCAGGCCTTTCAATCGAAGAGATGCAGGGCGGGCTCAGTGAAAGCGAAACGGGCGTCACAATTGAACGCTGGTGTCAGATTGCCGAAACCGATGACAGCGCCCGCCGTGAGATCGAAAGTATGCTCGCAAAAGCTTCCGCTCGGGAACTTGCCGCCCTCGGGATTTGGCATGACACGTCTGGCTTCCGGATGCCCATCCGCACGGCACTCTATGTCGCCTTCAAACCATGAGGCTGCTATGCCCATTATCGACATCCACCACCCGAGACAGACCCCACCCAATGGCCTTCTTGCGTCCCTCTGCGCCGCCGTCACCGAGCTCCTCGAGATTCCGAAAGATCATTGCTGGGCCATGTGGCACCCCGTCGCTCAAGGCAACTATTGGCGCCCCGGGTGGCAAGACGCGCCAGCGAACGACCTTGCCGGTCCGCTGGTGCGGATTCGTTGCAAATCTTCCTATAGCGAAGCGCAAGCCAAGGCGCTGATCCAACTCGTTTCCAACGAACTCGCGCGCGGTCTGGAATGTTCCTCCGACAGCAATTTCATCGTACTCGACCGGGTCGAGGCGGGCCAACTTCTCGCACGCGGCAATATTTGGCCCGGAGACGAAAAGGGCGCAGTGCCCATTACACTTACACCCGTTGCCTTTGTGCGTAATGACCGCGCAGATCTTTCGGATGATTTTTGGGGCGATGTAGTATCGGAATTGGAACTTAATACCTCAGTCGTCCCCAGCCACAGCCTCGAAGGGCTAGAAAGCTTCTCACATGCAGAGGTGGTCTTTTCCTTCCACAGGGTAGCTGGCAAGCCGCTGAGCCTCAACCTGCGGTCGCCACGCGGCCTCGCCCACCTGCCTCCAATTGGCGTGCTCTCCCAGAGGGTGAAGGATCGCCCCAACTGGTTGGGCGTCTCACGTTGTGAGATTTTGGCGCGGAATGGCACCTCGCTTACTGTGCGAGGGCTCGACGCCATCGACGGCTCGCCCGTTTTGGACATCAAACCATGGATGGACGCTTTTGGCCCCCGACAAAAGACGATCGAACCTTCTTGGGTGTCTGAAGTCATGCAGGATTACTACGGAGTGGCTCGTCCCTCGCGTGAAGGTGTGGGGACTTCCAGGTCCTTAGGAATGCTCCGCCGGTTTTTCCGCAGCCTCCCGTTTCGCTGGCCCGCCTATAGCAAGGAAGATGCTGAGATCTTGCTACGCACCCCCCACATTTTGTGACGCTGGGCCACTCCGGTCCATGCTGTGGCGCCGGTGCCGTTGAAAAAATCGTCCTTTGAGTACCGCCGACGAAGGGGAAGATTTCCCTGGAGCCACCCGCCGGCGTCGCCTGGTGAGTTCACTTCTGGACAAGATCGCCGAACGGCGATAATCGGGAACAACCTCATCCCCCTACGCTCGAATTCGCGCGTCAGGCAAATGAGGAGTCTGCTGATCTAGGCCTATTGAAGCGGGATATCAAAAATCGCCATTTCTTGCTCTTCGTCGGCAACGCCACCGACCTTTCCCTGGGGGGTCGCATAGCCACTAGTCCCGCAGTACCAGGAAGGAAGAAACCGGCCGTAGGGACGTGATCCCACGGAATTGGCACCGACAACGTACGCCGATCCGAGATGTGCCGCCGCCTGCGCTGCGAAGCCCGTCGCATTGAAGCCAGTCTTGCCGCACTCTGCGGCCGATCCCGCCGTAACGCCCCAAGGAACAATGACGAGTTCTGGCCTCAGCGATTTCAGGGCATCTAACGTCGACGTGTCAAAGGTATATGCATCGGCACATACTAGCATGCTTATGCGACCAAACGGGGTCTCGACGACTTCAACATCGCTCAGCGGACCCGGTGTGTAGCTGCAACCTTGCGACCCATACTTAATCGGACACTCACTGAACGCATTTTTGATGACGTTGTGCTGGCGGTAATGCAGGACTAACCGGCCCTCCGAATCTATTAGTATGCCGGAGTCAAACACCTCGTAGATGGCCGGGTTGGAGGCAATCTTTGAACCTCTCTCTGCGAGACCCGTCGCAACCCAAACACCTGCTTGCTTAGCAATGGCCGCGAAGGCGGCCTGCGCCTGACCGGGAATTGGCTGCGCTTCATAGAACACCTTTGGATTGAGCCAGCCAAAAACCGCCTCTTCCGGATAGACTACGATCTCGGCCCCCCGGTCCTTCGCAGCCTTCGCGTAACCTAACATCGCGCCAAAGTCTCCGACCTTGGAAGAGTTTAACTGAACCACGGCCACTCGCACCGGCGGGCGTGGTTCGTCAGCCCAAAGCTGGCTACCCAAAAGGCAAAGACAGACAAGGAAGAAAAATGCAATTCGTATCATCAGTTCCCCCTCCAAGATGGCGTCTTTTTCTATTTCGGCTCCGAAGATATCAAGGGAACGCCCGCCTATCCAGTAGACTTGGCTGTAGGAGTGCGTAATGTCACAAGTAACAAAGCTGTGTCAGTCTTAGCTCGTTTGATTCAGCACTTGGGAGTGCCTGCCGCGGTGGCTAGCGCCATCTAGGCCGTGCCTCTGTGTCACATAGATGTGGACCGACAATCGGGGCGTACGGCTTGCTTCAGGCAAAAGGTAGGGAGTAGAAAATATGGTATCTTGGAGGATAGCAAGGGCGTGGCGACATTTCTAGAAATGTCGAGGTTTGTAACCGGCTACTCCGATATCGGCGGGGAGCTTGAACAGGTCTACGCCACGATCATGTCCGCGAGGCCTGACTGGGCTTCGGAGCTCGCCAGCCTCGCGATCGCTATCGATGAAGCGAAGGCCAATGCCGATCCAGAGGCGGCCTTGATCGCCACGATGGAGCAACAGCCGGAGGTTGGCCATGCGGCACGACGGCTCGCACATCTCTGGTACACCGGGCGCCTTTTAGCCGAGAATGGTGTCGAAGCTGCATTCGTTAGTGAAGAGGCGTATTTCGGGGGACTGATATGGCGCGCTGCGCGAGCCCATCCGCCGGGCCTTTCCGGCGGCTATTTTGGCCACTGGAGGTACGCTCCAGATGTCTGATGATCTTGACCGCTGCGACGTCGCGATTGTCGGTGCCGGTGTTGCTGGCGCCCTCATTGCCTACCGTTTGGCCGCCGCCAACTACCGCGTCGTGATGCTCGAGGCCGGGCCGGCGGGCGGGAACCGGCAGGATCTCGTGGCGGACTATTCGCTTGCGGCAATCAAAACACCACGTTCACCATATGCCGACAACCGGCCTCCGTCTCCAGTCTGGAGCCCCGATTCCGAAAAGGACTACATCCAGTTGGGGCCTTCACCTTTCAAAAGTACGTATCTGCGCCGGGTCGGCGGGTCGACGTGGCACATGCTTGGCAACATGCCGCGCCATGTGCCGGCGGATTTCCGATTGGCGACCTCCTATGGGGTGGGCGTGGATTGGCCCATCGATTACGACGACCTGGAGCCGTGGTATTGTGAAGCCGAGACGGAGCTCGGTGTTGCCGGTGATCATGCGGAACTCAATGGCCTGCACGGAGCACACCGTAGCCGTGCCTTCCCAATGAGCAAGATATGGCCGGCTTACGGCGATATCGTCGTTGCGAAGGCCGTCGAGGGTTTGACCTTCGAGGGAGCCGATGTCCGCGTGTCGACCACGCCCCAGGCCCGAAACTCACGACCGTATGACGGCCGGCCGGCCTGCGCCGGAAATTCGTCCTGCGTTCCCATATGTCCAATTGGCGCGAAGTACGATGCCACTGTGCATGTCAGCAAGGCTACGACCGCTGGTGCGGTTCTGCGCACGCAGGCGGTCGTGACACGGATCAAGCTTGATAGCATGACCAGACGCGTCAGTGCTTTGCGCTATACCCGGTGGGACGAACAAGGGCGGCGGGACGAGAGACGTCTCCAGGCCGTCATTTACGTCATTGCAGCTCACGCAATCGAAACACCCCGCCTCCTGTTGATCTCGAGCGACAGTGACGCGGCGCCCACCGGCGTGGCAAACGGTAGCGGTCAGGTCGGCCGCAACCTAATGGATCACCTCCAGGGCCAGATGGCTGCTGTCGTTCCGCAGCCGCTTTTCCCCTATCGCGGGCCACCAACCACAGTCGGCGTCGATACGTTTCGCGACGGTACGTTTCGGGCGTCGCACGCCGCCTTCCGACTCTCGATCGGCAACGACGGAATGGGCCGGGTCGAGACTCCGTTTGCGGCTCTTGAACAAAAGCTTGTGGACGGCTTGATCGGATCTCGATTGAGGGTCGCGTTAGGTGATCGGCTGATCCGGCAGTTCCGAATAAGCTATTCCACCGAGATGCTGCCTTCCGCCGACAATCGAGTGACACTTGCTGATGCAGTACCCGATTCGTTTGGCATGCCACGCGCCCAGCTTTCCCTGCACCTGGAGGATTACAACCGCTTGGCCTTCGAAAAGGCCGCGGCACTAATCTCGAGCATTTTCGATCGCCTCGAGATCCCAGATTCTGATCGCAAACCTCAACCGAAAGATACCTATTCCGGCGCAGGTCACATCATCGGTACAACGCGGATGGGAACTGATGCAGGTAGCTCGGTCGTAAACCAGCACTGCCGCGCTCATGAACACGACAACCTCTTTATCGTCGGCGCTTCCACCTTTCCCACTGGTGGAACAGCCAACCCAACCTTGACCGTCGCAGCCCTGGCGCTGCGGGCGGCATCGAAGATTTCCTCGTTGCTGCAAAGGGGATCGTAGATTCATGCAGGCAAGCCGATCACGCCTCATAAGCCTGCTCACGGAGGCATGCGAACTCGAACACGGCTTAGCATGCTCCTATCTGTTCGCCGCATTCTCGATCAAGCAAGACCTCGACGAGGGTGGGTTGAGCTGGAAGCAGCTTCAGGCCGTAAGGCTCTGGGCCTCAGAAATTTACATGGTCGCAGCCGAAGAGATGCTCCATCTTGCGCAAGCTTGGAACATCCTCGCGGCGGTGGGCGGATCGCCGTACTATCTGCGACCGAATTTCCCGCAACGCCGTTCGTACTACGGCTTCGATCTGCCTCTTGCTCTGGAGCGCTTTGGCCCGTCCGCGCTCCATCGCTTTGTGTCATACGAAACGCCGGCCGACCAACTCATCCTTCCTGTCGATACGCGAACCGACGATGACGCGCCGGCAGCCTATCGATCGGTCGGCGAGCTCTATGCGCTCATCCGCGAGCAGATTCTTAACCTGCCGGAGGACCAGCTTTTCTTTCAAGGCGCCCAAGGCGAGATGGGGCCTGACATCACTCACTTCCCCAACATCATTCCGATCAAAGACAGGGCCTCGGCCCTCGCTGCGATCGACATGATTACGGAGCAAGGTGAAGGGACCGACTACGACCGAGGAGACTCCCATTTTGCTGTCTTTCAACGGACATTGGCTTCACTTGTAAGAGAGAAAGAACGCGACCCCGCCTTCGAACCTGCGCGACCGGTACTTGAAAATCCTGTGCCCCGAATCCGCGGCGACTGGAACGCCCATGGAAAGATCAACCTGATCAGAGACCCGTTTGCGAGCCAACTCGGTGATCTGTTCGACGACGTTTACTCGCTGATGCTGCGATTACTGCAGCATGCCTTTGCGTCTGGCCCGGCGAGCAAGGTCGCGGAATTATTCTGCGATACTGCAATCAACGCGATGACGACGGTGATCAAGCCACTTGGCGAAGCGCTCGCCAAGATTTCATCGGGCCGAGGCGACGGCTCGCATGCGGGCGCTGCCTTCGGGCTGACGCGTCACGTCACGCTTCCCGCTCCCGAAAGTATTGCACTTGCCGTTGCGGCTGAGTGCGCTCACGAGCTCGCCGAAACTGCGGCAGAGCTCGCCACCTCGGAACATGCGCCTGGCCAACTCGGGGTAGCCGAGGCAAACCTGAAGCAGATTGCGGATGCCTTGGCGTCAGCCAGATGGCCACCGGCAAACGTGACTTAAGGATAAGGCGCCAGGAAGCTGTCAGGCAGAGGCCGCCGCTGATCGTCGACGATAGTGATCGGACGGGCTTCGAAGACGACGTCGCCCGGCTTGTAGCGAAAGGCGCCGTCGCGGCCGATAAGAGAGCCCATCGAGAACTTTCGGGCTTGGGTCCAGTCGCCATTCGCGGCGGCGAAGTCGCTTAACAGCACCACTTCCTCGTCGTTGGCTCGCATGTAGTCGAGCAATGTGCTGGCATCGTTGAGCGCTTCTCGTCGTCCGATCCAATCTACGCAGCGCCGAAAGAGCTTCGGATCGAAGCACTTCGAGCGGAAGGAATCCGTTCCTCGAATTGAGTTGGCACCGTTGTCGTCTAGATCGGTGTCACGCATAGATTTTGTCGTGCACAGCCCTGGCTCGAAGTCACGCAAATGGTTTGAAACATTGCTCCTCAACTGCGATCTTCGTCCACCGTCCGACCCATGAGCAGCGAAAAGGTCGGCGAGACGCTGCATCTCGTGCAACGTCATGCTCCCGTAGAAGGAGCAGAAAGCGAACCCCTCCGACAGAGCAGCATTGTTCAAGACGACGTCCTGCCCGTTGTGCGAAATCGCAACGTATCCAACTACCCTACCGAAAACATCTGCAGCACCGTTAATGCTGTCGGCCAGTACCTTGAGCTTTGCGGTGACCTTGACTTCAGGGTTCGCGGGGTCATACGGACCTATGCCGAGCTTCGAGCGCAATCCGTTAGCAAAGAAATCCGTACACAGCTTGCCGTACGGCTGCCGGTACGACATTTGCCGCGACATATGTTTGGCGATCCATTTGGCGTAGTCGCCATCGAACATGCCCTCGCGAAAATTTGGGGCATAGTGAGTCTCCGGCGCATCGATGCCTTGCAGACGAACTGAGAATGAACCTCCGCCGCTGCCGCGGAGAATTGCCTTGAATCGTTCTACGCCCGGCTCGTTGTCGTCCGGCTGGAAGGTGCCTCCGTGTTTGAAGTACGTGCCAACCTTAACTGGCGCGCTATCCGAAAAGTACGTCGCGGTTGTCAAATCCGGAATAAATTTCAAAGTGTCGACATCAGATACTCCATGAGGCCAATATTGAAAAACTTCTACCTCACCTAATACCTCAACATAGCCCATTGCCGCCCCCACAAACACGAGAGGAGAGTGAGACCAATATGCTTGATTTTCAAGTCGTTTCTCCCAGAGAGCGAGTCTTAATTTCAAGACTGAGATTTTGGCAAGCAAAGGAAGATCGCCGGTCTCACGTTGCTCGACCACCGATCGGAAGAGCCCCAACGTCCCACGGCTGAAATTAGACAACCAGTTTGTGCTCGAGAAGGAATCTGCAGATAGCTGCTACGCATTCAGGGTTCTGCCTGTGCCAGTTGCAGGTGTTCAAGAGCAGTTAGCTTTCCAACAGATGACGTCGGTTGGAGCCGGCAACAGCGACACGAGGACATGCAGGCAGCAGATTCGGCTGTCTTTGCTCCAGGATTGCATCGTCTGCGCTGAGACGTCGTGATTGGCCTTACGTCTCGATACTTGGATTCTCAAGTCCTCCTACACCCTTCGATTGCCGCGAGTGCCGGCTGGCTTTCAGCGGCGGAAACGCCTACGCTTCCCGCCGTTTGACAACTAACAACTGGTGCCCAACCAATTGAGTGCAGATGCCGACTCCTAAAGCGGTAGTGGACGTGCATCGCGTGGAGCATCCGCCATCCTGGAGGGCGCAGCCATTCACTGTCGATTTTATTCTCCTCGGCAGCGACTATTGCGAGGCCGATCTGATCGACATCCATCGATGGGCTTGGCAACAGGGTCTGGCAAATTCTCGCTGCATTTCACCCCAGACGCTGTCCTGGTCATCCCTGTTTCAGCCTCGCTTTTTCGAGGCCGTGCATCCGCGTCCAGCAGCCGCCAGCATGAGAATGGCTTATCCCGGTTCAGATGGCCTGATCGCAGACACGGGCGAACAAACACGATTCTGGATTCAGTCAGTCCTGTTCCTAGCGTCCGTCACAATGTCGGCCGCCATTGTGCAAGACAGGGCGTCCGATGGAACGATCGGGAGCAAGTATGACAAGCTTTGGCAAGCCGGCCTTCTTCAGGCGCAGATGCCGCAATTGGCGGAAATTGGCCTTTGCGACGCTGTAGCAGCGTTGGCAGCCCGAACGGATCGTTCAAAGGTCCAAAGGCTGCTCGACCTGCGGCAATTGTTCGATCACGTGGTCGAGCGGCTTGGCGCTTCTGTGACCGCTGAGCGAGCCAGCATCAAACAAATCGATACATCGGATCCGCGGACGAAACGTTTCGGCTTCCTCGCTGATCTGCGGGACAGCGTGAAAGGATTGCAGGCGATCATCGTATATGGCTCCAGCGTCTTGAGTGAGAAATTTGCCGACTATGACGTGGTGCTGGTGGTCGACGACGAAACGGTGACCCTGCAAAAGCTGGCCAATACTTGCCCAACCTGGGGCGGGAAGGAGCTGAACGTTGGCGTCTACACCCCTCGGCAGCTGTGGAATATGCAACTCCTCTCGGGCGATAATCTCGCCGATTATGGCCTTTGCCTGTTCGGCGAGGTGGAATTGCCGCACAAGCAGACTCCACTGCTTCTGGCGCGCAATCTCAGCTTCGGCATGGTCCGCCTGCGCCAGCAACTTGGCATGGTCGGACATGCGTTGAAGGAAAATAATTCAGATGGCAACGATCGACGAAATTTATATAGTTACTTTGTGAAAATTCCTGCCAATATTGCAAAGGGAACCTTCGGTGCGGCTGGCAGGTATTGGCCAAAAGAAAAGGTTCAGCAGTGGTTGGTTGAGCTATGCGGCTTTGATACTGTACGTCAGCAGCAGCGTGTGACGGAGCGTCCGGCAAACGCTCTGGCTGCGGCCGCCACTGCAACAGAACAGACGCTGAGGCGCCTTGACGAAGATTTTCGGATACTGCGCCCAAGTGAGTGAGAAGCAAACGTGGCAAAAGCCGCAACGTCCTTTCGATACGCATCTGAGGTGCTCCTCGATCAGTGCGCGGACCTCGAACTCCCCATAAGATTTCTAGATGGAGTGCCGGATGGTTTCACCATTGAGGGCCCGTCCGGAGAGGTCATTCCCATATGCTTGGTTGGCAGTACCCGCTCAATGCTCGAACAGGTTCTGTGCAGTCTTTCCGTTACCTTCAACGAACTGAAGCTTCTGGCGGTCGGAGAGAGCAAGGAAGTACGCCTTCTCACACCCAGAATTGCCGTCGCCAAGCTTCTGCCGTCCGTATATTCATTCACCAACAACCGGTACGGAATCGTTCCGGGGACCGAGCGCGTACGCACGAAGTTCTGTGCCGAGCTTTTCCGCGCAATGACCCGACGACCTGGCCCGCGGCATTTGTCCAATGCGTTCCTCGGCCTGGTCGACAGTGACCAAGGACTTCTTCTGGCGGAGCACGTCGTGACGCCTGGAAATCTCGAGGTTCGCGTCAAGCGATACCACATCGGCTCCCCGCTGCATCGCTATCGCTACACCGAGGGCCATGAGACTGCTTTCGGTGGAGCTCCCCTGGCGCGCTGGAGCCGTTTCGAGACGCCGGTCGTATGCTTCGACTGGCGCAATCCGCTTGAAGACGAACATGGCAAACGCTTGGCAGACGAGCCGCTGTCCGATGACTATGCCAGCATCTGGATCGACGATTGTGCGCGCGCCAAGCAACTGGCGCGCGACACGTTCGCGTGGATAGAAGAGTTGTTTGCCGAACGCGGGCTTCAGCTCATCGACATTTGCTTTTTCATCGATCGCACGGGCTCGGTCATTTTCGGGGAGATTAGTCCAGATTGCATGCGGGTGCGAAGCCGCGCCGCCGACGACAGTGACGCTTTGGACAAAGACCAGTGGCGGTCGGGCGGTGAGCCGGCCGCCGTTCTGGATCGATATGAGAAGCTGTATCAGATCATATTCGCTTCATAGTCGGTATTCGTACAAGAGAAGGAGGAGGCTGGCGATGCCCATCATGACCATTAAGAACCGGAGTTCGAAAATATCTCCCGGTGGAGTGCTGACGCTTCCACTCTCAGCGCGAAAAACTTTGCGGATGGAACCCGGCAAAGGAACGCGCGTGGCTGTGACTATGCAAAAGGATAGTGTTCTGCTCCAACCCGATTCCAGTAATTCGGGATCACGGGTATCACCAAAAGGGCAAATGGAACTGCTTGGCGAACCACGAGCGGTACTTGAGAAGGCCTCGCATCGACACTACTGGCTCGAGCTCGACGACGAGCAGCAATTGGTGCGTCTGTTGCCCTATTAGGGGTTTCCAGGTTGACTGATCGGGTAATTGCGCTGGACGGGCATGATGGAGCCGGCAAGACGACCTTGGCGAGACTGCTGGCGGACAGCGTGGGTGCGCAGTATTTGCGTCCTTTCGGCAACTCGCATGGCGCGACGCTGATGCTTGCTTACAATAGCGGCGACAGCGAAGGCGTCTTGAATGCAGGATTGCGCGGCATCGCTGAAGCGCTGGATCGTGCCGCAGGCAGGCCGGTAGTACTGGACCGAGGGTGGCTGACAATCGCTACGCTGGTACCAGCCGATTTCTTTAAGGCCCGCTGGCGGCTCTGGATGCCAACGGCACTGCTCTGGTGCGACCTACCGACGACACTCCGACGCCTGGGCCAGCGCAAAGACGAAAAGCCTGAAGCCGCCGCATGGCATGAAGATTTCCTAGTGCGCTACAAGGATAGGAGGCTTCTTTGCGAGGGGCCAACTATACGAACGGACATGAACGACCTCAATCATTGCCTTGACAAACTCAGGTCGTATTTCGGGGAAATCAGCCGCGGAGGCTAATGCGATATATTAGCCGAGGCGATAACAGGGACGTGGGAGAGGTTGAGGCCGACGCGCGCAGACGCGTCTCGGTTCTTCTGTTCGTTCTAGGCCCGGGAACCTATTGGTTCATCTCGAATTGAGTCGCGTTCGGGCTCGGGAGGATGCGTGCAAGACCAGCGGTTTGAAAAGCCTGTGCATGTGGCGCTCGGCAGGTCGAGGAACACCGTATACACCGTGGACCGAGTGGCCCAGGCAGCGGACATCTGCTGAACCGATGGCCGGCGGTAACCGGCAAACAACATGTCGCTGCCCGCAAAGCCTGCCTTGGCGTGCTCGAAGGCCTGAAAGAAGCCCGCGACGCCCGCAGGGCCTTCGTCGAGGCCGCAAAAGAGGCAGACATCCTCGTGAGCGGGATCCGTTCAGTTGAGCGCCGATCCGCTTTTCATCGTGGCCTCGATTGCCTTACTGTAAACAGGTCGCCCAGGTCCGGAGCCTCCCATGTGCAACGATTACGAACAGCATGTCCTCTGGGCTGAATATTGCCGGATGATGGCGTCACTGGCGCTCAAATCCCCAGCCACCAAACCGAGCTCGATTTGCCACAGGCAGATGACGTCCGCATCAACGACCCGGGCCGATAATGCGTGCCGGAGATGACACGATCGAACTGACATCGATGACGTTCGGATTTCCACCGGCCGGACCAAAAGGCGGGCCAGTGTTCAATTTCCGCTCCGAAGGCCGGCAATTCGGAAATAGCAAACGCTGCCTCGTTCCTGCGTCCGCGTTCTTCGAATTCACCGGCACAAAATACCCGAGGCAAAACATCGGTTCACGCTCCACGGCTCTCCATTCATGGTCGTCGCAGGGCTTTGGCGTGAGGCAGTCGGCAACAAGCCGCCCACCTTCACCATGCTGACGACCGATCCCGGACCGGATGTCGCGCCATATCACAATCGGCAGGTTGTGGTCCTTCAGCCGGAGAATTGGGCGGCCTGGATCAATCTAACAAAGCCTGAGGCCGAGCTGTTGCGGCCTCTTCCGGCCGGATCGCTCTCGGTGGAGACAGTTCGCCCCGAAAGCTCGTGATTTACCTGCGCAGGGTGTCTGGCACGCTGAGCGGACCGAGATCGAGAACCGGCGTGTATTCGCCCGTGCGGCGCCAGACGCCGCGCACCTTTCCACTCTCCCGATCCCGCCTCGGATCGAACATCAGCCCCTCGAAATGATCAAGGAACATCTCTGCTGATGCGGCATCGCTGAAGCAATGGAGCCGATAGGTTTCATATTTGCCACTCGGCCATATCGCCTGCACATGCCGCGTCTGGGTGCTTAAGCCCTCGTTCCTGGCAGAACTTCGCGATCATGGTGAAGTTCCGGTCGGTGCAGAGGTCATCCGGCAGCGCAACCTGGTGTGGCCACTCGCGGTCGATGACCGATGGCGTTGGTGAGCCCCGACTGCGTTTGACCACTATTCGAAATGCATTGACTGGCCGCGCATCATTGCCAACGTCAGCGCGATTGCAGGATTTGCCGGCGGCTTCTCCATATGCAAGGAGCCGTCGAAATCACGCCATGCCGCCATGCGCAATTCATCACCGTCATCGCTGGCCGCGGGGTCGAAAACGTGGGCATCACAAGGATCTCGGTCAATCTCGATTGTCCAGTCCTTGAGCGCCTTGCGAGCCATCTCTTCGAGCTGGGCAAGGAAGAAGGGGATACGGTCTCCATCTTCCGAAAGCGGCTCAACCCGATCCAGCGTCGGCCGCTCGGGGACCCAACCGAGAACGAAGGCGATGTCGAAATCGATCTGGCGGTCCGGACCGGTCGTGATCTCCAGCCGCTTGACGACCTCAGGGTAGAGTTGCTTCCGTTTTGGCCAGGTGTCTGGAATCGCCTCGGCTTGCAGCTTCGTGCGGGGAACGTTGATCAGTTCCATGACCTGATGGTGCGGAACTTTTTCCTCCGGCCAGCCGCACAACATGCCACCGCCGCAGCCTCGTCGGCTTCCATCCAGATTGCCGCAGCTTGGTCCTCGTCCTCGGTTGGCTGGTCGTCTTCCGGAAAGCCTTTGATATCCCACCCTTCCAACGCGAACAGCCCTTCCGCGCCTTGCAAAGCCGTAATGCCGTCCGCGCGAAGACAGCTTCGGCCGCAGCGATACCGCGTGCCAGTTCTTCGGGCGCCGCACCTTCAATGTTTAAGCGAAGTTCCATGGTTCGCCTCCTATGGCCTATCTCTGCTAATGTGAACAAAATGAGAACAAAGAGTCAAGCGTGCCCTTGACGGGAGAGGAATATGTTCTTTATTTCAGTGTGACCTGGAGCAGCAAGGATCATGGCTCGGCGTCAATCGCGCTGGCCGGCGAAGCTATGGAAAAAACAGAGGAAGACAATTTTCGGATCTTGGTCTGGGATCGCGAGGAGCAGGCTTTGTCAGAAAGCATTTCGCGTTCTCCCGATTCAACGGTGAGTCAGGCGGCTTGGCAGGCCGCCATCCGACGCCGTCCAGGCATGATGCTGATCCACTACAACAGTCGACATGTGATGGAGAAAATCCTGACACCAGGCGAGGTGAAGATCCCACCGCAGACCATCATCGAAGGCAGCGTTCACGCCGGCCTCGATGTGGCGCTCGGCGATCTTCGCGAGTGGCATGTGTTGCGGGGGCTTGGTGCAGATCCTGTTCGCACCATGCAACGGTTAAGCCAACCGGCCTCATTAAACGCTATGGCAAAGGCGCTCTGTTCAGTTCAGTCGAGCGCGCGCTTTTTTGCACGAGTTGTGACAGGGGCGGGCCTGTCAGGCTGGAAATTCACAAGCTGCCACGCAATTGAGGGGAGTTGAAGGGATGCCAAACTTCATCAGATTCTTCCAAACCAACTCGGCGCTGGTGCTCTAGCCGACCCAAGGATGTAGCTGCGGCCACGCTCCTCTATCCGCCAAGTAATTAGTCTCCGCTCTATTGGCGCAATCGGCCGAATTTTGACTACTCGACAGAGAAGGGGGAATGCTCTGAAAAAGGCGAGGGGGAATCATGGGCTTTCTTACAGATGGAGAAGCTGGGTCCTTACGATTGGCAAGAATGAGCCTGCGCATCGTCGGAGGTGACGATGATTTCGAACCACAGCCCGAACTCCCTGTCGATCATGACGATTTTTTTGCTCCAGTTTCTTCGGGAAATTGCATCTGACGGGGTCTACCGCTTCGCCGACATCTCCACGACCCGAAGCACGATCGAGACAATCGCGACCCGAAAGGTTGGTTTCCAAGAGGGGGCACAAGCGCTGGCCGCAGATTCTGCAGGTTGCATCGGGGGGTGTGAAAGATGGAGCGTTTTTCGTCTTCGAACTCGGCGTCGAGGACACTGACGTGAATATCTATGCTCTCGTAAAATATGACTACAGTCAGGCGCTTGAGATCGTCCATAAGCAAGGCGCGACAGGACTTCGAAGGATCGTAGAGGCCTTTGTCAGCAATAAGTCCGCTATCCAAAAGTCGGCGTTGGTCCGCACTCGCAGGGGAGTCGCCGAACCTCGCCTATCGACTCGCGACCGGATGGGTTCGCCCTGCACCTGTCCTTACGGAATTTTTCCGCGACTATCTGCAGGTCACCAGGGCCCACCATAACCATTAATTTTATTGCGAAAAATCGGCTTTTGCCCACGCTTTGCCCACGGCACGCACGGCGAGGAAGAAAGCGACGAAAGCCGCTTTCATAAATCGCTTCGAGGTTCTGGCTCACCGCACGACCCGCAAAGTCGCCGCCGCTTCATCTGATCGCGCTTTTCCTCACGCCGGTTGATCGCCATCGCAATGTCGACTGCAATTCTTTTTTTTGTTAGCCTCGCGTACGTAATCGTCCGTCACCGTCATGGAAGAATGTCCCATCGCTTCCATTATAGCGCGTGCCTGGATGTTGCATTCGGCGAGGTAGGTGCCGAACGTGCGGCGCAGGCCATGCAGCGTATAGCCGTCAGGAATGTCAGCCTGCCGGGCCCAATGCTGCATCATGCCTGTCAGGCTCTTCTCTGAAAACGGGTTGCCATAGCCGTTCTTCAAGACGGTTCCACCCTTCGAGCGGTCAAGTGGGTCTAGCGCTGCCGCCAGCTTGTCCACCACGGGAATGAACATCTCCCTCCCGCCATGGCGGTTACGATTCTTCTTCTGTCGGAAGGCAAACGCCTCGATCAATGCCAAGGAACCATCGAACAATTCGATCTCTTCAGTCACCAGATCATCCCATTCAAGGTCAGCGATGTCCCCTCGTCGGTTGCCGAGCCAGAAACCCAGCGCGTAGCAGGTCCGAGCGGGTGTACCGATCGGATGTCTCTCTTCATACTTTTCTCGGATCGCAATTGGCCAAGCGGGGTTCTTGGTCGATTTTGGTATGCGCACGCGGATTGACAACGATGGATCATCCTGCGGCTTTATCCATTTCTCGACTTCGATAGCCACCCAGAGGAGCTTTTTGACGGCTACCAGCATGTGTTTGGCGACGGTGCGGTTTGTCTTAAAGATACCTTCGATGATCGTGCGAAGCCTGTCGGATCCATGTACTCAACCGGCACATCGCGCCATGTCAGCACATGTTCGGGGTCGACAGGCATATTCAGGAAACGCTCTATCAAGTTGCTGTTCTTGGCTTGGGTAGCCGGATCGAAGTCAGCCCACTCCATCGTGGTTTCAAGTCGCCGTGCTGCGTGCCCGAACGAACGCGACAGGACACGTCCCGGCATGTCAATGATTTCCGATTTGCCTATGCAACCTTCGACGGCACGTCGGTAGCAGGCTTCAAACGCTTCGTCGCCCGGCTGTCCGGGCAAGGCGATCTGCCGAGCATGGCGATTTGCACGAAAGCGCCAGTACTCCTTGCCGTTGACGACGCGGGAAGAAGCCCCAGGGTAGTCAGGATGTTTAGCCATCAAACGCTCTTTCGAGGCTTCTGCTGGAGTTGCCTACCACCATGCACCTTCTCATGAATCGGATCATGCGAAACGGCCTTGCTTTCCATGGCAACGCGCAGGAGCACCGGGTAAGGGAACCCTCTGCCTTGCTCGATGCCTTCAAAGGTGCGCTTCGGTATTCCCAGCACCTTGGCCGCGGCTTCAGCAGTGAGCCCTTCCTTGCCCCGCCAGGCTTTGATTTCTTGGGCCAGTTTCTCATTCTCGTTCATGTCATGCCTATCGCAGGCAATCTCCATACTACGCCTGCGGCATATACGCAACGAGCGTATTTATCTTCTTCTTTCTCTGTCCCGCTTGCTTCTTTCCAGTAGTTCTTGAAGACCGCTACCTTTATCCGGCAACGAGGTGAAAGCTATGTCGAGGGCCACACGATCCCAAACAGCGCGGCTGTTGATGCGCTTGGGCTTCGGCATGCGCCCATCGGCAACCATTTCATCAAAAAGCGTTGTTCCGACACCGATGTAGCGAGCTGCTTCCTCACGAGTTAGACCTCGTGGGGGATATGAGATTGCATCACTCTTCACGGGCGCTGTCTCGCCTCTGAGGTGCCTAGCGTATTGGTGTCGAGCCACAAAACCGCATCCTCCTTGCCGTTCCCAGCGAGTGATCGTGCCGACTTAGAAGGAGAGGGCCTTAAGCGGAAGCGGTCTGACTAAGTTCGTTCGGCGTAAACTGGCGGCAACGTGTGAACGGGTGGATCACGGCAGGAGAGCTATCGGCGTACGGCTCCGCAATGCATTACTCCCCCCGCCTTCGCCGCCTCAACGGCGCGGGCGCGAACATTCCACAGGCTTATGAGGTCCTAGCGACATTCGCCCGCAAGAGGGCTTGGTCCAAGCCCCACACATTTGCGGAGCTTGTCGCGCAGCTGCCGGAACCCCCGCTCTTGCTCGAGGACGACCGCAGCCAGTGAGCGGAGATAATGTACCTCGCGGCAGTCAGGATCGATGCCGGCAAGTTCGGGCCATTGGCGCTGCTCGCTTACGAATCGATGCGCTCGCCTGATCCTTTCGACCGGCGGCGCTGGGCTGACACGCTTCTGCTGCTGGACAGGTATGAGGAGGCCGAGCGACTCCTTGCCGCTATCGACGACAAACCTAGCCGCAGCTTCGTCGCGCATAGCCTGTCTCGAGCGGTGCTGGGGTTGGGCCGGCAGAAGAAGCCTTAACGCTGTCCACGAGGCCATCGAAGGCGCCGTTTGAAAGAACACGACATTCCGTTGCAGTTTCCTGATCCAGCGGATCAAGACGAAGCTTGCGCTGGGACAAGATCCCTTCGGCGACATCGACGAGGCTTTACGCCTTGCTGAAAATGATCGCCAGCACGAGGAGCTTGATGTGCTGCGAAAACGCGCGAGTGGCGATACCTAGTCCTATTGCAGAACTCGCAGCCAAACAGGCGACTTCAACCCCTCAAGCCTTAACACGGCTGAACGGACGACCGCTCGGGTTGAGCCGCTTTCACGTTGAGCGACTGGAAGGCGGCGCATTGCATTAACGGCTCCACTGGGGACGTGGAACCGCTCTTCGTCAGACCTCAAGCAGCGCTCGATCCCGCATTCGTCCTTCGCGATCGAGGAAGAAACGGATGGCCGATATTTAACGCGGTTTCAGGGTTCGCTTTTGCGCCGCACGGTTTAGAGCTGTGCAGCTATCGAAGCATCGGTACCAACAATCGCTTGCGAAAGCTCGCGCGCATACTCCGCGCGGCGGATTTTCGGCTGCCGCAACGCGTAAGAGGGATGATGGAAAAAATAGACCGGGGTATTGGGTGATCGTTCAGCAGCGAGAGCTGCGAATGCGCGTTTGGCTTCCGTACCAAACGCAACGATCGCTGCTAGCGTATCGTCTCTCCAGAGCCAATGGTCACGCAGCCATGGCAACAGTTCCGCCCATGTCGGATTTCGCTCTACGCCATTCTGTCCAAATACTGGGCCGGGTATGATGTTGTCGCGCGCGATGGCAATTTCGGCTAGCGGCAAATCTTTCAACAAAGAGGCTAGGAAACTGCCCGAGCGGGATGTGGGAGCGAGCGGTGCATGCAAGCCGCCATCGGCGGTCTTTTTGGCGCACAGTCCGAGAAACAGTATCTTCTGTTCGATCATCTCGCATTTTGTAAGGCCATAATGGTGTATAAGTTCTTTCGAACCTGGTCCACAGAAACTTCTCCGAACTGAATCCCAGTCGAGAAATTGAACTCGTCGCGGCCCGCAACGGCTTGGACTCCGGGTGGCTCGGGTGAGCTATAGGCCAGCATTGCAGACGGCGAATAACCTGCGCGAAGGAGGCGGAGCCAGTCCGGGGTGCCAGGATAAGGTCTGTATTCAAAGGCACTACACCGAAAACGCCCTGAGAGGCCCTCTGTTACCGACCAAAGGGTTTCGATCAAATCCAATGTTGCGCGATGTTCTTCGCGGGTTTCGGTGGGCAAGCCTAGGTGTTTGATCCCGGGCTTTGATGGGGCATCCTTATCTTCCGAATCAAAGGATGCGCTATGGGCCAAGTTCTGCATGGGAGCGCCACAACGACAGAGGCGGTCCGTCGAGCGATACAACATAGTCAAGAGAGCCTGAGGACGCTGGCCAAGCGCTACGGGATCAACCAGAAGACGGTTGCGAAGTGGAAGGGGCGAGCTTCGGTCTCCGATCTACCAACTGGTCCGAAGGAACCGAGATCGACGGTGCTCTCGATTGAGGAGGAGGCGGTCATTGTCGCTTTCCGCCGCTACACGCTGCTGCCGCTCGACGACTGCCTCTATGCGCTTCAAGCGACCATCCCGCAGCTGACGCGGTCTTCATTGCATCGCTGCCTGCAACGCCATGGCATCGGCCGGCTCCCGGATGTCGAGGGCGACAAACCGGCGAAGAGGAAATTCAAGAGCTACCCGATCGGCTACTTCCACATCGACATTGCCGAGGTCAGGACCGAGCAGGGCAAGCTGCACATGTTCGTCGCCATCGACCGCACCTCGAAGTTCGCCTTCGTCGAGTTGCACGAGAAGGCCCCACAGCCGTATCAAGAGACTTTCTACTGCGGTTGATCGCGGCCGTGCCCTACAAGATCCATACCGTGCTTACCGACAATGGCATCCAGTTCACGACCCCCGGTGCCGGTGGCTCGGCGGTGCCGTTGATCAAGGAGGCAATCGCCAATGGCGAGATCTTCCGCGCTCACGCCTTCGAATACGCCTGCGCCAGGAACGACATCGAGCACCGCACGACCAAGGCCAGGCATCCGTGGACCAACGGCCAGGTCGAGAGAATGAACCGGACTATCAAGGACGCTACCGTCAAGCGCTTCTACTACGAGAGCCACGACCAACTCCGCACCCATCTCGCCGACTTCGTCGCCGCCTACAACTTCGCCCGCAGGCTCAAGACCCTCAAGGGTCTCACACCCTACGAGTTCATCTGCAAGGCGTGGGCGTCACAACCGGAACGCTTCAAACTCAATCCGCTCCAGCAAATGCCGGGACCAAACACCTAGGATGAAATAGCCCTTCACCGAAATGCCGGCGCTGCAGAGGCGAGTGACCACTCGGATGATCTGCGCGACGGAAATTTTCTTGTCGATGTGCTTGAGCAGTCGGTCGCTGCCAGCCTCTATACCGAGAGCAACCTCGCGGCAACCGGACGCCACCATAAGATCAATAGTGTCGTTCGGAACCTTGTCGAGGACGTTGATCCGGCCCGTCGCGTCCCAACGAAGCGGGAGATTGGCTTGGACAAAGGCGTCGAGCGTCCTGACAATGATTTTGGAGTTGGCGAGAAAGAGGTCGTCGACAAATCGTATGCGGGTAACGCCGTATCGATCGCGTATCGTGGCCATCTCGGCGATAAGATTGTCTGGGCTTCGCATGCGGATGCTCACATCAGGATTCGCGCTTACTGCGGCGCCGCAGAACGAGCAATCAAAGGGGCATCCCCGTGAAGCGACCATGGCTGATTCCAGTTCGCCGGCGTCCGGGTAAGGGTCTTGCGCCAGATACTTGCGATCCAGAAACGGCATAGCATCGATGTCCGGTGCCAGGAGGGCCTTGTCACCGCGCATCTGGGGCATGGTGAGTCCGCCACCGTTCCGCCAGCCGATTGAGGGCAGGCTGCTGCGCGACTCGATATCGGCCAAGAGAAGCGGCACCCGGGTTTCCGCTTCGCCGACAACAAGTGCGTCGATACGGGGAATGCCATGATCCTCCAGGATTTCCCGGGGCATTGCTTTTGCCTGATGACCGCCTAACATCACAGAAATGCCTGGATCCAACCCGGCTAGGATTGTGCGGCTATGGCCGTACGTCGGTGCAAGCAGGTTGAATCCCGCCCAGCGGGGTTGCGCGTCGTTGACGATGCCGACCGTCTCAGACAGACTAAGCCCTACCACTTCGCTGTCGAGAAGTCCGACGTTGAAGCCTGTTTCCGCGGCCACGGTTGCGATGTAGCCGAGCCCAAGGGTCGGCAGAGTGAAGTCGTTGACGCGGCGCGTGCGGCCGTAGTCCTTCAACGGCGAATTTACGAGCAGCAGGTCAAGGCGGCCCTCCGCGCCGAGAATGCGCGGATCATTCATGACATTGGCCACAAGCCAGTGATTAGATTCACAGCGTTCATCGCTGTCGCTTCGATGGTTCCTCCGGCATCCAAGGCGATAACGATGTGGCCTTTCGACCGAAGGAACTCCGCACTCTCGGCGAAAAGTGATATTTCTGTTTCGATATCCAATCGGTCCTTAAAGAAATCCGATCGCATGGGTCCGCGTGACAGCCTGCGTTTGGCAAGCTCCATAGCGGTGGTCTCGAGAGCAACTGTTGTAACGCCTTCAAGCAAGGGCGCGTTGCTTGCGTAGACGAAACCCTGGTCAACCCCGGAAATGGGTTGATAAACAAGGCTGGACAGCACGAACCTGTCGAGCAGAAGGTTCTCCATGTTACTTTCGATGAGTTCTGCGCGAGCTGTGGAAAGCGCCAAGCTGAGAGTCAAACCGGGTGTTGCGGAGCTAGTGGATTGATTCCAACGTTTGGAACCCGCGGTTTCGGGCGGCGATGATATCATCGGGGTTGGCTTTCCAGATGAATGGTTGCGGGTTCTCGGCATTGTATTCGCGGATGAAGCGGTTGATGGCGGCCTGAAGATCGACAACGGAATGGAAGACGCCGTGCTTGAGCCTGCGCCGGGTGAGTTTGGCGAAGAAGCCCTCGACGGCGTTGAGCCAGGAGCAGGATGTTGGGGTGAAATGGAAGGTCCAGCGCGGGTGGCGGTCGAGCCAGGCGCGGACCTTGTCTTTTTTGTGCGCGGCGTAATTGTCGAGGATCACATGGATTGCCTTGTCCGCCGGCACCTCGCGCTCGATGCGGTTGAGGAAGCGGATGAATTCCTGATGGCGGTGGCGCTGCATGTTCTGCGCGATGACCGTGCCGTCCAGCACGTTGAGGGCAGCGAAGAGCGTCGTTGTGCCGTGCCGCTTGTAGTCGTGTGTCATCGTGCCGGCGCGGCCCTTCTTCATTGGCAGGCCGGGCTGGGTTCGGTCGAGGGCCTGGATCTGCGACTTCTCGTCGACCGACAGCACCACGGCATGGGCCGGCGGATCGACATACAAGCCAACGATGGTCGTCAGCTTCTCGGCGAAGGCCGGGTCGTTGGAGAGCTTGAAGTGCCGCCAGCGATGCGGGCTGAGACCGTGGGCCTTCCAGATACCCTGCACCGTCGACGCTGCAATGCCGGCGACCTTGGCCATCGCGCGCAGCGTCCAATGGGTCGCCTCATGCGGCGGCGGAGCCTGCGTCAGGCGGACGATCTCGGCGACATGCTTCGGCGGGACCGGCGCCTTTCCAGGCGGACGGGACCGGTCGCGCAGCAGTCCATCGACGCCTTCGTGCATGAACCGCTCCTGCCAGCGCCAGACACAGGTCTTGGACTTGTCGGTCTCGGCCATGATGGCCGAGGTGCCCAGACCATCGCCGCTCAGAAGGACAATACGCGCCCGCCAGACATGCTTCTGCGGGCTTCCAGGGGCCGCGACGATCGCTTGCAAGCGCTGACGATCGCTGGCCGAAACGGTGTAGGAGATGCCATTGCGCATGCATCAAACTCGCACGCCACACCGCAAAACGGAATCCCAACATCGGACTCTTTTGATCCGATCAATCCACTAGCGAGTTTACGTATCAGCGTGTTGAGGGAGGAAGACTCCACATTGCTGAACAGCTTGTACTGCTGTCCTCGATCAGCCAATAGGGAGATGACCTGCGGCAGCAAGCTTGACTTGCCGACACCGCTGGGGCCGTCGAAAGCTACAATCGTGCGACCCATTTCGCTTGCACCCAAGCATGCGTTGCGGAAGAATCAACAGAGAATCACTACTATATACACGCATTATTAATTGAGAAAACTTGAGAAAAATAGAAGATCAGAGCTGGTCGACTTCACTCTGAAGTGGAACTGGCACATACGGATCCGTCGGTGAATGGAGGAACATTTGCTCAACCCGATGCCCTGCCGCTTCAACTAAAACCCTGGCCATCGCGGGAAGTTCGGTTCTTGCCCGGCGGTGGTCGTCGAGGGAAATGGGCGAAGGGGCTTCGGGCGCATCGATTCGCAACACGTTGTCCTTGCCAACCAGAAGATACGCTTGTCCGAGGGCATTCAGTGATTGGGCCCGCATAGAGCCAAAGTAGATGTCGCGCCATTGTAGGATCCCGCCTTTGGACTTGGCAGCGTCGACCGTGAAAGCGGTCTCTCCACAGCCGAGGCTCAGGATCTGGATATTGGCACGGTCGATGTCGAAACACGCCATCGTATCGACAAGGGCGTTCATCGTCGGGTTGTTTGCCCATAGGCCGCCGTCGACCATCGTGTAGCCGTTGTTGGGAAGGGCCTGAAAGAACGTCGGCGCCGCCGCCGTCGCAAGCCCGACCCGGACCATCCGCTCAAACCGGTCCTTTTTGTAATCGGGATGGTGAGGGGTTTTGTACAACCACGGCTCGCCATAGCGCCCCTCAAAGCTTGGGATCACCAGACGGTTGCGGGCCATCCCGAACGGGGCGTCGTCGAAAATGCGCAGCAGCTCGCTTTCGAGGTTATCGCGGTCATACGCATAGCGGCCGATGCGTCGCGCCTTGCGCAACACGCGCTGGACGGCATTGGGCGGCGGAAAAATCAGACCGCCGCGTTCGACATAGATGTCGCGGATCTCGCGCGCCGTTTTGCCGTGCGAAAGACCCAGCGCGACAATGCCGCCGGTCGAGGTGCCGGCAATCATGTCGAAACACGCAGCAATCGATTTGCCGCCAAGGAAGCGTTGCTCGAGCTCGGCGAGAATCGCTGCGGGCAGGATGCCGCAGATGCCGCCACCGTCGATCGACAGGATGCGGAAGGGCCGGTCCTTCGGCCAAGGGAGCTGTGCACGCCGTTTCTGGGCGGTGCCATCGGAGCGGCGAGGGGGGAGGTAGGTCATCTATTCACCTGCCAGGCGCGGCGGTTCGATTTGTTTACCGGTGCCGGTCCACGTTCGCGTGGCGCGCCAGCCTTCATAGGAGGTCAGCCAGTCAATCGTCCACGGCACGGTAGTTTCGGCAACCGACATGAAGGGCGACCATTCATCCGAATCCGGATCGAACATGCATAGCACCACATCGAGCGGGCCGCGGCCGATGTAATAGACGTGCGGCAGCTGGCCTTCCGGATCGCCGCGCCGTGGCCGCAGCGGCGGAGTCAGGATTTTCACCCGCGGCTGCATGCGGCGGTTGTCGAGCTTTTCGATGAGGGAAGGGGCCCGGAACGCGATCTCAACCTGGAA
The DNA here is from genome assembly GCF_024707545.1 of Mesorhizobium onobrychidis. NCBI lineage: Bacteria > Pseudomonadati > Pseudomonadota > Alphaproteobacteria > Hyphomicrobiales > Phyllobacteriaceae > Mesorhizobium > Mesorhizobium onobrychidis. Next base: position 1,646,599 of record NZ_CP062229.1, read on the forward strand.
GGTCTGCAGCAGGGGCCGCAACGGCCCCCGCCATGTCGCGGAAGCGCCTTCACGGGTGGCTAGTACCAGCAGCGGCCAACGGTCGGCCATCTCGGCGATCTGGCGCTCGATGGTGTAGGCGGCGGCGGTCAACGCCGTTCCCCCATGTTGGTGTGGGAACTGGCAGCCACCGGCGAGGCAGCGGCGACCGAACTGATAATCGCCGGTGCGGCGGGCACGAACAAGCCGCCTTTGCGGGTGTAACCCTGCTCAAGAGCACGGATCGCATGCCCGGTCCGGTCATTGAAGGTCCGAAGCGTCTTCGAGACAACCCGGTCGCCGAACCGGTTGCGCAGCCAGTCCTGAAGGTCCTCCAACTGCACGTCTCCCTGCTTGATCGCTTGGAGCCCGTCGGCTAGGTCGCGCAGGGCGGCGGCAAATGCGTCCTGCTGCATCTTGTTCTCCGGCCAGCGGTCGGTGAACCGATCCTCATCCCACTCCGGATTGCGGACATCGAGGAGCTGCCCCTGGCGTGATGCCGCCTCGATGGCGCGTGCTGTCCAGCGCGCCTGCCGGATCACCATGTCGGAGAGCAGCATGCCCGGCAGAGCCGCCTTGCCGGCATGACACGACAGCATCACCGACGGCGGGATCCGGCCTGCGGTGGATGCGTAGAGGACATTGCGGAAGCGCTTGATTAACTGCAACGCCACCGTGGCGGTGTTCTTGACGATGAGGGGGGTCTGTGTGGGCACCAGGTGCACGTCGGCATCGGCCATGAATTCGATGCCGTCGGCTTCGTAAAGCCGCTTGTTGTAGGCAAGCGCGAACCGCTCCTCCATCGGCGTCCGCGCGTTGTACCAACGACCGAACGCCCAGGCGTTCATCATCACCGGCTTGTGCAGATGGCGCGGCTCGCTCTGCTTGGCATGGAAAATCACACTCTCACGATCCTTCGCGGTCGCGAGGCGGCGGGACGGGGTCAGGTCAACATGCATGTTGTCGGCGTAGCGCAGTGTTATGCAGCGGCTCTGGCGCTCGACCGCCTGCACTGGGTAGTCGGCGACGGCGCTTTCGAGAAGGTCAAGGACCTCCTCGGGCGACATCTCCTCGGGCACGTCGAGTTCGACCACGACATCAAGATCGTACTCGTCGTCGGTTCCCCGCGTCGAAATCGTGGCGTCGATCGTCATTGAACCCTGCGGGTAGAAGCACAAGACTCGGCCGTAGAGCGGACTTCCGGGGCGCTCGACGTGCTTGCGGATTGCTTCGTAGCGGGCGCCGGTCTTGGCATGCAGGCCTGCGGGCAGCTGGACGCTGATGGCCAGGTCGGCCAGGATTGCGTCCAGGGGATTGAGGAAGGGCTCGGCGGGTCCAAGGACCCCAGGAAATCGTGGCTGATCGTTCATTGCAGGGGTCCTTTTAGGGTTTAGCCTTTCGGCGGATACGGATCGTTGCCGTAGGAGTTGGAGTCACGGATCTGGCCATTCGGGCGGTGAGTGACGACTTCGCTGCGCTGGTTGATGGCGATGTCGCGCGCCGCGCCGATAGCGCCAGCTTGGGTGGAATGTACGGAGGTGGCCCGACTATTTCCGGCGCCGCGAACTGCCCACTGACCGTTGCGAGGTACGACATGTTGATTTTTGCCCATCAAGTGCTCCATTAGTTGACGTGTCGACAATATCGTACAGATAAATCTTACGGACGGTTGCGTCAAGTCCCATATTATGGTGTTGTAGGCTGTGAGCAGACGGCGCGGGCGCGAGAGCGGACGCGCCGCTATGACTCGTGAAAGGACTTGCAGGTGGAATTGGCGGTCAAATTGAAGCAACTGCGAATGCGGAGCGGAAAATCGCTGCAGGAAGTAGCCGACGCCGTAGGGGCATCCAAAGCCCATGTGTGGGATCTTGAGCGAGGTGCGAGCAAGAACCCGTCATTGACGCTCATCAAGAGCCTGGCCGATTTTTATAGGGTGGGTGTTGCCGACCTAGTGGGAGAAAACCCGCAAGCGCCAGAAGAAGATCCTGCATTGGTGGCAATGTACCGCAACCTCACCGAACTCTCGCCGAGCGATCGTGAAACCATCGCGCTACTGATGGAACGCCTGAAAGCCAGTCGGAAATCATGACGGTTAGCCGAATCGATCTAGCCGATGCGGCCACTCCGGAAAAACTTGTTCTGGAGATTCTCAAGAACGAGCCCGGCCTCGCGATTCCGGTGCCGATTGAGACTCTTGCCCGGCAGCTCGACATTGTCGATATCCTCCCGCTTGAAACCGACGGCTATGAGGGCGGACTGATTACGCCCGTCGACAAGTTCAACGGTTCGATCCTGTTCAACCGGGCTAGCCCGCGGAAGCGCCGCCGCTTCACGATCGCCCACGAGCTCGGACATTTCCTCATGCCATCCCACGTCCCGTCGGCCGAGGGACGATTTCTGTGCCGGTTGCAGGATATGCTAGCGTTGAAAGCCAATGAGGCCGACCGCCGTATGAAGATGGAAGTCGAAGCCAACCGCTTCGCGGCGCATATTTTGATGCCAGCGCCGCCTTTCCGAAAGGATGCGGCGGCGAGCAAGGATCCCGATCTTGGCCACTTGGTCCGGCTTGCCAACAAATACGATGTTAGCAAGGAAGCAGCCAGCCGCTCATATGTCCGCTACAGGGAAGAGCCGGTAGCGGTGATGATTACCCATCAAGGTAAGGTTCTTCGTGTGTACGGGGACTACGCCAAGTTCCCGGGTCTTTGGGCTGAACGGGCCCGGCCGGTTTCTCCCTACTCGCTGCTGCGCAGACGAACCCATCAGGAGGGAGTGCCGAGTGACATCGATGAGACCGATGCCGGGGTATGGATCGACGTGCAGCGGGGCAGCAAACCGCCTGCCCTCTACGAGCAGGTGCTGCTCCAGCGTGATGGGTTCGCGATGATCATGCTCTCGATGAACCCTCTCAATGAGGATGAGGAAGATCCGGAAGATGATTTGACCTCGGCCCAGCGCCTCAGGCGAAGACTGGATCGCTGGTAGACCGATTGCCGTCTCGCGTGCGCAGGATTGCTATCAAAGCCGGCAACCGCAGCGCCGATCGCTCGTGTATTACAAAGTTTATCCTTTATTCACCAATGGCGCTTACGCTCTTGATATGAGCAAAAAAGTCATTTCGTTTCGTCTCGCCGAAGACGACTTGGCCATACTCGATAAGACCGCTCGCCGGTTCAATATGAGTCGATCAGAAGCGCTCATCGCTGCCCTTCGTTCGTTCAATAATGATTACGTCAACGAAAACGGCACATTCGTGCGGCGCACTCCTTGGTGGCTTCAGACGCTCGGGGATGAAACCAAGTGACGAAATTGGACGTCAATAGGCTGGTCTTGGTCACTGCGCTGATCTTGCTGGTGCTGATTGCCGCGGGATCTGGGTATCGGCTGGAGATCGGACCCTATGGCTTTACTTTCGAACGGGGCAACAACGCGAACACCGATCCGTCTAGCTTGGCCGATACTCCCGCCCTGCCGTCTCAGCCACAATCACCAGGCACGCTGTAGATGCTATGGGCGGCGGCGAGCGTGTGGCACCCTCGGCGCTGTTGAGCAGCTACCCAAGGAGCGCCCCCATGTCACCATCCTTTGATGCAAGCAAATCCCTTACCACCCTTGATCAAGACAGCACGTTGGTCGCAGTGATTGAGATGAGCCAGACAAAGTGGCTCATTGCTGCGACGGTCCCTGGCTTTGAACGTAACCCTCTCAAGAAGCTCGATGCCGACCCGGATTCGGTGCTCAGGCTGTTGCGCCGCTGGCGCAGCGAAGCCATCCAGGCCGGGCGTGAAGTCCGGCGCATCGTTGTCGCCTATGAGGCTGGACGCGACGGCTTTTGGTTGGCGCGCTGGCTCCAGGCGCGCGCTGTCGAGGCTTATGTCATACATCCATCGAGCGTCGCGGTTTCCCGCGAACATCGGCGTGCCAAGACCGATCGCCTCGATACCGAACTGTTGATGCGCGCCTTTCTTGGCTGGCTGCGGGGCGAGAAGCGCCACTGCAGCATGGCAGCCATCCCAACCATCGATGAGGAGGAGGCCCGCCGTCCGAACCGTGAACGAGACAATCTCGTCCGCGAACGTACACGGATCGTCAACCGCATCAAGGCAATCCTCGCTCGCTTCGGCATTCGCGCCTTCAAACCCAATCTGCGCAAAGCTGCCGAGAAACTGGAGGCCCTGCATACCGCGGAAGGTATGCCCCTACCGGAACGAAGCCGAGCCGAGTTGCGCCGTAATCTCGGACGGCTTCACCTGTTGCGTGAACAAATCCACGAGATCGAACAGGAGCGGTTGCGGCAGCTCTCGGTGGTTCCGGACACGGAGAAGGGTCCGCTCGCAATGGTTCGCCTTCTTGCGCGGATCAGCGGTGTCGGTATCGAGACTGCGGACATGCTGGTGAATGAGATTCTCTCACGCGGCCTGCGTGATCGGAGAGCCGTCGCCCGCTATGCCGGACTTACCGGGGCGCCGGATGAGAGCGGCCAACGCAGGCGCGAGAAAGGTCTTGCGCGGGCCGGCAACGCTCGCGTCCGCTACGGCATGATCCTATTGGCTTGGCGGTTCCTCCAATTCCAAAAGGACAGCGCGCTGGCGCACTGGTTTTGCGCGAGAACGGCCGATGGCCGTGGCGGTACGCGCAAGACAATGATCGTGGCTTTGGCACGCAAGCTGCTGATTGCATTCTGGCGACTTGTCACGACCGGCGAGATCCCGACGGGAGTAGCCCTGCGTCCGGTATAAAGCATGGAGGAGCGTTCGACAGGACGAGCATTGAAGTTTGGCAGCTGCAATAGCGTCTGCCAATAACGATCCGAGGTGGTGGTGATCCCGGTCGCTCACATGGCTTACGACGCCGCGCTGTAGAATGGGCCCACTGCCCGGAGCTTCGCCGCCGATGCGTATGGCTGCATCATGGTTTTTGATCCGCGAGGATCAACCGCATACAAGCTTGCGGCGCGTTTTCGGGCGCCTGATGGCGAGCTCCCCTCGGTTTGCAAGTTGTAGACCTCTACGAACAGGGCACCTGCCGGCCTCAATGTAACGCTGCCGCCGTGCTCGTGACCATCAAGGGCAAGTCGCTTCGCGATGGGCCAGAGGCCCACCCTTGACCGTCACTGCGCGCGGCGCCCCAATGAACCCCGGAGCCAAAGCAGGAACAAATGGGCGCCACGGCTGAACGAGGAACAAGGAGACGGAACGACTGAAAGATCACCTTGACAAAGATTAGCCCATACAAGTGAGCGAGCCAACTAAATGGGGGTGAATCTAAGGCCCCTTTTTCGGGATATCTGGCTCAGTCATCTGCGGAAGTACGCGACCACGGTTCAACTCTAGGTAATTTTTCGAGTGCAGAATATTATGATTTAGGCTCGATGCTGCCGAGCCGAGTTCGGGTAGGGAGGGGAATGCTCATGGATTGGGAGCACTTGCTCAGCAGCGAACGTCTGGGAGACGTTAGTTATCAGGCGAAACCAAATCGCTCCATTTTCGTGCAGGATTACGATCGGATCGTATTCTCTGCGCCGTTCAGGCGGCTTGCAAATAAGACGCAAGTGCAGCCGCTATATGAGCACGATCACGTGCACCACAGACTTATCCACTCCGTTGAGGTTGCGAGCGTAGGCCGCTCGCTGGCGATGGCGATTGGAAACTGGCTCGAGCAGGAGAACGAGATCGAGACCGGCGAGGCGCACAGCCTCGCAAATATCGTGCAGGCGGCATGTGTCGCGCACGACATTGGAAACCCCCCATTCGGTCACTCTGGCGAGGAGGCTATGGGGGATTGGTTTGCCGATCAGTTTTCTCGTTCAAATGAGCTGATAAGCGAGGTCCCGACCGTTAGACAGCTGGCCTTCAAGCACTTTGAAGGGAATGCACAGGGGTTCAGAATCTTGTGCCGGCTGGAGATGTATCGGAACGATGGTGGAATGCGGCTTTCCAAGGCCACGCTGGGGGCGTTCACGAAATATGCTGTCACAGCATGCACGCGTGAGTCCGCAGCATCCGGGATGGCCGCGGGATATGTGGGTCTCAAGAAGTTCGGTATCTTCGATAGTGAACTCGAATCGTTCCGCAGCGCCGCCAGCACTCTGGGTCTGGTGGTCGAGAATCAAGGCGATAAAACGTGGTGGCGACGTCATCCGTTGGTGTTCGTTGTCGAGGCGGCAGACGATATCTGTTATAATATCGTAGACCTTGAGGATGCTTTTACGACTGGCGAGGTGGGGTACGATGTCGTGAGAGATATACTATACGAAGCAGCTGGGAAGCCAAACAGAGATGTTTCCGCATATACCGAGGCCGAAAACATCGCGATGTTGCGTGCTATCAGCATCGGGAAGGCCGTCGAGAGTTGTGTGGAGGCATTCAAAGAAAATTACGCCGCAATCATGGCCGGGAGTTTCTCAGGATCACTTGCAGAAATCTGCAGTATGAAATCATTATTCGAGCGGATGAAGAGGGTCTCCAAAGACGAGGTCTTTACAGCCCGCCGGAAGACCGAGCTAGAAATCTCTGGACGCAAGATCATATGGAATGTGATGACGGGGACATTGCCCGTCTATGAAGATCTCAGGCGATCCGGCTGGAAGGAGGCAGGATTGACGGCCCATTCCTGCCACTTAGTCAGAGCTTTGGGACTTGATCTGAGGAATATAAATACTTCGGAAGACGCGCTTCATGCGCTCGCGGATTTTACGTCAGGCATGACCGATCGTTACGCACTCCGCATTTCGAGGATGCTCTCAGGAACTTGACCAATTGAATGCGCGAAATTCGTCGTTTGCGACCCACCAGGAGACCGGAGCGGCTGATTGCATTTAGCTGCTGGGCGTCGGCCAGCTTCCGGCCCCGAATCGTAAGAAGCGCGTCAGGATTCAGATGCCTTAGAGCCGGGTTTTCGCGGAGACTGACGGTTCCACGGACGCCCAGTCGGTGTTAAGTTTTGCTTATTAGTGGAGCGCCCGAGCGGATCTGAACGATTTGGCCGTGTGTCGGCCGCGCTGCCTGCGATAGGTATATGCGCGAGGTTCGCTCAATACCAACCAGGTCGGTCATTTCCGGGCGCAATATCTCGTTGTCCGGTAACGCTTCGGCATCTTCGAGATCGATCGTGAACACCATCGCAATGCCGTGCATGCGCACGAGCAGGCCCAAGCAGTTTGTCATCTTCGATCATTGGCCCGATCGAAACGGCACGCCGGCCAAAGGCCCCTCATGCGCCTCTTGGATGATCGGCACGCTCAGCGCCATCAGACTGCGCGGTGCCGACGGAGCGAGTTCCGCCACGATCCGTTCTATTGGTGGCTGGTAGTCTCGGAAGCTTTGCTCGGGCGTGCGAAACTCGATCTGCGACGCGTAAAGGCTCGCTAGTCTAGTGTTTTTATCGCCCATAGCTCGAGCGCATGTCCGGAGGCAAGGAAATATCTGCTCTGGCGGGAAAGCGAGCGTCGCTGCGCATGATCGATCGCCGCCTCGATGGCGAGAAAGAACCGGATCGCATGAGCATCGAGTGGCGACAACGCGGAATTATGTCGCCGACAGAGTATCCGCGCGACAAGATTGTCCGGATAATGAGCGACTTCCTCGTGTTGCCAGGGCAATCCGCGTACTCTCAGCTCGGGCCCGTCAATGAGTCCACGCGAGATATAGTGTTCACGGCTCAGGCCACCCCCGCAATCGCGTTCGGCCGCCATATAGCAATTCGTCTGCGCCTCGCCTGATTTTGGTGGACGCGGCACAAGCGATCCGATCGTCATAGCAGGCCGCCCCCCAACCGAGAGGCAACAGGCTCCAAACTCTGCGCCGCTACCGCATGGGCATTGGTCGGTCCGCTTCCACGGAAATCCGTATCCGTTGGTGGGCGGTCTGGCCATTACTGCGCTGTCCTTTCAACGATATTCCAGTTGAGGTCGCACCTTCCGACCCGCACTCGCGACAAGCCGCGCGTGGATGTCCGCCAAAAGGTCTCCGATCAATGCCTTCCACTCGGCGCCGATATCCCGCTCCTCACCGACCATCTCACCATTCACGGCCTGGTCCTGATCGGTGGAAATCCCGTTGGTTACGAGCGTCCTGCGATCACATCAAGAGACGGTAGTCGTAATTTGCCTCCCCGAAATTCTCCATCAAGCGTCCGATGCGAGCGATCTGACCTGACGTTTCAAGTGTGGCAGGTACCTGGGTGTAAAGGTCGAAGCTGTTCCAATTCGTTTTCGACAGGCCGAGAATCTCAGTGGCCAACGTCTGCAGGTCGGTCGAGCCTGCGTGACGGCGGATGCGGAGCGGTGCCGGGATGCGGCGCTTTCCCTGATAACGCCAGTTATTGCGTATCGCCGTCGCACTGCCATGGACCCAAAGCAAGGCTTCTTGGTCGCCGATGGGAATGACGGTGCCGCGAGCCACCGCGAAACCATCGACCTCAAGGCGACCCGGCCGGGCAGACGACCGTTGACGGCAATACATAGCGAGTCATCGCATCCAATCGTAGGTGAGCCGCATTCATGATCAGGCCGGGCCGCAAGATACTAAGGTGGGCAAGGGCGTCAGGCTGGTTGTTCCAACGCTTCTTTCCTGGACCGGCTCAGCCGTCATTCACGACATTAAAGGTGAGGAGTGGCAGTTGACGGCCGGCTGGCGGTCGAAGTTCTCGTACTGCCTCCTGTTCAACCCGACCGATCTGAGATCGGCTCGCTACAATCCGCTGCTGGAAGTCCTCAAAGGTCCAAGCGAGGTCCGCGACGTCCAGAACATCGCCGACATCCTCGTCGACCCCGGGGGGGCGCTGGAACGGCACAACCACTGGGAAAAGACGAGTGATTCCCTCCTGGTCGGCGCCACCCTGCACGTGCTCTACGCCGAAGAAGAAAAGACGCTCGCCCGTGTCGCCACCTTCTTGTCGGACCCACAACGCTCATTTGCCGCGACACTGCAGCGGATGATGACCACCAACCATCTAGCCGCTGCCATAGGCCTTGGCTTACAGCAGTGGATTGCCGGGCTGGTGCTCTGGATCGCCGACCACACGCTCGCGGTCTTCGCAGCTCGCCGCGAGCCTGACTTCGCAAACGTGTTTGTCCGCCACCTTCGCCTGAAGGGTTGGCTCGCATGCTGAATCTTTCAGAATATCACGGCAAAGCCGACCGGCTTGCCGATCATCTGCCTTGGGCCGCACTCGTCGCGCGCGGCATCGTCCTCAACAAGGACGGCAGCTTTCAGCGCACCTTTCGGTTCCGCGGCCCCGATCTCGAAAGCGCGACTGAAGCCGAACTTGTAGGCATGTGCGCGCGGGCAAACAATGCGCTGAGAAGGCTTGGCTCTGGCTAGGCATTGTTCTTTGAGGCCGAGCGCATCGAAGCGCTGGACTATCCGAACTCGCATTTCCCGCCGCGGCCTCATGGCTAGTCGATGAAGAACGGCACGGCGCTTTCGAAGGCAAAGTCGCGCATTACGAGAGCAGCTATCATCTGACCTTGCTGTTCATGCCGTCGCCGGACAGCCAAGCGCGTGCGGAAAGCGCGCTCGTCGACTCGCATCATTCCGAAGGCGAGACAGACTCATACGTTCGTAGGTGAGACGATGGGACTATCGCTCGCGCGCCTCGGCGATCGCGGGAGTTCTACTGGGACGTCCTTTTCTGCCCGACGACGGTGGCGGGATGACCTACGCCCATTTGATCGTCCGGTTGGAGGATTCATCTCGGTGTTTGGTGTGCCGCCGCTGTTGGGTTCAAAGTGGACGGTCGCGATGGTGTATGAACGGCAGGCTTGCCGCGTCGCCCGATCGAGATCACTAGCGCGCTTTGCTCTCGAGTTCATCCAAATAATCTGCCCACCACTGCATCATCTTGACACGCTCTTCCCAATGCTCAGCCCGGGCGTAGGAACGACGAACGTCGTTGTTTTCGATGTGGGCCAGTTGCCGCTCTATGGCATCCGCGTGCCAATTTCCGCATTCGTTTAGCAGAGTTGATGCCGTTGCTCGAAAACCGTGCGCGGTAGCTTCCTCTTTGCCATAGCCCATACGGCGAAGGGCGGCGTTAAGCGTGTTGTCGGAAATCGGACGCGAACCCGATCGAACACTAGGAAACAACAGCGGTCCACCACCAGAGATTTCTCTAAGTGAGGTCAGGACGCTGACCGCCTGCCTGGAAAGAGGTACACGGTGCGGCCTTCGCATCTTCATGCGTCCTTCAGGGATGCTCCACACCGACCTTTCGAAATCGAACTCGTCCCATCCGGCCGCGCGCAGCTCGCCGGGGCGGGGAAACAGCAGGGCCATCAGCTTCAGGGCGGCTCGGGTTGTTGGCTGTCCGTCAAACGCATTGATCGCCCTCAGCAAGCCTCCCAAGGCCTTAGGATCGGTAACTGCGGCACGCGGCGTGACCGTCGGACCGACGAGTGCGCCCCTCAGGGCGATCGTCGGATCTACATCGGCGCGTGCGGTTGCGATTGCATATCGAAACACGCTGCCGATGGTGGAGCGCAGTCGCCTGGCCGACTCGTATCGACCCCGAATCTCCACGCTGCGGAGAGCGGCAAGAATTGTGGCCGGATCGATCTCCCTTATGCTTTTGTCCCCAAATGTTGGATAGGCAAAGTCGAGCAACCATTTGACCTTGGTGATGGTCCGGTCGGCACGTCCCTCCTTCTTCAGCTTGTCAACATAATCCTCCGCGATTGAGCGAAAGGTGTCCTCTGCCGAAGCCTTTTGCGACTTACGCTCCTGTGCGGGGTCGATGCCACGTAGGAGAAGGCGTTTGGCGGTATCGCGCGCCTCGCGCGCCTCAGCGAGGGAGATGAGGGGATAGCTGCCCAACGCCAGAAGCTTCTGCTTGCCCTCAAAACGATAGGCGAGGCGCCATAGCCGAGATCCGGTCGGCTGCACCCAAAGCTGGAGCCCGCCACCGTCAGAAAATTTCACGAGCTTGGAAGCGGGTCGGGCATTTCGGCATTTCACGTCGGACAGCGCCATTTTCGGGACCTCCATTTGGCTGCATCGATACCATCAGGATCTCCAATACCAGCGAAAATACCAGCCCTCCGCCTCGTTGGACCAACCACGCCGAAATTCCACAAAACCCGACCAACCGCGCCTTGCGCACTGAAATGACCAAAGATTTCAGCTAGTTGCCAAGACAGAAGCGTAGAAGCTTCGGCGAAAGAGACTGTCGGGAGAAGAGGGGATGGTGCCCAGAGGCGGATTCGAACCACCGACACGCGGATTTTCAGTCCGCCGTCGATAGTTGAAAACATTGAGCTTTTTGGCCCAATGTCGCGTTTATGTTGCGGTTACTTCGGTAGCGAGACCCGGGATATCGTCGCTGGTGGCGACCCACACGTTGGCCTCTTCGTCCCATTGAGCCGTAACTAGAAACTTCTTGCTCGCGGGCATAGGGGAATCTCTCCAATGTACGTCCCCACGCTGCCCTCTTGGCTTTAAGCGGTCATATGTGGCGTATATTTGGCGGTGGTTTCAATCCCGCCTCGACGATAACAGCGAGCCTTACGCGAGCAGAGCCCGCTCTGCAGCCGCCAATTCTTCTGCATCATCGCCACGCGGGAAGAGGTGGCCGTAGACGTCCATCGTCATCATGATCGAGGAATGGCCGAGCCGTTCCTGAACGACCTTAGGCGGCAGGCCCAGGCCACCATCGGCAACGCGATTGATGCACCAAGAGGCAAAGAAGTGCCGCAGGCAGTGCATCCCAGTATAGCGTGCCTTCACGATCGGCTTCCCTTCATCGTCCCTCTCGCCAGTGTCGACGACCACGCCAGCCGCGACCTGGGCAGGCATGAGCCCGCGGTTGATGATGTTCGCCAGTGATTCCACCTTGCCGAGGCCGTTAGGGAAAACAAGTTCGAGCTGCATGATCGATTCGCCATTATCATCCAGCTTGCCGGTCGATCGCTTGGGACAAACCAACTTCCATTCCCGCAAGGTATTGATGACGATCGGCGAGGCAGGGACGGTTCTTTCCCTTGCCTCTGACTTCGGCTGCCCGATCTCGTTGAAGCGGTCAGCGCGCTGGTGAACCCGGATCGCCCGCTTGTCGAAATCCACGTCGCTCCAGCGCAGCCCACGAAGCTCCGAAGCTCGCAGACCGGTGAATATTGCGGTCAGCAGCAGCGGCCTCCAGCGGCCTTCCACGGCGCCGACAATGGCCTTCACCTCTTCGCGGGTAGGAAGATCGATCCCGACCTTGATCTTGCCCTTCTGGCGCCTCTCTGCCTTGCGCTCCTTGCCCTTCCGGCGCTTGCCTCGCATATCGCGAACGACGTTGCGGGCAGTAAGGCCGCGCTCTTGCGCATCGGCGAGCAGCGAACCCAGGCTGACAAGGATCTTGCGGATCATCGCAGGGGAGCGGGGCTCTCGCCTTGGGTCTTCCGCTGGCAAGTCGCTATTCCCTCTCCTCAGTTGATCCTCAAAGCTTCGGACGGTGGGAATATTCAATTTCGAAAGCTTCTCGGCGCCGATGAACGGGACAATGTGAAGATCGAGGTGCTGCCGATATTGGTTTCGTGTCGAGCGCTCCAGGCCATCGCAAGCCTTTATCCACAAGTCGCCGGCCTTCTTGACTGTCGCGCTGTCGCTGTCGGCAATGTGGGTGCCTTCCCGGATTTCCACGGTGGCGGTGGCTTCGAAGGCATCGGCCTCTTTCTTCCTGGCGAATGTTTTCAGCCGGCGAGCGCCCTTGCCGTCGACGTAATCGACGATCCAGGCCTCGCGCTCGACTGCGGCGCCGACGGCGCCGATGGTCACCATGCTGACTATGACAGGCCAATGCAGGTCAACTGGCTATGCCGGTTGCACCATCGTGCCGTGCATAAGAAGGGGCAGGGTGGTGACTGATGGCCGAGCCCAAGCCTATCTATGCGCCGATCCCTGCAAGGGCGATGGGTGACAAGACGCTGACCGGCGAGGATTTGCGGGTGCTTATGGCACTCGCAGCCCACGACCGGCTCGGGGCGAATGGGATAGGTTGTTACGCCAGCCATCCCCGTCTTGCCGCTCTCGTCGGTTGCCACATCAAGAGCCTGTCGCGATCTCTCAGCACGCTCGCCCGCAAGCAGTACATCACAGCCGGCCCGCACCCACTCAATGGCAGGCTAAGGGTGTATCGCGTGATCTATTCCGAGTTCGACGGCCTCTATCTCAAGGCTGGAATAGTTAGCAGCCCCCGTTACCAATTCAGCATCAATAGGTAGCAATCCTGTTGCCGAAAATGGCCCGATAGGTAACAAGGTTTTTGAGAAAGCTGTTGATTATCAAGAGGATGCTGATGTAAATATATTAGGTGAAACCTATAATACATCCCGTGAAACGGTTTCAATACATCCCGTAGAAACGGCGTCATCGACGGAAGCGCCCTGGAAAAAGGGCAAGGAGCGGGTGAACCCGACAAGCGTCGGCGCCCTTCTGGCAATGGTCGAGCGCTCGTTCAAGGCCGGCGCACAGATCACCAATCTTCGAAAATGGCATGAATGGCTGGATGGGCTGGTAGGAGCCGAAGCCACGCTGGACAACAACGACTCCAATTATGGACGGGCTCAAAGGCTGTTCGAGGAGATTGGCAGTGTTCTCGATGTCGGTGGCGCATCATGACCGCCGCCGGAACCATCATTGCTGGCGGGATCGATCTGCACCAAGCGGTATGCCGCCTCGACCAGACACCGTCGCGCGCGTATCCTGCTGCAAAGCGCGGTATTCTCGGCCAGCATTTCCTCTGTGCGCTCAAGCGCGAGCTTGGTCCGGTTGATGCGCTCCCTGGCATCCGCCATCGCGCGTCCGTGGGGTTCCATGGTGTTCATCATAATTTACTAACTCATGGCGGACCGGATCGTTCCCGCCTACCAGAGCCGTCATTGGCGGCGGCAGAATGCGCCTGGCCTTCAGCGCGCTCTCACGCGGCGCGCGCAGGCCGGCCCGGGGCCGCGCATATAGTGGAGCTCTGGCCGGTAGCGGGGTGCAACGAATTCGCGAAAGGCTGATGCCAACCGAGTGATCAAAGCCCACCGCTCCATGACACAATCTCTGCAAGACGCCGCTGCAGGAGGCGGTTCATTTCCGATTTTTGTCTGGGCTATCCACGACATCATTTGTCCCAACCTCACAGGCCGGTATCGATATGGAACAGCGTGTTTTTTGCGCCCGGCATGTCTGAAACTGTGGAAGCAAGAACCGTGCCACGCTTGACTGCGCACGCTGGGCCGGTCAAAATGCGATTCTCAAGCGGAACTTTAGTAAATCCTAATGATTGTCTGTGACCAGCGGGCACGACCTCCGCTGCCTGCTGTAGATCGGGCTGCAACCCGATCGGGGCCCGCGCTCTCCGCCAGAGGCGCGGGCTTTTTCTTTCGAGCGCGGGTGGCTTTTAGTGTAAATCCTTAACCAGTAAGAAGACCGTTCCTTGACCGAACGGTTGCAACCAAGGATCATCTTTTAGTTAGCTAACTCAAGGGGGTCCCGATGCTTACTCGCCGTATTTTCTGCGGTTGTCTGCCGCTTGCTGCAGCAACCCTTGCTGCCGCCCAGGCACACGCTCAGTCGTCAGAATGTGTTGTTTACAACCGTGAGCGCCAGCAAGGCGTCAGTCCAGATGCCGCAATTGACCTTCTGAAGGCGGGTAATGAACGGTTCGTCGCGAACAAGATGATCAATTGCGATCTCTTGGCTCAGGTGAAGGCCACATCGACCGGGCAAGCGCCCTTTGCGGCAATTGTCGGCTGCATGGATGCGCGTGTGCCGCCGGAGCTCGTATTCGATCAGCGCATCGGTGACATTTTCTGCGCCCGCATCGCCGGGAATTTCGTCAATACCGACATTATCGGCAGCCTCGAATTCGCGACGAAAGTAGCCGGCTCGCGCGCTATAGTTGTGCTGGGGCATTCCGAATGCGGCGCCATCAAGGGAGCCGTCGATAACGTTCAACTCGGAAATCTCACTGCCACCCTGGCCAATATCCGGCCTGCGGTGGACGGGGCCACGAGCGACGGTGAGCGCAGTTCCAAAAATGCGCAGTTCGTTCAGGCAGTGGCGAAAATGAATGCGCAGCTCGCGGCCGAGATGCTCACTTCAAAGAGCCCGATTATGAAGGAGCTTGTTGATTCCGGGGAACTGCGCATCGTCTGGGCGATGCACGACGTGGCGACGGGGCATGTCGCCTTTTCCGTTTAAGCATGGCTTATCCGGGCGGGTGGTGCGTCGCACTGACGCCCGGACGCCAGCGACCACATCTTGGGAAGATGGCCGGCGCCACTGTGGGGGGCGTTGGGGTAGATTGCCTGTAGGGCGCCGGCCGGGCGGATTGGGGTCCGCCGTTGGAAAGTACAGATTACGGCGATTCAAGCAACTTCCGTGATCGCGGAACCTACGCGCTGCCGTCTGTTTCGCTCTCTTCATCGATTTCGCGCACAGGCAGATAAGCGTTTGTTTCGAGCCATTCGCGCAGCACGATCTGAATGAGGTCCGACCGGCCAATGTTCATTTCAGCCGCGATGGAGTTGAGAGCGTCCTCCGTTGCGGGCTCCAGCGGCACGCCGTCAGTTCGCACGGGGCGGGCGGTTTGCTCCAGTCGGGAATTCCGATTTGGAGGCCGCCATTGCACAGCTGCCCTGCGACATGCGAGTTTGTCAACCAAATGGCTCATCATGGGAGTCTCGTCATGTCCATTCGCCGGATTGCGTTGACCTCGGCAGCGGTCACGCTTGCCTTCACAACCCTCGCCCAGGCCAGGCCGGACACCCGCGCCATGACCTGCCAACAGACGCAGGCGCTAATCCAGAGCCATGGCTCGGCGGTGCTGACCACCGGCCCGAACACCTATGCCCTCTACGTCCGCCAGTACAGCAATGCGTGCGACTGGTCGTTAATCCCAGCGGTAGGGTTTGTGCCGACGCGCGATGGCCAGTGCTTGGTTCATCGATGCAGAGAGCCGCTCTACACTCCTCCCGGCTGACGGTGACGAGCATAGCTATTCTGCTGCGCCTTTCGGCAGGTAGCCCTTTTCCCGCAGATACGTGGTCAGGATCTTCTCGACCATCGATGACACAGACCGCATGTCATCCTTCGCCGCTTCCTCCAGAGCATTTTTCAACCCCTGTTCGATGCGGAACGAAATCGGAGCCGTCCTGACCATGGTGTGCGATCCTCATACAGTAGTTGACGATTGATGACATTGTATGAGATTGTGAGAGGGTAAGCAAACTAAACCACGGGAGAAACCAAATGCCGAACACCACTGTTCGGGCAGCCGCCGAAGGCATGCCCGAGAATCAACCGCCGCCGCGATGCGGGCCTCGATCGCCGACATTCGGTCCGGCATTTTGCCGAGTTCGCGCCATAGCGGCATATCGGCCAGCCATTTTCGTACGTCCTCGATTGCGCCCATTTGCCGTCCCCCCATGTCGCGTCCATGTCGCGTGGACCTGCCGATAGTGGCAGGAAACCCTTGGAAATCAACGGTAGCAGTTTGCAACATGATGCGACATGGAAAAGGCGTAAGTCGCCAAGTTGGCGACAGCATAAAGCGTTGTTTTTATTGAGGAAAGGAGTGGTGCCCAGAGGCGGATTCGAACCACCGACACGCGGATTTTCAGTCCGCTGCTCTACCAACTGAGCTATCTGGGCCTGTTCCGGCACGCGGGCAGTTCTGCACGCCGGATTTCTTGAAAGCGCCGCAGGCGCCCCTTGAAAGCGCGTGGGTTATAGCACGGGAATCCGACCTGTCCAGCGCTTAAGCGTTGATTTCAGGCGGGAAACGAACAGTTGTCTGACAGGCTGATTTATGGGGCGCGGTCGAGGCCCGCAGGCTGCTCTGAACAGCCTCATTTGGGAGGATCGTTGTCCGTTTCGTCCTCGTCGTCGCGGGCCGGAATGACGTAGGCGCCCTTGAGCCAGCGGTTGAGGTCGATGTCCTTGCAGCGCACGGAGCAGAACGGGTAGGTCTCGCGCGCCGACGGCTTGCCGCATTCGGGGCAGGGCCGCTTGGGGCGCAGCGGCGTGACCTTGTCGTCCGAGCTCATGGCCGCCCCGAGCTCATGGCCGAGCTGACTGCCGGTTGGCATGCACCTTGAAACCCTCGCCGGTCAGCAGCGCCACCGTCTCATAGAGCGGCAGGCCGACGATGTTGGTGTAGGAGCCGACAAGCTTGACGACAAAAGCGCCGGCCAGCCCCTGGACGGCATAGCCGCCGGCCTTGCCGCGCCATTCTCCCGACGCGACATAGGCATCGATTTCGGCGCGCGGCAGCCGCTTGAAACGCACCCTGGTCTCGACCAGCCGCTGGCGCAGCTTGCCGCCCGGCGTGATAAGGCAGATGCCGGAATAGACCCGGTGCGAACGACCTGACAGCAGGCCGAGGCAATTGGCGACGTCGTCGAACGTTTCGGCCTTGGGCAGGACGCGCCGGCCGACGGCGACCACCGTGTCGGCGGCCAGTACGAAGCTGGGCACATAGTCGTCTTCCGCCTGCAGCGAGGCCAGCGCCTTCTCGGCCTTTTCCTTCGACAGGCGCTTGGCCAGCGAGCGCGGATGCTCGGCGCGCAGCGGCGTCTCGTCGACACCGGTCGGCAGCACGCGGTCCGGTTCGATGCCGGCCTGCTGCAACAGTTCGATCCGGCGCGGCGAACCCGAGGCAAGCACGAGCTTCTGCAAAATGCTCATCGCGATCCCGGCCGAACTCTGACGATCTTACTTGAAACGGTAGGTGATGCGGCCCTTGGTCAGGTCGTAGGGTGTCATCTCGACCAGGACCTTGTCGCCGGTCAGCACGCGGATGCGGTTCTTGCGCATGCGGCCGGCCGTGTGGGCGATGATTTCGTGTTCGTTTTCAAGCTTCACCCTGAACATCGCGTTGGGCAACAATTCCGTGACGACACCCGGAAACTCGAGGACTTCTTCCTTCGGCATTCGATACCTTTGCTTGGACGGGGATTCCCGGCGCCCCCGGCCGGAATTTGCGCGGAACCTATATGATAATCGTGCGCTTGTGAACATGCTTAATCAGCGCGGTTTTTTGCCTTCCGGCGCCACAAAACGGCGGCCGATCCGCGCCTTCAGCCGCTCGCGCACCTCGCGGTAGGCGGCCATGATCTGCTCACGCGTGCCGCCGACGTCTGTCGGGTCCGGCATCGGCCAATATTCGACGTCGACGGCAAGCGAGCGGGTAAGCTCGAGCGCGGTGTGATGGGCTTCCGGTGACAGCGTGACGATCAGGTCGAAATAGTCGTCCTCGAGATCGTCCAGTGTCCTCGGGTGCCGCTCACCCAGCGAAAGTCCGTCCTCGGCCAGCACGGCGTCGACGAACGGGTCGCGTTCGCCGCCGCGCACCCCGGCCGACGCCACGAAAGTGGTGGCCGGAAGCAGCTGGCGCGCCAGCAGTTCGGCCATCGGCGAGCGCACGGCGTTCATGCCGCAGACAAACAGGATCGAGCGGGGCAGGATCGAGCGGGGCAGAGGGGCTGGCAGGTCAGCCTCGCCAGTGTAGCACGCAGACCAGCGTGAACAGCCGGCGCGCCGTGTCGAAATCGATGTCGATCTTGCCGGCCAGCCGGTCCATCAATGTCTGCGAGCCTTCATTGTGCAAGCCGCGCCGGCCCATATCGATCGCCTCGATCTGGCTGGGCGTCGAGGTGCGGATGGCGTCGTAATAGCTTTCGCAGATCATGTAGTAGTCCTTGACGATGCGCCTGAGCGGCGTCAGCGACAGGATGTGGGTGACCACGGCAGCGCCGTCCTCACGCGTCACCGCGAAGACCAGGCGGGATTCGGCCAGCGACAGTTTTAGCCGGTAGGGTCCGGCGCCGTCGTCATTGACCGGCTGGAAGCTGTTTTCCTCGATCAGGTCGAAGATCGCCACCGCCCGCTCATGCTCGACATCGGGCGTCGAACGGCCGATCGATTCGTCGAGTTCGACATCGATCAGCCTGGCATGGGTTCGATCGTAGTCCGACATGTCAGTCTACATGTTCAGCCGTATGGCGACGGAGCGTCCATGCGCGTCGAGGCCTTCCGCCTTGGCCAGCGCAATCGCCGCCGGCGCCAGCGCCCGCAGCTGCTCCGGCCCGAGCTTCAGGATCGAGGTGCGCTTGACGAAATCCAGCACCGAAAGTCCGGACGAGAAGCGCGCCGAGCGCGCCGTCGGCAGCACGTGGTTGGAGCCGCCGACATAGTCGCCGATGGCTTCCGGCGTGTGGCGGCCGAGAAAGACGGCCCCGGCATTGCGCATCCGCGCCAGGAAGGCTTCCGGCTCGTCGATGGCAAGCTCGACATGTTCGGCCGCGATGCGGTCGACCAGCGGCAGTGCCGCCTCGATTCGAGGAACCAGGATGACGGCGCCGAAATCGCGCCAGCTCGCCGCCGCCGTCCCGGCGCGCGACAGGTTTTTCAGCTGGCGCTCGATCGCCTGCTCCACCGCCGCGCCGAAGGCGGGATCGTCGGTGATCAGGATCGACTGCGCCGACACGTCATGCTCGGCCTGGGCGAGCAGGTCGGCGGCGATCCAGTCCGGATCGTTGCTGCCGTCGGCCACGACAAGCACTTCCGAAGGCCCGGCGATCATGTCGATGCCGACCGTGCCGAACACCTGGCGCTTGGCCGCGGCGACATAGGCATTGCCGGGGCCGACGATCTTGGCGACCGGCTTTATCGTCTCGGTGCCATAGGCAAGGGCTGCGATCGCCTGCGCGCCGCCGACGCGGTAGATCTCGGATATGCCGGTCAGGTCCGCCGCCACCAGCACCAGCGGATTGATGATGCCGCCGGGCGCCGGCACCGCCATGACAATGCGCTCGACGCCGGCGACCTTGGCCGGCACGGCGCTCATCAGCACCGAGCTTGGATAGCTCGCCGTGCCGCCCGGCACATAGAGCCCGACCGCCTCGATCGCCGTCCAGCGTGAGCCGAGCTCGACGCCGGCAGCGTCCGTATAGCGGTCGTCGTTCGGCCGCTGCCGCTCGTGATGGGCACGGATGCGGTCACGGGCGAATTTGAGCGCCTCGATCGTCTGCGGGTCGGCCGCATCGTAGGCCTTGGCGATGTCGTCTTGCGATACGGCCATGCCGAGGCTTTTCAGATCGGCCTGTTCGAATTTCTGCGTATAGTCGATGAGCGCCGCGTCGCCCTCGGCGCGCACCCGCGCGATGATTGCGCGGACCACGGCGTCGACGTCGGCGGACACTTCCCGCTTGGTCAAAAGGAACGCGGCAAAACGCTGCTCGAAATCGGCATCGGACAGACGAAGCGTAATGGCCATCTTGTGCTGCTCAGGCTCTGTGGAAGGGGCGCGACGTCGCTTCCCAGGCGCCGCCAACGTCAGCCAGCCGCGCCTCGATGCACTCGACATCGAGCATGATCGCGCCGCCGCCTGAAAAGATCAGCTCGACAATGCCGGCCGGCTTGTCGAGCGCGATGAAGCTGATCGCCAGCAGCGACAGCACCTCATCAGGCTTATCGCGGGCAATGCCGCTGGTCTTGGCACCCAGAACCCGGTCGAAATGCAGCACGCTTTGCCGCCGCTCATTGTGCTGGCGGAACAGGCCCGATTTCGCCTCCCAGACGAAGCGGCTCATGGTCATCACGAAGCGCTTGGCCGCCGGCATGTATTCGAGGTCGCCGACCTTCAGCACGGCGTCCTGGACATGGGCCGAGACGATGCTCAGATCCTGATCGTCGAGCGCGACAAGCTTGAGAAGGTTCATGCGGATTTCGCACCTGCGAAGGTTTACAATCGGCTTTCTGTTAGGCGGTCTTGGCGATCCGTGCAACCGCGCCACGGATTCTGACCAGGGCAATCGCATCAGGTTTGCGCTGCCCCTCATCGCCCTGCCGGGCACTTTCTTCCCGTATAGTGACGGGGCGAAGAACGCCTTCGCAAAGGGTTTCGCCAATATCCAGCGTTGCAGAACGGGAGCCCACGTTAAGGCCAGCCCCTTCTCCCCGTCACTATACGGGGGGAAGATGCCGGCATGCAGATGAGGGGCAGCGCCGACCTCAGGCCCGCTGCCGTTACCCCGAAATCCGCTCGATCACCGCGCCGCAGCCGGACAGCTTTTCTTCCAGCCGTTCAAAACCGCGGTCGAGATGATAGACCCGGTTAACCGTGGTCTCGCCTTCGGCCGCCAGGCCGGCGATGACCAGCGACACCGAAGCGCGAAGGTCGGTCGCCATGACCGGGGCGCCCTTCAGCTTCGGCACGCCGTCGACGATCGCCGTCTGGCCGGACAGCGTTATATGGGCGCCGAGCCGGGCAAGTTCCTGGACGTGCATGAAGCGGTTTTCGAAGATCGTCTCGGTGATGCGCGACTTGCCCTTGGCCATCGTCATCAGGCCCATGAACTGCGCCTGCAAATCGGTCGGAAATGCCGGGAACGGCGCCGTCGCCACGTCGACCGGCGCAATGCCGGCCCCGTTGCGCCTGACGCGGATGCCGGAATTGGTCTGCGTGATCTCGGCGCCGGTCTGGGAAATCACGTCGAGCGCGGTCTGCAACAGGTCCGCCCGCGCGCCTTCGAGAACGACGTCGCCGCCGGTCATCGCCACCGCCATCGCATAGGTGCCGGTCTCAATACGGTCGGGAATCACCCGGACGCGCGCGCCCGACAGCGCTTCGACGCCGTCGATGGTGATCGTCGCGGTGCCGGCGCCGGAAATCCTGGCGCCCATGGCGTTGAGGCATTCGGCGAGGTTGACGATCTCGGGCTCGCGGGCGGCGTTTTCGAGCACCGTCTCGCCCTTGGCCAGCGCCGCCGCCATCATTAGTACATGGGTCGCGCCGACCGACACTTTCGGGAAGACGTAGCGGTTGCCGACAAGACGGCCGTTCCTGGTCTTGGCGATGACATAACCGGTGTCGACGTCGATATCGGCGCCCAGCACCTGGAGGCCTTCCAGGAAAAGGTCGACCGGCCGCGTGCCGATGGCGCAGCCGCCGGGCAGCGACACCTTGGCCTCGCCCATGCGGGCAAGCAGCGGGCCGATCACCCAGAACGACGCGCGCATCTTCGACACCAGTTCGTAGGGTGCCGTGGTATCGACGATGTTGCGGGCGGAGAGATTGATGGTGCGTGAATAGCCCTCTTGCTGCTTTTCGCGGCGGCCATTCACCGAATAGTCGACGCCGTGATTGCCGAGGATGCGGATAAGCTGCTCGACATCGGCCAGATGCGGCACGTTTTCCAGGGTCAGCGTGTCGTCGGTCAAAAGCGAGGCGATCATCAGCGGCAGCGCGGCATTTTTCGCGCCCGAGATCGGAATGCTTCCGGCAAGCTTGTTGCCGCCGACAATTCTGATGCGATCCATTTAAAGAACGTCCCCTCGGCCGAAAGGCCAATTTTCAATCGGTTGAGTCTGTTGTGGCCGGTCTAGACCATTGGCCGGCTTGGTTCAAGAAACAGGATTCCGCGCCCGGACCAGCCTGTTGATATCCGTCAATCCTTTTGCGTTTCCCTTAAGGCGCCAAGCCCTTCCGGCCGCTGATCGGCGTCGCCAGTGCGCCGCGAGCGCGACTGCGCCTTGCGCTTTTGCAGATTGGCGCGCAATTGCTCGGCAAGCCGGGTCTTGCGGTCGGCCATTTTCGGTGAGCCGTCCTTTTTCGATGGACCGCCCTTGTCAGGTGGATCGGCCTTGTCAGGTGGATCGGCCTTGTCAGGTGGATCGGCCTTGTCAGGTGGAATTGTCTTGTCGTTCATGGTTCCGTCCCGGCTGGCGACTAGAGCGATGTGCGTCCGCCTGGGCGCCCATCGTGCTTTCCGAAAATCGATTCCGATTTGCGGGCCGATGCGGCCAGCCGCTATTCAGGGATAGCCAACATTGTGGCGCTGCCATGTCCGCAAAACCCGTCGGAGCGGGCTTTCGCAGATGGCTTGCGCTTGGCCTTGCGCTTGCCGGTTCGATATGGCAGAAGCCCCGCCATCGACGGCTGCGGTAGCTCAGTGGTAGAGCACTCCCTTGGTAAGGGAGAGGTCGAGAGTTCAATCCTCTCTCGCAGCACCAGTTTTCCCGAAGATTTTCAACAGTGTGCTTCGCCTGGTCATTTCTTCTTGCCGGCGCCAGCGGGCGAACGAAGGCGCAACATGGCACCAGTATCCATGGATTTTCCGCGGACTTTGTTCCCTTTGCGTTTACGAGTCGGGAACAAATCAGCCTTCCTGCTTTCCTCCGAAACGATGACATGCGCGTAGCGAGCTACTGACTTTTCGTCCTTCCACCGGCCCGTGCCAGCGAGCCCGCGCAAACCATGCCAACGTATCGACGCATTCACGTCGCCCAGGTGTGGCAAAAGGTGTGGAAGGTCACGAGATGCGTTCAGTTCCTGCGAACCTCGCCACAAATCTGGCGGCAGCCTGCCAATGCTGGGTCAATCCTAAGCGGGATCCTGCTACAATCCCCTATGGCCGCTCGAATAGTGGTTATCCTGGCGCTTCTTTCCGCCTTCGCCTACGGATTCGCAAAACTCGTGGAACGTTATGGCGACGCTGGCGACGAGCCCTCTCCGTGTGAACAATGGCCACATCCTGATTGTCCAGTCCCAAACGCGCCTCCTCCGGAAGAACCTAAGCCTTGAGCGGGCGCGTTCGCGGGCGGCCCCAAACGTCAGCGTTGAATGTGCCGTGGCAGCGGGTTCGCGCACGGCAAGTGGAACAAGAATTGCTCCGCACCGTTCAGGTAAGTAAGCAACCCGTGGCGGCAGCAATCAAGCACCGCAGCTGAAGGTTGCTTGGAGGCTATTATGGAAAAGCAACTTACATCGGCTGCGGCAGGCATCCTTCTGCTCGTTGGTGTCAGTGCCGCCGCCGCTCAGGACGTCATTATTCAACCCGAGCAGGACATTGTGATCCGGGAGTACGTGAAAAAGAAACCGGTGGCATCGCTCAACCTTCCCGGCGTGGAGCTCAACATCGGCACTGCTCTGCCCGAAACAGTCGAGCTCTACGAGGTGCCGGACGTTCAGTACCGCTACGTGATCATCGATGGCCGAACCGTCCTGGTCGATCCAGGTACCCGCAAGATTGTGAGGGTCTACGACTGACTTAACCCCTCACGCTGAAGCCCGTCATGCCGAAAGGTGCGGCGGGCTGGCGCCTTCTCAGGCTCGGCTTGGATTTCTTCCGTGATGACTTCGAAGTGAGTGAGCCGGGAAAGGCCGAAGCTCGTTGAGATGGCGACATCATTCGCATCACATCCCGTCGCCATCAGGATTCTGCCTATGCGAGGCTGGTTATGCCGTGCATCAAAGATGAACCAATGGCCGCTGAGATAGGCTTGGAACCATGCGTTGAAATCCATGGGATACGGCATCGGCGGTATCCCGATGTCGCCGAGATAGCCGGTGCAATATCGCGCCGGAATGTGCATGCAACGGCACAGAGCGATTGCCAGATGCGCAAAATCGCGACAGACGCCGGCGGGCAAACTCCGGATTGCCGCGAACAGTTCCGAGCACATTAGGATATGCTAATTCTTTTGGCATCGGCTTCCTTCACCACCTTGACCTCCACCGTCATGCCGAGAAAGCTCGACGCGCTGCCGCAGTAGCTTCCGGAAAGAGGGATGGCTTGCCCAGGATGCCTGGCCACAGCCACCCTGATCAGATCCCGGTTGCCGACAATGCCGTTGGTGGGATCGAACTCGACCCAACCCGCGCCAGGCAAATAGACCTGGCACCAGGCATGCGTCGAACCGCCGCCGAGGACAGAAGCACTGTCACGGTTCGGCACATAGACATAGCCAGTCACAAAACGCGCGGCAAAACCGAGCGAACGAACCGCTTCCATCATGAACAGGGCAAAATCCCGGCATGTGCCTCGACGCAGGTGCAAGGTCATGAGAGGCGGTTGCGTCCCTGATTCAGTCCGACGGGAATACACAAAGCTCTCGTGGATGGCGTAGCAAAGCGTCATCAACAATTTGCCCGTCTCGGTGTGGCCTCTGGCACTCACGAACTGTCGTGCCCATTTGCCAATCTCGTCGCCGTCATCGAGATGATGGCGCTCGATGGTTTGGGTGAGATCGGTTGCCTCATCGGGATCATAGGAAAAGGGATAGCTGAGCGCTGCTTCATCGATGCGGAAATCAGGCGCATGCTGCGGCGTGTGATCGAGCCGAATATCTGTCACGAAACGCAGTTCGTCACCCGAGCCCTTGAAGTCGATTACCGCAACACAGTTTCCGAAAACGTCATGGATCCAGCGAACCTCTTTCGGCTCGGGGCCCACGAACAGGGCGTGATCCAGAAGTCGCTGATCGAAACTATCGCGCGGCCTGAACATCAGCCGATGCTCACCGAACGTCACCGGTTGCGTGTAGCGATAGACGGTCGTGTGCTTGACTGAAAAAATCGGCATTGGCTTGCGTCGACCACCTGCGATATCAGCGCAATCATATAATCTTTTTCGATGTGCAGCGGACAAAATGGGGGCTTCCGCCTCGCCACGGGCCGCATCAGGCCCGCTAGGCCTTTTGCAATCTCTAATTGGTAGACTCTCTCAATGCCAGGGAAGTTAATCTTTGCGCCAAGGAGGGGCCAAGGCGAGGAACGTCGCAAACGGGAGGAAGCAAAATGAACGAAGACTACGGTCTGGCCACAGACCACGACAAGCCTTACGAAATAGCTGCTTTCGCTGAAAAGCACGGCCTTACGATACGGGCTGCCGAGCTGATCCTTTTCGCCTATAGCCCGTCCCGAGCGGCGTGCGATACTGCCGCAACGGCTTTCCTCACGGCCGTCGCCGCCCAGGCCAAGAGACAATCGGCGCGCTAGCTCTCGTTCCGAAAATCCTGGAGCGGCGGGTGGCGTAGATCACCTCGCCACCGCCGCCTACACGTCGCCCGCCGCCCATTTCGGAGCGGCAGGCTTTGGACGGTGTCAAGGCTGCACCAATCGACGGCGCAGCCTTGATTCTGAACGCTCAGGTAAGGCTTCTGGACCAGTCATCTATCTGCCGCTCTGCCTCTTCCTTGACGATTCCATACCGCTCCTGAATACGTCCTGCGAGTTGGTCACGATTGCCCTCGATGCGATCAAGGTCATCGTCGGTGAGGTCACCCCATTGCTCCTTGGCCTTGCCTTTGAACTGCATCCATTTTCCCTTGATTTGATCCCAGTTCATGGATTCCTCCTTTGTTGTCTAGAGGAAATGCAACTGGACACCACATGTTCCCGACAGCGGATCGCCCATGACGATTAATGCCCATGGCGATTATCATTGGCGACGCAGTAAAAGGCCGCCGGTCGGAGCCAGCGGGCGAATTGGAGCAGGATGGGAACGATCCGCGTCTTTGAAATCACACTCGGCAGAAACGTCCCTCAGCCAGATCAGCTGGCGCGCGCCAAGGCGATCGATATGACGTTGTCTGCGTCCGCCTCCGGTAGATCGAACAGCATCGGAAGTTGGCGGGTCATGGCCATTTCAACGATCAACTCTTCAATGGAAGCTGTCGGCAGATCGGTCTCGACACTATTCGAGATCATCGAGGCAAGCTTGTGGACTGGCACTGGTGCCGACTTCGCACGGTCGTCGAGCAACCTGCTGATTTCGATTACAACATCTGCGTCAATGCTCTTTGGCAATTCGCGCATGGCTTTTTCCTCCCTGCCCATATCATGCGCGTGCCAGAGGGCTGCGTCTCGAAAAATCGACGTATGAATTTAACCAAAGGCGTGCGTCGGTCCGATTGCTTGGCCGTGCGTTCGGGCCTGCGGCGAAAAAGCGCTTTGGTATCGCATGCGGCAACGAAATCGCCCCTTTTGCGTTGGCCAACCATACATCGTGAGCAAACGTGACAAAGGAGAGTAAGCATGACAGCCGACGCGGCAAAGCTCTATCCCCGCCACCGGGATCGGATCTCCGGCAGCGAGGATTATGTAGTAAGGCATTTTGCCCGGCAAAACGGCATCACCCCAGCGCAGGTCCATCAGTTGATCAAGAGATATGGAAGCAGCCGCGCCAAGCTGGCGGCTGCGGCGAAGGAACTTCGCACGTCGCTTCGGCCGGACGTCCCCAAGACCATGCTCGCCTCGGGGCGCCGCGCCGGACGTCTCAGCGCCGGTGTTGATGCCAGAAATGGCTTAAAACCGCGGTAAGGAGACTGCTGAAAACAATCCAGCCGACGACTTCGTTTTCGGACTTTTCAATCCTGGCCGCGGTTGCCAGCTGCTGTTCGCGATCACTTGCTTTGATGGTCGCCTCCAGATCGGACCGGCTGCCGTATCGAACCGAGTAGGCTCGTGTAAATTCGGCACCCAACAGAAAGATCTCGGACGAATAAAAGACCCACAGCAGCACGACGAGCAGCGCACCGGCTGCCCCGTATGACGATGCGACGGCGCTGGTTCCGATATACCAGCCGATCAGCGATTTGCCGATCGTGAAGAGAAACGCCGTTACTATGGCGCCGACGCCAACATCGCGCCATTGCAGCGTGCGGTCGGGCAGCACCTTGTAGATTGCCGCAAACAAGACCGCGATCAGGGCAAACGAGACGATCTCGTTGATTGCACTCAGGATTATGGTGCCGAAGGGCAGGTATGCGTTGATGATTTCGCCAAGCGCCGAAATTGCAGCGCTCGCGACCAGCGACACAAGGAGCAGGAAGCCAAGCGCCGCGACGAGCCCAAGGCTTGCGGCGCGCGCCCGCACAAGGCTGGAAATCGATGTCTTACCCGGTTTGACTTTCCAGATTTCGTTCAGCGCAAGCTGCATTTCGCCGAACACGCCGGATGCGGTAACGAACAGTGTGACGAGCCCGAGGATGGCAGCAAGCGTGCCCGCCGTTTGACGTGACGCGTTTTCGATTGTCGCTTGCAAAAGCTCCGCGCTCTGCGGACCCATCAGGCCCGCGAGCTGGGCCGAAAGGGCAAGTTGCGCCGCATCGTTTCCGAAGGCCAGGCCAGCGATAGCGACAACGATGAGCAGGACCGGCGCAAGCGAGGT
Organism: Mesorhizobium onobrychidis; assembly: GCF_024707545.1. Lineage (NCBI taxonomy): Bacteria > Pseudomonadati > Pseudomonadota > Alphaproteobacteria > Hyphomicrobiales > Phyllobacteriaceae > Mesorhizobium > Mesorhizobium onobrychidis. The sequence goes on from NZ_CP062229.1 coordinate 1,674,545, forward strand.
CGTGGCATAAAACGCCATCGCTGCCCCGTGGCTCAAGGCATTGTCATTGATGAAGCCGACAATGCTCTCCGCAAGCAGCGCCCAGCCCTCTTTCGCCAGATTCCACATATTTTGCCTCACCTGCTTCTCAAGCAAGTAGAGGCAACACCGCAGCGGACCAGAGCATCACGTTCGAGAAGTCCTGGTCTGTTTGAATCCGCAGTTCAGGTGACGGATCTTGGGTTGTTTGGCGTGACCTGTCCCGAGGCCCTCCTTGTGAGACCAACCTGCGTTGGAAAGGCCGAGAATGCCGCGATGGCCAGAAAGATCGGAATCCCCAGTTCGAGAATTTCTTCGAACACTGTGGAGGTATAGATCCGGGTGAGGTGGATGCCGAGAAATGTGAGATTTGATGGCGCCCCGTCGATCACCTTGGAAAGGACGGCGCAGCCGATAGAAGCGGCAATGGCAACGGCAGTCGCGTCGCCGTGGCGAAGCCCGTGCACAAAGCTGCGGAGGCCGTCCTTCAGGAGCAAATAGAACGCAACGATGAGCGCAATAATGACCGTCGCGCCGATTAGCTTTTCCAACAGCGGAACGTCAGGCGAGATATAGAGGGTGGTCTTGGTGATGTTGTGGGTCGTGAAATGCGCATGGAAGTCCAGCTCGCGCAGGCACATCGCGATCGGGATGGCGACAAGGTACCACCGCTTGAGCAGCTCCCGATAGGACATTTCCCGGACAAGCGTTGCCACGACGATCAGGTAGCCGGCCGCCGAGAAGACTTCAATTGGACCGCCCTCGCTGAGGTAAAACTTCCGCATGTCTTCGGGAAGAAAAGCGAGCGGCAGGGCGATGAGAAAGACGAGCACCAGCAGCGCAAGGCCCATTTGATTGAAATAGTGGCCCTTGCCGTAACCGGCCTTTCTTTCGCTCCACGCCATATCTGTCTCGCCCATCTGTCTTGTGCCGACTCTCTGCTGATCGTGATTTCACTCAATTTGAAAGACTGGGCCGTTGTCAAGTTGCCGCGCCCGATGCCCGGCCGCTTGCCGGTGCTCTGACGGCATGACTGCGCAAGCGTGACGAGCCTGGTCCGGCCTAGCGCGGTGATGGCTGTCCTGTCCAGAAACGTGTCTTTGTAGCGACGACGACCCGTTCGCTCACGCCACCGATCGCCGCCATCTACCCTGCGGCGGTGTTAATCAATCGGCGCCCCACCGCCTGTTGCGTAAAGGCGCTGTTGGACGCTCTCACGATCCAACCAACGGGACTGTGACAGTTGTCGCATAATTGATCGGATATTGGTCGAAGTACGGGAACTCGATCACGAAAGCATATCTGGCCGTGAGATGCGCCATGCGGAAGCCGCCGCTGGGAGGGTCGATTGCTATCGTCACATCGACATCATTCAATCCCAAACTCAGCAATTTTTCTGTGGCTATGGCCTCTATTTCGGCCTCGGTCAGCGAGTTCTTCAACTGCAGCGCACGTGAGGACGTTTCCAGCGTATAGCGAACGCTGGACATGGCATTCAGAGCCCAGCCGAATGCGAAGATACCGAACAAAAGCATTATCAGAAAAGGTGCGATCAGCGCGAATTCCAGCCCAGTCCCGCCTGATGCATCACGGCTGAACGCTCTCGCGATCCGCTTAGCGGACACGGATCACCTCTTGATGGCCGATCTCGCGAGAAAGAGAAAACGCGCCAAAAATGAAGGGCGGGGACCAGGTCGCCGTCGCTTTTATTTCCACGAAGACCGAGGGAGCTTTCGTCCCCCCGTTGCACAGGCTCGATGCATCGACCACGGTGCTTCCGCACATGTATTTCCGGCCCAGTGTAACCTGTGCGCCTTCGGGATGGTTTTCCCAACTCGAAAGGGCGACGGCTTGGGTGGCCGCGTCGTCGGTTGCTCCCTCCATCACAAGATTTGCCGCCGTCTTGACGCTTGCGCGCATCGACAGCGAGCTTGATACGAAAGACCAGCCGTCAATGATGCCGAAAAGCACCAGGCAAAGGATCGGCACAATCAGGGCAAACTCCACCGCAGCAACACCCGAATCGTTCCGGAAAATCCGGCCTGACCGCCGTTCCATGACGGTTACTCGACAAGCTGAACGGATTGCGCGGCCGGAATCTCTCGCATTCCGAGGCTCGTGCAATCCTGCTTGATGCTCGTAGCGCCGGACCACTCTACCGTATCGGCGACGACCTGTGTGCAACCACCTTGGCCCGAGAAATTGCCGAGATATTTAACCTCCTGCGTTGGAAAATACAGAGCACCGGTCAAAAGCGAATCCGCCGTGCCATTAAACGAGTTCGATCCCGCCAGGTTTGCTCTGTCGCCGTAAAACAGCACACCCGAATAGGTGCCTGACGTCGGTGCGCTAAGCTTGACGGTGGCCGTGCCGTTCATGCTGACGCCGGAGCTGCCGGCCAGATAGATGATGACTCCGTCGCCGGAAATATTTGCGTTCGCGCTTGCTTTGAAATCGCCCCCCTCAACGACATATACCCCAGGCGAGAGCGTTACACTGCCGCTCAAGCTGAGCCCCTTGCAGTATGTTCCAGGTTGCAAGGTCGACTGATTGTCGTTTTGACAGGGGTTCGTGGCTGGCGGCGCCGGCAAATCGGCAAAAGGATCCGCAGCGGGCAGGGCCTGGGTAAGCGGGTTCGCGCAGACGGTTTTTACAACATTGCTCAATGAAACACCGCCTGCCGATATCAGGCAATCGGCCTCCAGATATGCCGACCCTTGAAGCTTGAGGGCGTCCGCGGCGATTGAATCCGACATGACGGAGCAGCCGGTCAGCTTGAGGTTCGAACTGCCGGAAAAGAGCGCCGCTCTCGAAGCGGAAGGATTGAGCGCCAGAACGCAGGCTTTTGACGCGTCCGTGATAAGAGCCACGGCCCTTGCCTGTGCGCCGACCGCGCTTTGACTGAATATCGATGTGAAAAATCGATCGAGCGTCTGATGGACGACTACTTCAACCGCCTTTTTTGCGACATTCGGTCCGGACGATGGAGGCGTGAAGACCTCGATTGTGCCTGTCGATGGTCCCCAGCCGTTCGTGATCGCTGACAGTGTCGCGGCCGAGACAATCGTTGGCTTGTCGGATCCCGAAACTTTTTCCAAAGCGCCGGCATAGGCTGCCGCATCCGCCACCGCCTGTAGCTTCAGGCTGCTGTAATACCAATAGGAAGTCTCGACACCGAGCCCCGCTCCGCCGACAACAATCGGCAAAGACAGGGCAAAAATAATAGCAACGTTGCCGCTCTCGCTGATTCGTCGCGGACAGCTGAAAAAACGCCTGAAGGTACCGCCAACCCATCCCATTTGCCTATTCAAGCAGCGATGCATAAAGGAATGACTAAGAATTTCACTCGATTTGTTAGCTGCGCTCCTCGCCATCCGCCGGCGCTGAACCCAAACCAGGCGCGCGCAGCGGCGTCACAAGTTCTGTTGGCGCTGGATAGAACGCGGACGTTGGCCCCAAAAAGATCTTCGTTAAGCGTGCGTTGAGTCAGGACGGCAGTGGCTCATAAACTGAAACCCAGACGTATCGATCGTATGAGCCACGATCTTTCTCAGGAAGCTTGTCTCGGGTTACGCGCAATGTGAATCCCCCTTGCAAGTGCCCCTTGGCGAGAACCATCCAATCGAAAATATCGTCGCCTTCAAATGCAAGTCTCTGCGCGGCCTGATGCCATTTCTGAAGCGCGGGTGGCACCTCGAAAAACGTACCCGAAAATAGCCGCTCCTCAGCATGATAATGCACGGCGGTAAGCCAAAGGAAAAGAAAGCTGTCCTCGCCAAGACGTTCGGACTCGTCAGGATCGCGAAACCGAAGCTTCGCAGAACACAGGGCGTCTGCATTCCTCTCTATGTGTTCGATAAATATCGGCACACTCGCAAGCGCTCGGTCGTAAGCAGCTAGTGTGGCGGGGTCTGTTTTCGAGATAGCCAGGAAGAGTGGCTCATCCCGCGGCTCGTCGAATTTACCGTTCGATTGAGATTTTTCGCTCATAAAAGACCTCTTGGACTAATCTTGAACGCTCAACGAAACCTCAGCACTCGCGAGGCGGTGTTGCAGCACCAGCCAAAGAGCCCCTCACGCCACCGACCAGCCGCCATCAACCAGTATGTTCGCGCCGGTGATCAGCGACGCTGCCGGCGAGGCCAGGAACACCACGGTGCCCGCGACATCGATCGGATCACCGATGCGGCCGAGCGGGATGTGGCCGAGCACATGCCTATGAAACTCCGGATCGGCGAGCGAGGGCCGCGTTCCGTCGGTCCAGATGAAGGTCGGTGCGACGCTGTTGACGGTGATCTTGTGCTGCGCCCATTCGGCCGCGAGGCAGCGGGTGAGGTGGTTTATCGCCGCCTTGGTCATGCAGTAGATCGCTTCGCCCTTCAGCGTCACCGTGCCGGCCTGCGAACTGATGTTGATGATGCGCCCGGATTTCTGCTCGATCATTAGCCGGCCGACCGCCTGGGTGGTGAAGAACGTCCCCTTGAGGTTGACGTTCACGGTGAGGTCGAAATCCGCTTCGGTCACGTTCTCCGCCAGGTTTTCAGGTCCAAGCCCGACATTGTTGACGAGTACGTCGATGCGGCCGAAGGCGGCGTGGGCGTCGGCGACAGCTTTTCGCACCGTCGCCAGATCGGTGAGGTCCATCTGTACCGCCAGCGCGCGCATGCCCATGCGCTCGATCTCGGCGGTGAGGTCCGCGCCGTCGGCAGCAATGCGCACGCCGACGATCACGTCGGCGCCGGAGCCGGCGCAGGCGAGCGCGCAAGCGCGTCCGATGCCGCGCGAGGCGCCAGTGACCAGCACAACCTTGTCAGCCAGATCGAATTTCGGCGTGAACTCGTTCGTCATCTCAACCTCCCCTGAAAACCCTGCGCGAGGCGCGCCGCCCGACAGGGACGGTCTCCTCAGCCCTGAACATCATCGGGGCGGATACACTACCCGCTCGCGATATGAACGCCAGTCACAAGAAATTGCCGACGAGGGCCGGTTTCGTTGGCAAAAGGTCACCGTTCCCTGCTATTCCCCCTCCAAATCAAAAGCAGTGGACTTGCGCATGACCAATGTCGCCCTGACCGGGCTTGCCCGCGATCTCGCCAAGCGCGCCGCGGAAGGCCGTCCGGTGCGCATCGGCGTCATCGGCTCCGGCGAGATGGGCACCGACCTGGTGACGCAAGGCATGCTGATGCCGGGCATTTCGGTGTGCGCCGTCTCGACCCGCCGCCCACACACGGCGCGTGATGCCGTCCGTATCGCCTATGGCGACGAGGCGATGGCACGCGAGGCCGATACGCCGTCGAAGCTCAGCGAGGCGATCGAGAGCGGAAAAATCGCCATCACCTCGAACGAGATGCTGGTCACCAATCCGCTCATCGACGTGGTCATCGACGCCACCGGCAAGCCCGGCGTCGCCGCCGATTTCGACCTGATGGCGATGGAGCACGGCAAACATCTGGTGATGATGAATGTCGAGGCCGACGTTACCATCGGCTGCTATCTGAAACAGCAGGCCGACCGGCTCGGCGTCGTCTACTCGGTCGGCGCCGGCGACGAGCCGTCGAGCTGCATGGAACTGATCGAGTTCGCATCCGCGCTCGGCTACACCATCGTCTCGGCCGGCAAGGGCAAGAACAACCCGCTCAACCATGACGCGGTTCCCGATGATTATCGCGCGGAAGCGCTGCGCCGCAACATGAACCCGCGCATGCTGGTCGAGTTCGTCGACGGCTCGAAGACCATGGTCGAGATGTGCGCCATCGCCAACGCCACCGGGCTGGTGCCGGACATTGCCGGCATGCACGGGCCCAAGGCCGATCGCGATGAATTGGCCAAGGTGCTCATCCCGCGCGCCGATGGCGGCATCCTGTCGAGAAAAGGCGTCGTCGACTACACCATCGGCAAGGGCGTGGCGCCCGGCGTCTTCGTCGTCGTCGAGGCGACGCACCCGCGCATCATCGAGCGCATGGACGACCTGCATATCGGCCACGGGCCCTATTACAGCTTCTTCCGGCCGTATCATCTGACCTCGCTGGAAGTGCCGCTCACCGCCGCGCGGATCGCGCTCTATGGCAAGCCTGACATGGTGCCGCTGCCGAGGCCGGTCGCCGAGGTCTGCGCCGTGGCCAAGCGCGATCTCGCCGCCGGCGAGACTTTCGATGCCATCGGCGAGACCTGCTACCGCTCCTGGACCATGACTGTCGAAGAGGCCCGCGCCAACCGCGCCGTGCCGGTCGGCCTGCTCGAAGGCGGCAAGGTGCTGAAACCGGTCAGCAAGGGCGAGCTGCTGACATCAGGCAATGCCGCGCCAGACACGACAACTAGGCTTTTCGCCTTGCGCCGGCTACAGGACGAGATGCTGTACGGGGCGGGGTAGTGCGGTGCAGAAATTTGATGCCGGCGGGACAGCGCCCCCTCTGTCCTGCCGGACATCTCCCCCCACTTGGGGGGAGATTGGCAGCTTGAGCGGCTCCGCTCGAGCCTTAGACGGTGGCGATCGGCGAAAGCGGCGGTGACGGCCAATCTCCCCCCTCGTGGGGGAGATGTCCGGCAGGACAGAGGGGGGCGCGAAGGATCGCTATAGAGCGTTTGCTATCATCGCTGACTGTCAACGGTCGCCGCCGACCGGCTTGCAACGCCTCACGCCGCTACTTCCCCAGTTCGATCGACCTTAGCCGTGCCGCCTCCACCGCTTCGGTGAGCAGATGGGTCAGCCGGTCCTCGCCCATCAGCACGGCCAACGCGGCGGCCGTGGTGCCGTTGGGGCTGGTCACCTGCTGGCGCAGCACGCCCGGATCTTCGCCGCTTTCGGCGGTGAGCGAGGCGGCGCCATAGACCGTCTGTATGGCCAGCAGGCTGGCGGTTTTGGCCGGCAATCCGGCCTTCTCGGCAGCCACAGTCAGCGCTTCGATGAAATGGAAGATATAGGCAGGTCCAGACCCGGACACCGCCGTCACCGCGTCCATCAGGCTCTCGTCGTCGATATCAGTCACTTCGCCGCTCGCCGAAAGCAGGTCGGCGACGAAGCGTTTGGTGTCGTCGGAAACCAGCCGGTTGGAAAACACCACCATCATGCCCTTGCCAATGGCCGCCGGCGTGTTGGGCATGCAGCGCACGACCGGCGCGCGATCGCCCAGAATGGCCTCGAAAGTGGCGACCGGCGTTCCGGCGGCGATGCTGACGAAGGTGGTACGGCCATCATTGAAGCGCCTGTAGGCGGCAGTCGCGTCGCGGATCACTTGCGGCTTCACCGCAATGACGACGAGGGCCGGAACGGCATCCGCTGAAATGCCGTCGGCGTCCGCCGCAGCACTGCAGCCCAGCGCTTCGGCGCGCTTGCGCAAATCGGAATTGGGCTCGACCACGAAAACCGCCGCGGGGGCGAGCTTGCCCGATTTCACCCACCCCGAGAGCATGGCGTAGCCCATATTGCCGCAACCGGCGAGAACAAGCCTGATCGTCATGGAAAACCTCCGCTAGAGCATCGGACCCAAAAGCGGGTACCGGTTTTGGGAAAATCCGATGCTCAAACAAAAAGATGGCTTCCCATAGACGTTCGTGGCGGGGCGGGGAAGCCCTGTTGGGACGGAGGATCAGGACGGACCACGGACCGCAATCGGCCGCAGCGACACTTGTTTGAGGCCGAACATGCCGAACACGAAGAACAGCCAGACCGGATCGGCGCGATGGAAGAAGACGCTTTCGAGGAAGGCGTTCAGCGCTGCGAACAACACCACCATCATGAAGAAGTCGCCGAGATAGATGTTTTCCCTGCGCAAGGGAATGCGCAGGTAGTCGCGCAGCGGCGCGATCAGGAATGTGTAGACCGCCACGCAGAGCGCCGGGATGCCCATCAGCACGGCGATGTCGAGATAGCCGTTATGGCCATGCACGATGGTTCTGATGTCCCAGGCCCGGTCGAAGGGCTGGTCCTGATTCAACAGCAGTGGCGTGCCCCAGAAGCTCTCGAAGCCGTAGCCGCTCCACGGCCGCTTCGCCAGCATCTCGCCGGCGAATTCCCACAGCGTCGTGCGCCCGGTATAGGTCAGGTCGGGGAAATAGATCGCCGCCAGATGCTTCACCGGCGGCAGGAAGACGATGCCCAGCGTGCCGATCGCCGAGGCGATGATGGCCAGCGCGAACAGGATCGGCGTACATCGATGCGCGTCACTGCACGCTGCCGATCGCCTTCGGCGCGCTGCTCGATTTCCTGAGCTGCACGGTGCCGCGGGCACCGCTGTGGATGGGCCGGCTCAGGCTCGAATGGCTGTTTCGGCTGTGGATCGAACCGGGCCGCCTCTGGCGCCGCTATGTGGTCGGTAATCCCCTGTTCCTGTGGCGCGTCATTGGCCAGAAATTCTTGTGCAGGCCCGCTCCTGCCAGAGCAGGCCCCGGAGCAGACCGTTGAACAGCCGGTTCGTACCGAGCCCTGCCGCCGAGGCCGATGTCCTTCGCCAGAGACCGACGGCGGCGGTCGTGACCGCAAGCTATGCGCCGGATTTGGAGCGTTGCCGCCTGCTGTGCGAGACCCTCGACCGCTACGTTTCCGGCGTGGCGCACCACTATATTCTTGTCGAGCATCGCGACGTGGCGCTGTTTCGCCAGCTGGAGAACAGCCGCCGCACAGTCGTCGACGAGCGGGACCTGTTGCCGCGCTGGCTGCCTTCGACGATCCGCTCAGCCTGTTCCGCCGGCGCATCTGGCTCAGCCTGAAGACCATGCCGCTGTCCGGCTGGCATGTGCAGCAGCTTCGCCGCATCGCGATATCAGCGCACGCCGGGGAAGACGTGCTGGTCTTCTGCGATTCCGACGTGGCCTTCCTCAAACCTTTCGACTGCAGCGCCTTCTGGCGCGATGGCAAGGTGCGGCTGTTCCGCCGCGACGGCGTGCTGTCGGGTGAAGGCCGTGAGGAGCATCGCATCTGGTCGCGCAATGCCGGCTTGGCGCTCGGTATCGAACCATCAGAGGTTTCCACCCACGACTACATTTCGACGCTGATTGCCTGGCGCCGCGAAACCGTGACGGCCATGTGCGCCCGGATCGAGAAGATCCATGGCCGCAACTGGGTCGAAATCGTCGGTGCGACACGCAGATTCTCCGAATGCATGATCTACAACCGCTATGTCGACGACGTGCTCGACGGCGCCGGCCATTTCCACGGCTCGGGGGAGTTCTGCCGCGTCCACTGGACGGGCGAAGCGCTGTCGGACGACGAGTTCCGCCGCTTCGTCGCCGCCATGGCGCCGGAACAGGTGGCCATCGGCATGCAGTCCTTCATCGGCACGGACATCGGCCGCATCCGCCGTCTGATCGGGCTGGATTAGTCCTAGGGCAAAATCCGATCACTCTAAACGAGCGGGTTCGATCTGACCCGAAAACGACTCTCACAACTCCACTCACGGAACGGCCGTTGTGCGCCGCATCTCTGCCGTAGGGATCAGGTTTGCCTCTTCCTGAAAGCAGACATCGCCAGCGACCACACTGGAGGTTATGGTTGCGCCATCTGCCGACGTTAGCGTAAAACGCGGCAGGGTCCGCTCTGTGGGCGAGATGCGGCATCCGCCGGACTTTCGCCGATAGATGTAGCCGACGGGTGGTTCAGAGCACACGAGCCTGAGTCATCGATCTAACGAGACTGGCCAGTTGCGGTTCATCGATTAGGGCCGCTGCGTCGGCCGGCGAGAGCCAGGCGCGTTGCCGCTGGGAACGCTCATTCCAGTCAGGCTGCACATCGACGACCGATAGCAGATAAACCTTGACGGTCACCCGCACGAAGTGGTCGGAAAGGCGCTTCCAATAGGTGTAGACGCCTAGTGGCTCCTTCAACGCCTCGCCAACAACGCCGGCCTCTTCCGATGCTTCGGTGACTGCTGCCTTCCTTCCGCTCATGCCCTTCATCGGCCAGCCTTTCGGCACGATGAAGCGGTTGGTCGTGTTGGAGGTGATCAGCATCTCCTTTACGTTACCGTGGCCGTCAAGCCGGAACGGAACTGCCGCAACTTGCCTGATCGGTTTGCCCTTCTTCGCCACGCGGACGATCCGCTTTTCCTTGACCATCAAATCCTGGATCTCATTGACGACGCGGCTGACTCTAACATCGACGGTCGTTGCGGGAGGATATATGGACAGCCCTGTTCCAGCCGCCACCGACTCGATTTGCAAATCGGCACAAAAGCTCCCAATCTGGTTGCCGCCGCAGCAGAGCCTTATACTTATTAGTCGGCGAAACAATGGGAGGAAATGCGCACATGAAAAAGACCTATGTCCGTCTGGCGGCAACGGCTGCAATGCTCGTCTCTGCCGCCACCTCGGCTTACGCCGACAGTCTCACCCTCTATTGCGCCGCCGACGAGGCCTGGTGCCAGCAGATCAAGACTACCTTCGAGGAAAAGACCGGCATCACTGTCGACATGACCCGCAAGAGCTCCGGCGAGACATACGCCCAGTTGCGCGCCGAGGCCGGAAACCCGAAGGGCGACGTCTGGTGGGGCGGCACCGGCGATCCTCACCTCCAGGCCGCCGAGGAAGGACTGACTGAGGAATATACGTCCCCGATGCGCGGCGAACTGCACGACTGGGCGATCAAGCAGGCGGAAGCCGCCAACAACAAGACGATCGGCGTTTACTCCGGTGCGCTCGGCTTCGGCTACAACAAGGATTTGTTGGCTAAGAGCAACCTGCCGGAGCCGAAATGCTGGGCCGATCTGACCAAGCCGGAATACAAGGGCCATATCCAGATGGCCAACCCGAACTCATCGGGCACCGCCTATACGATGCTCGCCACGATGGTTCAGCTGATGGGCGAGGACAAGGGTTTTGAGTACCTGAAGGCGCTCCACGCCAACATCAACCAGTACACCAAGTCCGGCTCCGCTCCGATTAAGGCCGCGGGTCTCGGCGAAACGACCATCGGCATCGTCTTCATGCATGACGCGGTGACGCAGACCGCAGCCGGCTTCCCGATCGTCACGGTGGCGCCTTGCGAAGGTACCGGCTATGAGATCGGCTCGATGTCGCTGATCAAGGGCGCCCGCAACCCGGAAGCAGCAAAGCAGTTCTACGACTGGGCGCTGACCGCCGAGATGCAGTCGAAGGCGAAGGACGTGAAGTCGTTCCAGTTGCCTTCGAATAAGAACGCCACCGCATCCGAACTGTCGCCCGACCTGTCGACCATCAAGCTCATCGACTACGACTTCAAGAAGTATGGATCGAGCGCCGAGCGCAAGCGCCTGCTGCAGAAGTGGGATACCGAGGTCTCGACCCTGCCGCAGTAATCATGCGCGTCCGCACTGCCACGAGCGCGCTTCACCCGACCGTCGTCCTGTGGACGGCGGTCGGCTTGGTCGGCTATACGCTGCTGCCTTGGTACGGGTTGGACGGCAACTTGTTCGCCTTGTCCTGGCTGTTGGACGGCTATCCGCTTAACTATGACGTCGCGCCGGCGCTTTTCCTTGTGCTGCAAGGCGAGAAACTCTGGCTCGCACCCCTCGGCCCGCTGCTTCTCGCACCGCTCCTGCTATGGGGGCGCCGGAAGTCCGATCCTTTCTTTGGGAATTTGCTAATCGTCGTCGGCGCGACCGGCGTCGCCTACTTCCTGCTTCAAGGTTTCGGTATTGGTCTGCGTGGTTTCCAGTGGCGATGGCTGACCTCGCTCTTTAGCGAGCTTGACGACCGCCAGTTCGGCATGGGCTGGGGAGCACTGCTGGTAGGCGGCGCGTTCCTGTTCCTGTTCACCCTCGGGCTTGCGGCGCGCGGCGCGGTCGCCGGCGACGAATTTGTCGTCGGCTCGATCGGCTTCGTCGTCGCCGTGGTCACCATCTTCATCTTCATGCCGATCGGTCAGATGCTGGGGAGCGCGCTGCTCACACAAGAGGGCGACTATTCGCTTCCGATCTTTCTCGCGAAACTCTCCAGCGACCGGCTCTGGAGTCTTGGCTGCCTCTTCGGCGGCCCGCGCTGCGGCGTCGCCTGGAATTCGCTCTTTCTCGCCATCCTCGTCGGCGTGATGACCACTGCACTCGGCTTGGTCTTTGCCCTGGTGGTGACGCGTACCGGCTTTCGCTACGGCGCGCTGTTGCGCGCGCTGACCGTGCTGCCGATCATCACACCACCCTTCGTCATCGGCCTCGCCATCATTCTTCTGTTCGGCCTCTCGGGCGCCATCAACCTGGGTTTCGCCGAGCTAATCGGCGTCCAACCGACGCGTTGGATCTATGGACTGCCTGGCCTGCTCATCGCCCAGGTGCTCGCCTTCACGCCGATCGCTTTTCTGGTGATGATCGGAGTGGTCGAGGGGGTCAGCCCGTCCATGGAGGAGGCCGCCCAGACCCTACGCGCCAATCGCTGGCAGACCTTCATCACCGTCTCTCTGCCTTTGATGCGGCCGGGTCTGGCCAACGCCTTTCTGCTCGGCTTTATCGAGAGCATGGCTGACTTCGGCAATCCGCTGGTGCTCGGCGGCAATTTCGACGTGCTGTCCACTGAGATCTTCTTCGCTATCGTCGGCGCACAATACGACCAGGCGCAGGCGGCGGTGCTCGCCCTCGTACTCCTGTTCTTTACGCTAGGGGCTTTCTACGCCCAGCGATTCTGGCTCGGCAAAAAGTCGTACACGACCGTCTCCGGCAAAGGCGACGCCGGCGTCCACCCGCATCTGCCGGCAACATTCCGCAACCTCGTCTTTGCGGTGGCCGCCGTCTGGACGCTTTTTACCTTGCTGATTTACGTGACGATCTTCTACGGCAGCTTCGTCAAGCTGTGGGGCGTCGATTTCTCTCTGACCTTTGAACACTACGTGAAGGCGTTCTCCATCGGGTGGAACGAGTTTGGCATCCATTGGCGCGGCTCGGCCTGGAGTTCGTTCTGGACCACCATGGAAATAGCGTTGATTTCAGCGCCGCTGACCGCGGCCATCGGACTCTTGACCGCCTATTTGCTGGTCCGCCAGAATTTTGCCGGCAAGGACACCTTCGAATTCGCAACGATGCTGTCCTTCGCCATTCCCGGCACTGTGATCGGCGTGTCCTATGTGATCGCGTTCAACGTGCCGCCGATCGAACTCACCGGCACCGGCATTATCCTGGTGCTCTCCTTTATCTTCCGCAACATGCCGGTCGGGGTCCGCGCCGGTGTCGCGTCGATGTCGCAGATCGACCGCAGCCTTGACGAGTCCTCCCTGACTCTCGGGGCTAACTCCTGGCAAACCTTCCGCAAGGTGGTGCTGCCGCTGCTGCGGCCGGCCATCCTCGCCGCGCTGGTTTATTCCTTCGTTCGCGCCATGACCGCCATCAGCGCCATTATCTTTCTAGTCAGCGCCCAGTACGACATGTCGACCAGCTACATCGTCGGCCGCGTCGAGAATAACGAATACGGCATCGCCATCGCTTATTCCGCCGTCCTGATCGGCGTCATGCTGGCGGTGATCGGCCTGATGCAGCTTGCGGTTGGCAGCCGCATGATCGGCCGGCGCGGTCTCGACGGCGATCTGGCGCAGTCGCGCACCAATGTCAGCCCGGCGGTCGTGGCGCGTCCACAGCGGGCGATCTCGGGAGGCGGATGATGGCCGAAATTCGCAGCAATGCCGCCTCAGTCGAATTCAGGAACGTCACCAAGATCTACGGCAGGAGCAAGGCGCCCGCCGTCAACGACATCTCGCTGTTCATCGAGGCCGGGAAGCTGGTCACTCTGCTTGGACCGTCGGGCTGCGGCAAGACGACCACCTTGCGCATGATCGCCGGACTGGAAATGGTAACGAGCGGCCAGATCCTGATCGGGGGCGCCGACGTCACCCGGTTGCCGGCTACTGATCGTGATGTCTCCATGGTGTTTCAATCCTACGCGCTTTTCCCGCACATGACCGTGACTCAGAACGTCGAATACGGCCTGGGTTTTTCCGGCTTCGGTAGGAAGGAGACGGCCGAGAGGGCCAGAGCCGGGCTTGAACTGGTCGGCCTCTCTAATTTCGGCGACCGTCTGCCGAGCCAGCTTTCGGGCGGACAGCAACAGCGTGTCGCGGTGGCGCGGGCGCTGGTTCTGGAGCCGCAGGTGCTGCTCTTCGACGAGCCTTTGTCGAACCTGGATGCCAAGCTCCGCCGGCGCGTGCGCGAGGAAATCCGCGAGATTCAGCAGAAACTCGGCCTGACGGTCGTCTATGTCACCCACGACCAGGAGGAAGCGCTCGCCGTCTCCGATCGCATCATTGTCATGAACAATGCGGTGATTGCTCAAGACGGCACGCCACGCGACCTCTACGAGCAGCCCGCAAATGCTTTCGTGGCCGACTTCATCGGCGAAGCCAACATGTTCCAATGCGAGGTCGTGTCGGTCGAGGGCGACAGCGCCACCGTGCATCTGGGATCCGCCGTCCTGAAGCTGCCGGCTCGCGGCCGCAAACCGGGGCCGGCCAAGCTGGCGGCGCGGCCGAGCCGCCTCGAGATTGGCGAACCGAATGCTCCCGGCACCTTGCCCGGCACGCTTGAAAAAGTGACCTATGTCGGCAGCCACCTCGAATTCGTAGTCGCCACCGAATTCGGCGAAGTCTTCGTGATCTCGCCGGATGTCGATACCGCGTTTCGAGCGGGGCAGCCGGTGAGCATCGGCTTTCCCGAACGCGGACCCGTGCTGATCACAGACTGAACGCCTCTTTGCAAAGCGCGTGGACCTTGTCGAACACGCCCTTACCGCCCGCGATGACCAGCGTTCCTTCCTCCAGGACCGTTTTGGGGTCGGCCGGAACGACCAATCCGCCGGCCTCTTCGACCAGAAGCATGCCGGCGAGGCAGTCCCAAGCGTTCATATGCTCCTCGACATAGGCGAGCAGCCTGCCCGAGGCGACGTAGGCAAGCATAAGCGCACCGGATGCATTGCGGAAAAACACGCCGCCCTCCTGAAGCAGGAGATCGATCAGTTTGGCGACGGCACGAGCTTCACGACGATTGGAGAAGCCGGTTCCGACCGAGCCTTGCGTCAGGCTCGTCGTCGGGCTTGTCTTGATGGGCCGGTCGTTGAGAAAAGCTCCGCCGCCGCGTCGTCCATAAAAAGTCTCGCCGGTAGACGGTTCATGGATGACGCCCACCACCGTCACACCCTCCTTGACGCAGGCGATGACGACGGTCCAGGCTGGGATGCCGCGCAGGAAGTTGGCAGTGCCGTCGATCGGATCTATCACCCAAGTGTAACCCGATCCGCCCGCGAGTGCGGCGTGTTCCTCTCCGATAACGCCGTCTTCAGGATATTGCGCCGCAAGCTCCTGCCGGATGAACGTCTCGACATTCCGGTCGGCCTCGGAGACCAGGTCCTGATGACCCTTGCTCTCGATTGTGAGTGTCTCCAGTTGCCGGAAATATTGCAGGCCGAGCTCGCCGCCGCGCCGCGCCAACGCAGTCGCAAACAGCATCCGATCGTTATAGTCACCGGCCATGGCACTCGCTCTGTGTTTGATCCACCTCTTGGTCAAAGCAGGTGCGATCGCCTTACGCTTATCAGGATCATGTCATTCACGCAGTTAATTCTGTCATTGTTTCTGCTTCCATTCGTTTCGTTAGCTGTCTGTTTGTAATCAAGGCCATTTTTGCAGGGAAAGGTTGAGATTACCGGTCGGCGATCGGCTGCCACTCGTGGATGATCTTGTAATCCGGCAACTCGAAAGTGAAGAAATGTCCTTGGAACGGTTGATCGTGACTGCGCGAAATCGGCGCATCCAATAGCTTGCAGAGCAGGAGCGTGCCGACTCCGCCGTGCGCGATGAACGCAATGTCGCCATCGTGATGGGTCCCTAGAATGCGAAACACGGCCCGCACTACCCGTTCTTGGGCATCGACCGCACGCTCCCATCCGCGGGCACTCTCATGTGGATTGGCGAAGAAGGAATCAGCAACTCGTTCGAAGTCGGCGGGTGGAAGGAAGCCTGTTGCGGAGCGGTCATTCTCGCCAAGCTGCTCATCCACCTGGACGGACAAACCCAATCCTGCGGCAAGCAGGCCAGCCGCTTCAATTGCCTTGGCCTCAGAGCTCGACCAGATGGACGTCAGGCCGGACAGCACCGCGCTCCCCGCGAAAGCCCTCATCCGGGTGACGCCACGGTCCGAAAGCCGCCAGGCTGGGACTGGCAGGGCGGGATCGACGGAAACTTCTGGGTGAGTGATAAAGAAGGCCGTCGGCATACGTTGTGCTCCGATAAAATCCTTCCGACGCCTAACAGAGCTGATCAAGCGCAGGAAGTATCAACACACACACCAACCACGTCATTGCACGGGCACTTTTCACAGCCTCAATGGATATCAGAAACAGGAACGTCTGTATCGCGCTGCCATGAGCGGACCTCCGGCCGTCAAAACCGCTACATTGTCTCCAAACTCCTTGCAGTTCATTCCGCGCACACCGGTTTGATGTCGATGGTTCCGCTGTCGATAGCACCGCCGATGCGACCGTAGCGCCATCCCAACCACCGCGATTGCGAGGAAGGCAATAAACGCGATTCACCGCGAAGCCGTGGAACCAATGCCAAGGTGGATCGGCAGGGGATACGTGTCCTGTTCGCCGGGCTCGAGCCGGGCGACCGCACACCCTACCACTCGCATCGCTTTCCGGTCACGGTCTACGTTCTGGAAGGTGCGTTCACACTTGAGCTGGACGAAGGCGAGCCCGTCAGCATCGGTCAGCGAGGTTTTCGTAGAGGCATCCGACGCGCGGAAACCGCCGAAATCTCGAAGTGGCAACCGCGACGATCTTGGTGCTTTCATGTCAGCGACTGGACAACCCGATGCCGATCCGGCCGAATGATGCTGGCGGGGAGTTGGGTACCCCCCGCAACGCCCGGGATGGGGTCGGGCCTTGCCCTTCAATTTGTCGGGAGGAAGGTCCGGGTCGGCCCATAACACGACATATCGAGACCGGCTTGTCGCGGAGAAGGCCGTTGCTGCAATCAGGCTGTCAGCAGCATTAGGCTCGCGTTCCAGTCTCGGCCATTGGCGGCAGTCAGCTGATTGCGTTTGCCCCTAGACCGGCCTCGCCGGTTTCCGCAGGCGAATTGTCGATCCGCAGGCTGCATCCGTCAAATGCTGTTTTCAGGTTGCCTTTCGAGGTGTTGAAGCTTCACCCCAGGTTTCAATCAGCATCCGCATGAACCTCTCGGCGGGCGGCGAGAGCGATGCGCCGCGTCGACGCACGACCCCGATCGTGCGCGAGATTTCGGGATCGCGGATGGGCCTTGTGACCAGGAACGGATGGTCGCCCTGCGGGGTCGCCATGCGCGGCAGGACCGATATCCCGAGACCGGCTTCGACCAGACCGAGTGACGTCGAGAGATGCGTCACTTCATAGGACCAGCGCAGCGCGAGGTTCGACTTCGTCAGCGCGGCATCCAAGAGGATCCGGTTCGCGCTCGACCGATGGACGGTGATGAGATGGTAGGGGACGAGATCCTGCCAGGTCAGGACATCCCTTGATGCCAGCGGATGCTCCTTTCGTGCGGCGAGAACGAAGGGGTCCTCGATCAGACGCTCGAAGGTCAGGTCGGGATCGGACGAACCCATGATGTTGACCCCGAATTCGACCTCCCCGCGCGCGACCGCCTGAAGCCCGTCGGTCGCCGGAAGGTCGAGAATCCGGAAGCGGATGTTGGGGTATTGCGCATCGAACTGCCGGATCACTGAGGGCAGGAAGTAATAAGCCGCCGTCGGCAAGCAGGCGATGGTGACAAGACCGCCTCGCCGCTCCCCCAGCTCGCGGAAGGCGAAGAGCGAACCGTCAAACTCCTCCAGCATCCGGCGCACCAGCGGGACCAGCTCCCCGCCGACGGCGGTGGGCGCCACATGGCGCGTCGTCCGCTCCAAGAGGGGGGCGCCGATGGAGCCTTCGAGTTTCTGAATGCGACGACTCAGCGCCGGCTGCGAGAGATTGAGCGACTCCGCTGCCCGGTGGAAGCTCGCGAGCTCCACGACGAGCAGAAAGGCGCGGAGGTCCAGGATTTCACAGTTGATGTTCATAACGCATCAAAATCTCCGATTTTAGCATTTCTCATATTAATCGGATTCGCGTAACAAACAAGACAATTGAACCGCCGAGCGCATGAAAAGGGAGGATGTCGCACGATGAACGATCTGATCCGCATTCCGTGCGCTCTTATGCGCGGCGGCACGTCCAAGGGGCCCTTCTTCCTCGCCTCCGATCTACCGTCCGATCCAGCCTTTCGTGACCAGATTCTGCTCTCGGTCATGGGGTCAGGGCATCCGCTGCAGATCGACGGCATTGGCGGCGGCAATCCGGTCACAAGCAAGGTGGCCATCGTCGGGCCCGCAAGCATCAAGGGCGCGGACGTCGATTATCTTTTCGCGCAGGTGCGCGTTGACCAGCAGATCGTCGACATCTCGCCCAACTGCGGCAATATGCTTGCGGCCGTCGGCCCCTTCGCCATCGAAGCGGGGCTTGTGCCGGTGCAGGGTCCTACGACGCTCATTCGGATTCACAACGTCAACACCGGAAAGCTGATCGAGGCAGAAGTCCCGACGCCCAACGGTAGCGTCTCCTATCTCGGCGACGCGGCGATCGACGGCGTTCCAGGCAGCGCGGCGCCGATTGCGCTTACCTTCATGGATGCCGCAGGCGCCCGCACGGGCCAGCTGTTTCCCACAGGCAAACCGAACGAGGTCATAGACGGCGTCAGCGTCACTTGCATCGACTGCGCCATGCCAATGATACTCCTCGAGGCTGAGGCCATCGGCGTCAGCGGATTCGAGACCGCCGCCGAACTCAACGGAAACAAGGCGCTGTTGGAACGGCTCGAGAGCGTGCGCATCGCCGCCGGTGAGCGAATGGGTATGGGTGATGTCAGCAACCAGGTGACACCGAAGCCGGTGCTGATTTCCCGGCCAAGGGCAGACGGCGACATCAGTGTGCGCTATTTCATGCCGCACCAGTGCCATCCTTCGCTTGCCACGACAGGTGCTGTTGGGATTGCGACGGCCTGCATCACCGAAAATACAGTGGCATCCCGCTTGATCGGCACTCGCAAACCACCGGTGGTCCTGTCGATCGAGCATCCGAGCGGCCATCTCGATGTCAAGCTTCAGGACAGGAACGGCAAGATCGTCGCGGGCATCCTGCGCACCGCCCGCCGCTTGTTCGAAGGACATGTTTTCGCAAAACCTGTCACGCAGTTCGTCTGCGCGGCATAATGACCGTGGCCGCCGGGAGGGCGCCACATAACTTGGAGGAAAATCATGCGTAAGCTCATGCTCGCCCTTGCGGCAACCGTTGCCTTTGCGGGCTCCGCCCTGGCGGAACCCGTGCGCATCAGCGTCGGTTCCTACAACCTCAACAACCTGCCTTTCCCGGTCGCAGCCGGCCTCGGCCTTTACGAGAAGGAGGGTCTGGAGGTTACCGTAGAGAACTTCGCGTCGGGCGGCTCGAAGACACTTCAGGCGCTCGTGGCTGGCTCGACGGATATCGCCGTTGGCTTCTACGATCACACGATCCAGATGCAGTCGCAGAACAAGGCGGTCGTCGCATTCATCCAACTCGCCCGCAATTCGGGCCTCGTTCTGGCCGGCGGCAAGGATAGCACCTTCGACCCGTCTAAGCCGGAAACGATCAAAGGCGCGAAAGTCGGCATCACATCGCCTGGTTCCTCGTCCGACTTCTTTGTCCGCTACTATCTGCAGCGGAACGGCCTGTCGGCCGACGACGTGTCGCTGATCGGCGTCGGCTCCGGCTCTGCTGCTGTCGCAGCCCTCGAACAGGGCAAGGTCGACCTGCTCGTCAACTACGACCCGGCGGCCACCTTCATCGAAGCAAAGGGCGTGGGCAAGATCCTGATAGACGCACGTAGCGACGAAGGTGCCAAGGAAATCTACGGTGGCATCTATCCGACATCGGTTCTCTACGCCACCCAGGACTACATCGACGCCAATCCGGAAACGGTCCAGAAGGTCACCAACGCAACGGTAAAGGCGCTCGAATGGATGGACAGCCATTCGGCCGAAGAAATCGTCGAAAAACTGCCAAAGGAATTCATCTCCGGCGACCGCGAGACCTACATCAGGGCCGTCGAAAACGCCAAGGCGATCTTCTCGACGGATGGCCTCATCAGCGAGGAGAACGTCAAAACCCCACTCGCGGTTCTGAAAAGCTTCAACGAAAAGGTCGCGGCGGCTGAAATCGACCTTTCCAAGACCTACACGAACGACTTCGTTGGCAAGGCGCCGCGCAACGTCGCCAACTGACAAGGAGGAAGTCATGGCACTGGCCGTAGTGAAGTCGGCAACAACGATGATGAGCCCGGACAAACCAAGGCCGATGGTGTCGATCGATTCGGTCACCATGTCCTTTGGCACCTTCATCGCCGTCCAGAATGTCAACCTGACTGTTGCGGATGGCGAGTTTCTGGCCATCGTCGGTCCGACGGGGTGCGGCAAGAGTACCATTCTCAACGCCATCGCCGGACTTCTGAAGCCGGCGAGCGGCACTGTCTCGATCGACGGAGCGCCGGTGCATGGCGTCCAGAACAACATCGGCTACCTTTTCCAGCAGGATGCGCTCCTTCCATGGAAGACGGCGCTCGAAAATGTCGAGCTCGGGCCGATGTTCAAGGGAACAGGCGCGAACGAAAGGCGCGAACAGTCCATGAAATGGCTCGCCAAGGTGGGCTTGAAGGGCTTTGAGCAACGCTACCCGCACCAGCTTTCGGGCGGCCAGCGCAAGCGTGTTCAGATGGCGCAGGCGCTGATTACCGGCCCGAAGGTGATCCTGATGGACGAGCCCTTCTCGGCGCTCGACATCCACACCCGCCACCTGATGCAGAACGAGCTGCTCGCGCTCTGGCAGGAGGAGCGCCGCGCGGTGGTGATGATCACGCACGATCTCGAGGAAGCCATAGCGCTCGGCGACCGCGTGGTCGTCCTCGCTGCGGGGCCTTGCAGCCACGTGATCGACAGCTTCCCCGTCGATCTCGCCCGGCCGCGCGACGTCTCGGAAATCAAACTCGATCCGCGCTTCATGGATCTTTACCGCAATATCTGGTCGTCCCTGCGCGGCGAAGTGGAGAAAAGCTATGAACGCCATGACTGAACGTATGATCCAGCTGGGACTGCTGGTCGTCATTGTCGGCGGGTGGCAGCTCGGCGTGGAAGCCGGAGTGATCGATGTCTTCTTCTTCCCTGCCCCCTTCGACATCATGAAGCAGATCGTGGCCTGGATCATCGACCCAGGCTTCTACAGGCACGTGTCGATCACGCTCACCGAGACGGTGCTCGGATACGTGATTGGTACCGCCCTCGGCGTGGCGGCCGGCGTCTGGCTAGGGCTTAGCCGTGGGGCCTATCGCATCCTCGACCCGTTCATAAAGGCGCTGAACGCCATCCCCCGCGTGGTGCTCGCTCCTATCTTTGTGCTCTGGCTCGGCCTCGGGCTGTGGTCGAAGGTGGCGCTATCGGTGACGCTGGTGTTCTTTATCACCTTCTTCAACGCCATGCAGGGCGTGCGGGAAGTCAACCCGGTGGTGCTGGCGAACGCGCGGATCCTCGGCGCCAAGCGCTCAAGCCTGCTGACCCACGTCTACTTCCCGGCCGCGGCCAGCTGGATCCTATCGTCGCTGCGCACCTCGGTCGGCTTCGCGGTAGTCGGCGCGATCATCGGCGAATACCTTGGCGCCTCCGCCGGCCTTGGCTATCTGATTGCCCAGGCGGAAGGCAACTTCGATGCGGTCGGCGTCTTCGCCGGCATTATGATCCTCGCGATGTTCGTGCTGATCATCGACCGCATCCTCGACATCATCGAGGCCCGTCTGATCAAGTGGAGCCCGCATTCGACCGAGAGCCGGGCCACCTGACGGGTGCCGAAGGCCGGTCGGCAATGATGCCGGCCGGCGACCAAGGTGACGACGGAACTGAGGCTAGCCGGGCGCTTGTTGCCGCGAGCGTCTGAGCCTAACCTGGTCGCTCCATCGACCTGGGCAAATTCGTAAATTGAGTGCCCATCAGATCAAGCGACCGAACCACGCGCCTCGGTCATTGGGGAGAACGGCTATGCACCTCAACGGCATGCTTTATGGGTCGAGGCTGCTCGGCCACGTCGACTTCCCCGCGTCCGAGGTGCACGGGCCCGACGCTGGCGAAGACGCGATCCAGGACCTGATCGCCCGCCACGGCCTGATCTTCGTCAAGCCGGTCTTCCGCGGCGGCGTCGGCAAGAAGGGCAAGGCGGGACTAATCGGCAAGGCGCGCGACCTCAAGACCGCGCTCGCCGAAAAGGAGCGGCTCTACTTCGCCGAGCACCGCCACGGCAACGCCTTCGCCAAGGCGAACGGCGTGACCTTCGAGGCCGGCATTCCCGCCGAGCACGAGGTCTATTTCGCCATCACCGACGACACGCATTTCCGCGCGCCGACCATGACGCTGACCCACCGCGGCGGCGTGGAAATCGAGGATCTCGATAAATCCGATATCGCCACTGTGCCCTTCGAGGCGCTCACGGGACTCAAGGCCTTCGTGGTGGCGAACGCGCTGACGGACATTGGCGCGCCGCGGGAGATCATCTCGCCGCTGGTGCAGCACCTGCCGAAGCTCTGGGAGCTGATGCACCACTACGGCATGACGACGCTTGAGTTGAACCCGATCCGCATGCGTCCCGGGCGCGACGGGCGGTTGACGCCGGTGGCCTGCGACTTCAAGTGCGGGTTCGACCGCGACGATCCGCGCGTGGGTCGGCTCGGGCTGCCAGACCAGCTGTTCGCGGCAGACATCTCTGCCTTCGAGCAGGAGGTGAACCAACTCCGCACCCACCAGGGCCAGTCGGACGTCTTCGTGATCAACAAGAGCGGCACCATCCTTGCCCCGACCTTCGGCGGCGGCGCCAACAGCCTCGTCACCGAGGTGCTGGGCGAGGCGGCGATCATCTCGTCGGACTTCGGCGGCAACCCGCCCTACGAGAAGATGAAGGCGGTGGCCTCGATCTGCTACCGGCACTTCCTCGCCCAGACCAACGTGCTCTTCATCATCGGCGGCAAGTCGAACAACACCGACATCCTCGAGACCTTCCGCGGCATGGGCGACGCGCTGCGCGAATATTTCGCCGCGCACGGGCCGACGCCGCTCTACGTCGTCGTAGGACGCGGCGGTCCGAACCTGGTGCGCGGTATGGGCAACCTCGCCGAGACGCTGGAGTCCCTCGGCCTGCCCTACCGCTTCTTCGGCTTCGACAGCGCGATCTCCGAGGTTGTGAACTACGCCAAGCGCGTCGACACGTGGATGCGCGCCGGCGGCCGCGACGAGATCGCCGCTACCCTGGGGCTCAAGGCCGCGGCGGCCTGAGGGAGGACGGACATGTATCACAAGGGCATTGAAGGCTTTCCCTATTTCCTCGGCCTCCGGTCACTGGCCGATATCGCGACCCGCGACGACCGGGTCTGCGTACTCAACATCCTCGGCGGCGAGTCGCGCACGGTCACACCGACCAGCCACGCCTTTTCCGGCGGCAACGTGGTCTTCGGCACCTCGCCCGGCCGCGGCGGGCAGGTGCTGAAGACGCCCGTGGGCGATATCCCGGTCTACAACAACGTGCGCGAGGGGCTCGACGCCGGCCACGCCTTCGATACCGGCGTCGTCTACCTGCCGCCGTCGGGCGTGCGCGACGGCGTGGCCGAGCTCGTGCGGGTGAACCCGGGCTTGCGCAAGATCGTCATCATCACCGAGAAGATCTCCGTGCACGACGCCCGCGAGATTCGGGCGATGGCTCAGGCGAACGGCATCGACATCATCGGCGGCAACTGCCTCGGCGTCGCCGATTCGTGGAACCGCGTGCGCATCGGCGGCGCGCTCGGCGGCGACAAGCCAGAGGAGTCGCTGCTCAAAGGTTCGGTCGCGATCTTCTCGAACTCCGGCGGCTTCACCACGACGATCGCCCAGTATCTCGCCACTGCGGGCTGGGGCACGACGACGCTCGTCTCCTCCGGCAAGGACGTTTACATCCACTACGCCGCGCCCGACTTCGCCCACGCCTTCGGCAACGACGACCGTTCCAAGGCGGCGGTGCTCTATGCCGAACCCGGCGGCTACTACGAGCAGGGCATCGACTGGACGAAGCCCGTCGTCGCCTGCGTCGTCGGCCGCTGGAAGTCGAAGCTGACCCGTGCCGTCGGGCATGCCGGCGCTATGGCCGGCTCGGGCGACAGCGCCGAGGACAAGGAGCGCTGGTTCATGGAGGTCTTCGGCGTGCCTAGCCTCTTCACGCCCGAGAACCCGGTCGTGTCCGCGAAGGGCGCCGTCGTCACCAACATCGCCGACATCCCCGCCGCCCTCACCGCGGTGATGGCGCTCAACGGCGCCGCGCCCGACTTCGCGCCGCGTGGGGACCTCGCGCTGAAGCCCTGGGTCGCCAACGACCAGGGCCTGCGGCTGCCGCCCGAACTCGCCATGCCGGCCGTCACCGCGCCCGAGCCCTACGCCGGCCAGATCGCCGCGCTCGGCGCCCAGGTCGGGGCGGTGGTCGCGCGGCAGAACATGAAGGACAAGTCCGGCGCGTCGGTCATGGACCCGAAAACCCAGGTGACGAGCGTGCACGGCCATTCAGTGCTCGATCTCGCGCTTGAGCCGCTGGAGGCGACCTTCGCCCTGCCGCTCGTGCACGAGATCGCCACCGAGAACGACCGGGCGATGCTCGACGTCGCGGTCGCAGCCGAGGTCAACCTCGTCGGCGACCCGATCCTCGTCGCCGCCGACGCGGCGCGGGAGGCCGGCAATGCTCCGAATGCGGTGATGGCAACCGCCGCCGCCATCGTCGGGCCGAAACGCGTGGAGCGGGCGCTCGGCTGCACCCGGGCACTGATCGGGCTCTTCGCCCATTCGGGCCTCAGGGACGGGCGCGACGAGGAATTCGACGCCTCCGGGATTGTCTGTGACGATGCCACCCGGGCGCTGTTCCTGGCCACCGAGGCCGAGGCCGCCGACCCGCGTCCAGAGGCGATGCTCGCGGCGATCGCAGCCCGCGGCGGCAGGTCGGCGTTCCTGAAGTTCCTTGGAGGCCTGGGCGGCCGGTTGTCGCGGGACGCAATTCTCGCGGCCATCGCCACGACGATCGCCTGGGGGCCGCTGATGCGCAAGCGCATCTCGCGCCTTACCGCCGAGACACTGCCCTGGTACCTGCGGCTCTATGGCGTCATGGTCGGCGCGACAATCCCCGGCGAGCACCACCGGTCGGGCTCGCTATGGGGCATCCCACGCGACGAGCGCTTTGGGCAATGGACGATGGCCGACCTCTGCTTCCTCGCCATGACTGGAAAGAAGCCCACCCCCGAGGAGGCGCTGCCGCTGCAGATGCTCGTCGGGCTCCTGATTTCGAACGGCCCTGGGTCGATCTCGGCTCAGGGTGCCAAGGGCGCGGTCTCGGCGGACGGGCCACAGACGCCCGCGCGCGTGCAGATCAACAAAGCGATGGTCGGCTTCCTTACCCATACCGGCTACAGCCACGGCGGCAACGGCTTCGAGGGCATGGCCTTCCTGCTCGAGCAATTCAAGGACGCCGGGCTGACCGACCCCTCCGATCCAGCCCACGGCCTCGACCTGAAGGCGATGGCGACGGCGTTCGCGCGCACGTACCGCCGCGAGAAGGCCCAGGCCAAGGAGCTCGGCACTGAGGTCCGCGCGCTCCCCGGCGTCCATCACCCGGTCTTCAAAGGCAAGCCCGTCAACCACGATCCGCGCGAGCGCTTCATCGCGGAATTCATGGCGCGGCAAGGAAAGTACAACGTCTTCCACGCCTTCTACCGCGAGCTCGTCCAGGCACTCCACGATCAGGGGGCCTCGCCTTACGTTTTCTGCGTCAACGTTGACGCGGTAATTGCGGCGCTGCTGCTGGCGCTGCTGTGGAAGGACTTCAAGTCCGGCACCCTGACCGAGCGCGACCTGGAGACCGCTGCCTTCACCGTCTTCCTATACGGTCGCATGATCGGCGCGGCCGCCGAGATCGACGACCACCTGAACCGCGGCCGCAACATGGACACCCGCACCCCCCCGCCCGCCTGCGGCTTCGTGGTCTGATGGCGACCCCGCCCGCCACCAGCCCGCGGTCCGCACCATCGCGATGCCGCCGCCAATTTTGCGTGAAGCGGTCCGCGTGGTGCAGGGTGGGGCAAGAAGGATGGTTCAGTCAAAGAAGCCCGCATCCTCTTCCCTGAGATACTTCCTGGCTGCTTCGGTGTCGATATCGAGGCCCAGCCCCGGCGCTTCCAGCAGGTCCACCATGCTGTCCTTCACGATCTGCGACGGCAGGCCGATTACGAGGTCCTCCCACCAGGGGTCGGAGGCGCTCGGGTATTCGAAGGCGATGTAGTTGGCGGGCAAGGAGGCGCAGACATTGATCAACGCGCCGAGGCCGAGCAGGCCGTTCGCCGTGCCGTGCGGCGCCATCAGGATCGAGTGCATATGGGCGTGCTCGGCTACCCATTTCAGCTCGGCGATGCCACCGACGTCGGCCGGGTCCGGACCGATGATACGGACCGCCTGCGTTTCGATCAGCTCCTTGAAATTATGGCGCAGGTAGATCTGCTCGCCGGTATGGATTGGCGTCGAGGTGGAGGTGGTCAGCTCCCGATAAGCCTGCGGATTGACCCACGGCACATAGTCGCCAGTCAGCATGTCCTCGAGCCACATCAAATTGTACTTCTCGACCGCGCGGGCAAACTTGATCGCATCGGGCAGCATCCAGCCGGGGCCGCAGTCGAGCGCCAGGCTGACCTTGTCGCCCAGCACTTCCTTCATCGCGATCACGCAGTCGAGCATGTGATTGAAACCGCGCTCGCTGATCACGCCTTGATCCATGGCGCCGTGATAGCCGGCCTTTTTCTGCGTCACGCCGTAATGGAAGCCCTCGATGGTGTCCTTCATGTTGGAGTGGAACGAGATTCCTTGCTTGATCATGAAGAAGTTCTGCGGCTGCTCCATCATCCATTTGACGTCAGCGGCGTAATCCTCCGGCCGGTCGCCAGTGCGTTTCTGGCGGATCGAGCCGTTATAGACGCGCACCTTGTCGCGCACCTTGCCGCCGAGCAGTTTGTAGGCCGGCACGCCTGCGGCCTTGCCGGCAATGTCCCACAGCGCATGCTCGATAGCGCTTACCGCCGCGCCATAGGGCTTGAAAGAGCCGCGTTGGCGGATCTTCAGCATCACGCGCTCGACGTCGGTCGGGTCCTCGCCGATCAGCGCCTCGCGAAAATGCAGGACCCAAGGCTTGAGGTAGCGCTTGGTGTACTCGACCTCGCCCAGGCCATAGAGGCCCTCGTCGGTGACGACGCGAACGATGGGGTGCTTGCCAATGACGGCACAGCGGAGATCGGTGATCTTCATCTTCGGTTCTTTTCGCCTCAGCTCCAGGTGCGATCCCAGGAATACTCGTTGTCCCAGTGATCCGTGGGCTGCCAGATGCCGGTGACACCCGGCTGCAGATGCTGAGAGATCACCTCGTCGACGACGTCGTCAATCCCCAGGCCCGGCTTGTCGGGAACAGTGATAAAGCCGTCCTTCACGAGCGGCTTGGGGACGCCGGTGACGATATCGTCCCACCAGTCGACATCGGCAGAGTGGTATTCGAGCGCCATGAAGTTTTCGGTCGCGGTCGCGACATGTGCCGCGGCCATTGCGGCGATTGGACTTTCGGCCATATGGATCGCCATAGCGACGCCGTGGTCCTGCGCCATGTCGCCGATCTTCTTGGTCTCGAGGATGCCCCCGCTGGTGAGCAGGTCTGGGTGGATAACGGAAAGGCCGCCGCTCTTGAGCAGAGGCTCGAAGCCCTCCTTGAGGTAGATGTCCTCGCCGGTGCAGATCGGCACCGTGGTGGCGTCCTGCAGTTGTCGGTACTGCTCGGTGTACTGCCATGGGATCACATCCTCGAGCCAGGCTGGCACATATCTTTCAATCCGCCTGGCGAGGCGAATACCGTTCTGCAGCGAGATGTGGCCGATGTGGTCGATGGCGAGCGGAATATCCATGCCGATAACGTCGCGAACCTCGGCAATGTACTGCTCAAGCAAGTCGAGGCCCTTGTCGGAAAAGTGGAGACCGGTAAACG
The DNA here is from genome assembly GCF_024707545.1 of Mesorhizobium onobrychidis. NCBI lineage: Bacteria > Pseudomonadati > Pseudomonadota > Alphaproteobacteria > Hyphomicrobiales > Phyllobacteriaceae > Mesorhizobium > Mesorhizobium onobrychidis. Next base: position 1,702,613 of record NZ_CP062229.1, read on the forward strand.
GGTGGGGGACGTTATGCAAATCGTAGGCGGCGTTGCGGGCGCGTCGCTCTTCAAGAGTCTTGATCGGGCCGCGGCCGGGCTGGACGCGGTACCCCTCAAGTGAGCCGGCAGGAGACACGACCGCACCGGGTACATCGGCGATCTGCATCAGCCCCAGATCCATCTTGAGGAAGGTGAAGCCGAGCGCCATGCGCTGCTTGAGGCGCTTGCCGGTCTCGGTGCCGCTCGGCACGGTAGCGTCGGTATCGCAATAGAGGCGCACCTTCTCGCGAAACCGGCCGCCGAGCATCTGGTAGATCGGCACGCCATAGGCCTTGCCGGCGAGATCCCACAACGCGATTTCGACCGCCGAGACGCCACCGCCTTGCCGGCCGTGTCCGCCGAACTGCTTGATCCGGCGAAACAGGCGATCGATGTCGCAAGGGTTCTCGCCAAGCAACCGGCTCTTCAGCATCAGCGCGTAGGTGGCGCTGGCGCCGTCGCGCACCTCGCCAAGCCCGACGATGCCCTGGTTGGTATAAATCTTGAGCAGCGCTGAGGTGAACGGCGCGCCGACGATTTCGGCCACCCGCATGTCGGTGATGCGAAGCTGAGATGGCTTAGAGTTCGCGTTCACCCGATTGAGCGCCTCGTCGGCGCCACCCGTCTTTGGCATGACTTATCCTCGTTCTGGTCGGCGGGGCTTGTCGCCCGCACGCTGTGCCGGCATAGAGCGTTGCTAGCCCAGCTCAATCTCATGGGCCTGCAGGTAGTCGCGGTTCATCTCAATACCGAGACCAGGCCTCGACGTCAGCTTGAGGCTGCCGTTCGAATTGTCGAGTGGTCTGTCGATGAGGTGATCGTATTTGCCCAGGTTCCACTCCGACGTTTCGAGCTTGTAGAAGTTAGGAACGGTCATCATCACCTGGGCTCCCGCAACCAGGTTGATCGGCCCCGCGGCGTCATGCGGCGAGACCGGGATGTAATAGGCTTCGCATAGGGCAGAAATCTTCTTGAGTTCGGTAATGCCGCCGGTCCAGGTGACGTCAGGCATGATGTAGTCAGCGAGCCTGTTCTCGAGTACCGGCACGAAATCCCACTTCGTGTGGCCGCGCTCGCCCCACGAGATAGCGGCACTGACCTTCTCACGCACCTGCTTGAGGGCGTTAAGGCTCTCGGGCGGGCACGGCTCCTCAAACCAGTCGATCTGGCCGGCTTCCTCGAGGCTCCGACAGAGGCGAATGGCGGTGGGGACGTCGAAGCGGCCATGCGCATCGATGAGAATGTCTACATCAGGCCCCGCCGTTTCGCGGATCAGAGCCGTGAGTTCGGCGGCTTCGCGCTCGTCCTTGCGGGTCATGCTGCCATCGAGGTAGCCGTCTCGCTGTTCGCGGGGCAGGCCATCGGCGCTGCGGCCCTGGTGGGGGTAAGGATCGAACTTGAGCGCGGTGTGTCCAGACTCGACGATGTCCAAAATTTCGCGGACCACAGCCTCCTTGCTGGTGAATTTGGCCTGGTTGGGATGGGTGTAGAGTGCGATTTCATCGCGTACTGGCCCGCCCAGCAGCTCGTAAATCGGCCTACCGAGGACTTTGCCCCGGATATCCCAGAGGGCTATATCGATGGCGCTCACGCATTCGACGGCCGCGCCGCGGCTGCCCATGTAGGTGAAGCTGCGGAAAATCTTGTGCCAGAGATGCTCGATGCGCGCTGGATCCTCGCCTGTCACGGCGACACCGATCTGCCGCAGGATCGTGCAGAGAGCGCGGTTGGCGAGCTTTGTAGTAGTGGTGATCTCTCCCCAGCCACTCACCCCCTCGTCGGTCGTCACTTCGACGAACAGGAACTCTCCCCAATAAGAAGCATCGGACTTGATCAGCCACGGCCGAATGCTCGTGATTTTCATCTCAATTCCTTTATCTGAAATGGTCAGGCTAACGATGTTCGAGACTGGACATTCTATCCGGCCCGAGCGGCGTTGCGCGCACGCATCTGTTCGAGAATATGCCGGCCGGAACCCTCGACATGGCGGGAGATGAGTTCGGCTGCCTCGTCAGCACTTCCCGCTTTTACGTGCGCGATGAGTTCGCGGTGCTCGCGAATGATCGCGGCACGCCGCGCGAGCGTGAAATTGAAACGCCGGCTCACGGCTCGCAGCACTTCGCGATGCTTCCACCAAAGTTCGGCGGCATGGCGGTTATAGTGCCGCTGGTACATCACGGTGTGGAAAGCGGTATCCAGCTCACTGTGCCTGAATGTGTCGGCAAAGTTGTTCTCTTCAATCAGGCCTTGGAGACGTTCGAGTTCGGCGATGTCCTCGCCGGTCGCCATATTCACAAACCATCGCGTCAGGGCCGGCTCAATCAGAACACCGATTTCATAGATATCCCGGACAAAATCCTGATCTATGGGTCGAACGCGCGCCCCGCGGTTGGGGAGAAAGGTGACAAAACCCTCCCCGCGCAAGAGTTGCAGGGCCTCGCGCACGGGGTTGGTCGAGGTGCCGTGACGCCGGGCGAGATCGGTGACCACAAGCCGTTCGTTGGCGGCGAGCCGTCCCTCAATGATGTCTTCCCTAATCAGTTCATAAAGCGAGGCGCCCTCGCTGGAGGCCCCCATGGGGTCAGTCCCCACCGGTGGCTTGGCTTTAAAATCGCCTGTTTCGGCCAAGGCCGGGCTCCCCAAATCAATACACACATTGTTCGATATCACGCACGGTTTCCACAAACAATGTACGATCCTACGCGTTGACAGGCAATCCACGATCTGAAAACGTACAAGATGATCGAAGGGATACATAGAACAGAGAGGCGTCCCGCGGTCGAACGAGCTAGACCGCTTTGCCTCGGCGCAGGGCGGCATGGAGAACCAGGGAGGATACCTATGACGAGGATTACACTCGGCAGTGCGGTCCTGCGCGGCACTGTCGCCACTGCTTTGATGGCATCGCTGATGTCCACATCGGCGCTCGGCGCGCCGCCGGTCGACCTGAGCAAGTGGTCGCCGGAATATGTGCGCTCCATTGCCGGCACACAGGATTTTGACACGGCAGCCGATTGCGCCAAGGTCACCCCGCTCGACTACAAGGGGCGACTGACTTTCTGGTATCAGGGCGTGTTCGAGGGCGACCCCGACCTCCTGCGCCAGTACTACAAGGATTTCTTCGAGACCTTCCGCAAGACCTATCCGAACATCCAGCTCGAGGAACAAGCCCTCACCTATAACGACCTTCTTGACAAGTTCCGCACGGCGCTCCTGGGCAATGCAGCGCCGATGGCGGTCCGCCTGCAAATCCTGGGTGGTACCGAGTTCGCCTCAAAGGGCTATCTGCAGCCGCTCAAACCCGAGGATGTGGGGTATTCCACCGAGGACTTCTGGCCCGGCGCCATGAAGGCCGTGACCTGGGAGGGGGTGACCTACGGCCTTCCAACCAACAACGAGACGATGGCGTTCATCTGGAACGCCGACATCTTCAAGCGTGCGGGCCTCGATCCGGACAAGCCGCCGGCAACCTGGGACGACGTCGTCAAATATTCCAAGCAGATCCACGACAAGCTCGGCATTGCCGGCTACGGCCTCGTGGCTCGCAAGAATGCCGGCAATACGCCGTACCGTTTCATGCCACAGCTATGGGCCTATGGCGGCGGCGTCTTCGACGAAGCCACCGCGAACCCGACCTATAAGGAGGTCGAGCTCGATAGCCCGCAGAGCAAGGCAGCGCTGCAAGCCTCGTACGACATGTACGTTCGCGACAAGTCGGTTCCGGTTTCGGCACTCACCAACCAGCAGGCCGATAACCAGCCCCTGTTCCTCGCCGGCCAACTTGGCATGATGATCTCGCACCCGTCCGACTACGACGTGATGCTCGACCTGCAGAAGAAGGCGACGGGCACCGACAAGGACAAGGCGCAGACCGTCATCGACAACATGCGCTACGGCCTGATTCCGACTGGCCCTGACGGCAAGCGCGCCGTCGTGTTCGGCGGCTCGAACATTCACATCCTGAAGCCCGAATACGTTGAGGGCGGCAAGGTAGACGAGCCGGCTGCAAAGGCTATCATCTGCATGTGGACGAGCCCTGAATGGTCGCTGAAGATGGCCTACGCCGGCTCGAACCCGGGCAACCTTAACGGCTTCAAGACCAAATGGATGAAGGAACGTCTCGACAACATCGAGTTCCTCGATGTGACGACCTCGATGCTGCCATACGGCATCCCGTTCCCAGCGCTGCCGCAATCCCCCGAGATCATGAACATCATCGTCCCGGACATGCTGCAGAATGCCCTGACCGGAGCGATGACCGTCGACCAGGCAGCGGACGACGCGGCCCAGAAGGTCAAAGACCTGATGGGCGGACTCTAGTCCAAGCCTGACCTGCGATCTGACCGGCTGCGCCGATTGTGCAGCCGGTTCGTTCCGAAGAACAAGGGCACGCCACAGTGACGATCGTGACCGGCAAGGCCGAGGCTCGCCGAAGATTGCAACCCGGTAGGTCCGGCGTGCTGCGGAAGATATGGGAGCATCGCGCGGATTACGCGTACGTGCTCCCTGCGATCGCCGTGATGCTCATCGTCATCGCCTATCCGATCTACTACACGATCGAGCTGTCGTTCTTTAAGACGCCGCCTGGCCTGCAGCTCCGCGACAAGACTTTTATCGGCTTCGACAACTACACGACCATCCTCGCCAGTCACGTGTTCTGGAAAGTCACCTGGAACACTCTGATCTGGACACTGGGATCCACCCTCATCTCCTTTGTCCTGGGGTTTGCCGCCGCGCTGGCGCTCCACCGCGATTTTATCGGCCGTGGTGTCCTGCGCGCTATCCTGATCATTCCCTGGGTCATCAGCGCGGTCGCCGCCTCCTATATCTGGAGGTGGATCTACCATTCGGACTTCGGGATCATCGGCGCAGTGCTGGTCGGCCTCGGATTGGCCGACCGACCGCCGAATTTCATCGACAGCGTCAGCACGGTGCTGCCTTCCCTGATCGTCGTCAATATCTGGCGCGAGTTTCCGTTTGCCATGATCATGATGATGGCCGGCCTGCAGACAGTCCCGGAGCAGTTGCTGAGCGCCGCAAAAGTCGACGGGGCCAGTGCATGGCAGCGCTTCTGGCACGTCACCTTCCCGCATTTGCGCAACGTCTCGACAGTGACGATCCTGCTGCTCGCAGTGGCCAACTTCAATTCCTTCATCATCCCCTGGATCATGACCGGCGGCGGGCCGTCGAACGCATCGCATATCTGGATCACCCACATTTATGAGCTCGCCTTCGGCCGACAGCTCTGGGGCGTGGCATCGGCCTATTCGGTGCTCCTGTTCCTCATCCTGATGACGCTGGGCTACTTCTACGTCCGTGCGCTAAGCGGCAACGAGCGGAAAGAAGGGAGCGCATGAGCACGATTGCCGAGACAGCCCCTCGAGGTCAGACCCGGCGCCGCATGCGCGTCGACGGATGGCGGTGGGCCGGTCGCATCTTCCTCGTGTTCATGCTGCTTTACACCGCGCTGCCGATGATCTGGATGCTGATCACTTCGATCAAGTCCGGGTTCGCGGCGATGCAATTCCCGCCGCAATGGTGGCCGGACCAGCCTACCCTCGCCAGCTATCAAAAGCTGCTCGATCCGCAGAACAGCGTCGGTCAGGACTTCCTCCGCTTCTTCTGGAATAGCCTTTTCGTCTCGACCGTCACGACAATCCTTTCGGTGATCGTGGCTGTCCCTGCGGCCTACGCGTTTTCGCGCTTCAGTTTCCCCGGCCGGAACTTCCTGTTCTTCGCCGTGCTGCTGCGCAACATGTTCCCGGCGGTGATCTTTCTCGTGCCGCTGTTCATCCTGATGCGCGTGCTGGGGCTGGTGAACACGCATGGCTCGCTGATTCTCACCTATCTCACCTTCGGCCTGCCGCTGGCGATCTGGCTGCTCAAGGGCTTTTACGACAACATCCCGGTGCAGCTCGAGCAGGCGGCGCGCATCGATGGCGCAACACGGTTCCAGGCCTTCATCATGATCGTGATGCCGCTCTCGACGCCTGGAATCATCGCCACCGCGATCTATTCCTTCATCGGCGCGTGGAACGAGTACATCTACGCCTATACCTTCCTCTCCAAGAACGACCAGTTGACCTTGCCGGTCGGCATCCAGCGCTTCTTCTCGGAGAATACGACGGACTTTCCGGGCCTGATGGCGGCCAGTTTTATGATGAGCGTGCCCGTCGTGGTGCTGTTCCTCGTCCTGCAACGATACTTCGTACGCGCCCTCACAGAAGGCGCGGTCAAGCATTAGGGAGTTGCCGATGGCCCACGTGGTCCTCAAAGATCTCGTCAAGACCTATGGCAGCTTCAAAGCCGTCAACGACGTTTCGTTGAGGGTCAATGACGGCGAGTTCGTTGCGCTCGTCGGCCCTTCAGGCTGCGGCAAGACAACCACGCTCAATCTCGTCGCGGGGCTGATCCCGATCACATCGGGCGACATCGTCATCGGGGAACGAGTGGTCAACGACCTCGATCCCAAGGACCGGGACATCGCAATGGTGTTCCAGAACTACGCGCTCTACCCGCAGAAGTCGGTCTACAAGAACCTGGCGTTCCCGTTGCAGATGCGCAAACTCCCCAGGGACGAGATTGACAAGAAGGTCAAGGAAGCGGCGCGAGTGCTCGACATGACGCACTTGCTCGAGCGTAAGCCGCGCGAACTTTCGGGCGGGCAGCAGCAGCGTGTGGCCCTGGGCCGTGCCCTCGTCCGCGACCCCGCGGTGTTCCTTATGGATGAGCCGCTCTCTAACCTCGATGCCAAACTGCGCGTGCAGATGCGGTCCGAAATAAAGCGGTTCCATCAGGACCTGAAGGCGACGATCATCTATGTAACGCACGACCAGCTCGAGGCCGTGACCATGGCAGACAGGATGGCGGTGATGAACGGCGGCTATCTGCAGCAATACGATTCACCGGCGCAGGTCTTTGCCCATCCCGTCAACATGTTCGTCGCCAGCTTCATAGGCAGCCCGGCGATGAGCCTTATTCCGCTGGAGGCATCGACGGCAAACGGCAACTCTGTGTTGACCAGCGCGGAGGGCTGGAGCTTTGAGCTCTCGCCTCGCAACGCCCAGAAGGTCGCAAGGGCAACGACCAAGAAAGTCGTGCTCGGCGCACGTCACTCGACGATCAAGCTGCGCAAGAGCGCGGTCCCCGGTGCCATTCCGGCCAAGGCCTACACGGTGGAGCCGACCGGAGACGTCACCTTCGTGCAGGCGTTCCTGTCCGGCGCCATCGTCAACGTCAGCGTGCCGCCGAACATTGCCGTCGCGCCCGATGAACAGATCTGGCTCGAGTTCGACCAGGAGCGGATGCATCTGTTCGACGGCGAAACCGAAATGGCCCTCAAGGCCAACTGAGACAGGGCGGATGCGTTTGGAACGTGGCGTGGATGACTGCGAAGCTTAAGATCACCGCGATCAAGCCCTATCCAGTGTGGGTAGGAACGCGCAACCAGATGCTCGTCAAGGTCGAGACCGACCAGGGCATCTTCGGCTGGGGTGAGAGCGGCTTGAGTGGTCGCGAGAGGGCCGTGGCCGGCGCGATCGAGCACTACCGCGAGTTTCTCATCGGCCGCGACCCGATGCAGATTGGTCGGATCTGGCAGGAGGTTTATCGCAGTCAGTACTTCGAAGGTGGGCGAGTTCTGCAGGCGGCGATTTCCGCCATCGACATCGCCCTTCACGACATCAAGGGCAAGGCGCTGGGGGTGCCGGCCTACGAGCTGCTAGGCGGCAAGCAGCGCGACCGCATCCCCACCTTCGCCTCGACCGGGGACGAGGCCGAGGGCGACGTTGCCATCGAACGAGCCCGCGAGCTACGCGCACAGGGGTGGCAGGCGATCCGCTTCTTCTCCGTCGGGCAAAACAGCAGGGACATCTTCGAGCCGCGCGAGTCGATCGGCGCTACCGCGAATATGCTAAACAAGGCGCGCGAGGCGCTGGGCGACGACGTGGTCCTCGGCATCGACTATCATCATCGGCTGTCGGTGGCCGAGGCGGCGAGCTTCTGCAACAAGCTCGGCCGCGGCGTGCTTGATTTCCTCGAGGAGCCGATACGGGACGAGACACCGGAGGCCTACGAATCCCTGCGTACGATGACCGACATCCCCTTTGCCATCGGTGAGGAATTTGCCAGCAAGTGGCAGTTCCTGCCCTACATCGAGCGTGGCATCCACCAGTTCAACCGGCTGGACATTTGCAATGTCGGCGGGTTCACCGAGGCGATGAAGGTCGCTGGCTGGAGCGAAGCGCACTACGTCGACCTGATGCCGCACAATCCCCTTGGTCCGGTGTGCACGGCCGCAACCGTGCATCTCGCCGCCGCGGTACCCAACTTCGCGTGGCTCGAGACGAGGGAACCCGAAACAAAGCTGGGCTTCGACAATTCCGACTTCTTCCCGGTGCAACCACGGCTCGACGGGACCAACTATCCGGTCGGCGATCTGCCGGGGCTCGGCGTCGAGGTCAACGAGGAGGCGATCCAAGCGGAGAGTTTGCGTTTTTGGGAAGCGCCTCACCTTAAGCGCCGCGACGGTTCTGTTACGAACTGGTAGTTCCCTTTCAAACGGAGTCCATAATGACGCATACTTCCGACATCACGCGGCCGCCTAAAGACCTGATCGACGCGCTCAGTGAGATTGGCGCCGCGACCGTTGCCGGCACGCTTGGCCACATGGGCTTCCGCAATCCGCATATGGTCGGCCCGGTGGCGCAGAACCACGGGAAGTCGATCGTCGGGCCGGCGCTGACGCTGCAGTTCATGCCGCAGCGGCCGGACCTTTTCACCGAGGGAGAATATGCCGATCCAGAGACGCAACTGCACCGGCACGTGCTCTACCACGCGCAGGAGGGCGATGTGGTCGTGGTCGACGCGCGCGGCGACATGAGTTCGGGCGTCTTCGGTGATATGATGTCGACGTATTTCAAAGGCAGGGGCGGGGCGGGCATCGTCATCGATGGATGCATGCGCGACCGGCCTAATGTTGAAAAGCTCGATCTGCCCCTATGGCTGCGCGGCTGGACGCCAAATTATCATGTGCAAACCAGCATCTATCCCAATGCCGTCAACGTTCCGATTGCCTGCGGCGGTGTCACGGTGATCCCCGGCGACATCATCGTCGCCGACGACGACGGGGTGGTGGTGCTTCCCGTCGCAATTGCCGCAAAGGTGATCGAAGAATCACAGAAGCATCACGATTGGGAGGAGTTCTCACGAGTGAAGCTAATGGAGGGCGCGCCGTTGCAACGCTATTATCCGCTGCATGACGATGCCCGCGGGGAGTACGAGGAGTGGCGCAAAACAAACCGCGTGAAGAACCCAAGTTAGCGCAATGGGTTCAAAGAAAGGAAAGCTGAACTGTGTCGCCCTCGACGGTTAGCGTTACGTCAGGAGGCGGCAGCCGGGCCGATCGAGTTTTCCCTAGACCAGCTTGGCCGGTTTGCGCATCGCCGAATAGGTGAGCAGCGCCGAGGCGAGATAGAGCAGCAGGAAGACGACATTGAGCGACAGCACCAGTTCCGGCGTGTCCAGGATCGTGGTCAGCACATGGGTCAGCAGCACCGCCTTCAGCCCGGCAAGCGAGGCCAGGTTGATCGCCCGCACCAGCGTCTAACCGCGCGCGAAAAGAAGCTCGGCCTGGTATTCGACCAGATTGCGCAAGCCCGGCACGCAGATCGCCAGCGCCACCAGAGGGGCGGCCTCCGCAACATTCCTGCCCAGCGCGTTGGGGAAGAAATGCAGCACGATGCCGAGTGCCGCCAGCGCCAGCGTCGAGACCAGGAACACGCCGCCTTCGATGCCGCTCTTGACCGAAAGGCGTGACAGCAGTTCCGGCGCCCGCATCATGCGCTGCACCAGTATCATCGAGAAGGCGCGGATCGGGATCGCCGTCAGGTCGACCAGCCGCATGATGATGGCATAGATGCCGGCGAGGTGCGGCCCGCCGATCGCCAGCACCAGCAGCTTGTCGAATTCCATCTGCAGGTAGAACAGCACCTCTGCGCCAGCCACGTAGACGGAATCGGCCAGCCGCCTCAGATAGAGCTCCAGCCGCAGCCGCAGCCGCTGGCGCGGATAGAAAAATCCGAAGGCGATGAGCAGCGAGGCGGCGTTGGCGCCGATATAATACCAGGACCAGACACCTATGGTCGGCTGCGCCGCGAACATGAACAGCACGGCGCCGAGCACCCGCAGGGCCGTCGCCATGATCGTCAGCAGGGCGGCGCGGCCGAATTTGCCGAGACCGTTGTTGACGATCAGCGCCACCTCGACCGGCCGCCACAACAGCGCCTCGGCAAACACGATCGCCGCAAAGACCGACAGCGGCACGGTGCCGGCAAAGAAGACCAGGTAGACGCCGTAGGAGGCGGCAGCCAGCAGCGGCAGCGATATCACGCCGAGCAGCAGGAAGCCGGCCGTGAAGGTGCCGATCAGATTGGGGCGGATGGTGACGGTTCGGTAAAGCGCCGAGATGAAGCCGAAGGCCAGGATGCGTGACAGCATCACGCCGGCCGCCGAAGCGGTGGCGAACATGCCGAACTCGGCGATGGACAGCGTGTTGGCCAGCGCGATGAAATAGGCGAGCGAAAACACCAGCCGCCCGCCCGCGCCGCTGATCGCTGAAAGATAGTCGCGAACCAGCCCCCGTCGCTCGGCCACGAAAGCGCCGATCCGGGCGAGGGGCCGCCTTTGCGGGATGTTGCCAGCCTCAGTCATGTGTCGAGACAGCATAGGCTGGAAAGTTTAACGCGCGGTTCTGGACGCTTTTGTTGCGTTCAAGAAGGGCACAACCGAAGAGGGAAAGCTCGTCTTCAAGGCAGGGAAATTAACCTTTTGTTTCCTATGCTTGTTTAGCGTGGCTTAACGAATGGCTGACCGCGCGCGTCCAAGCCGCCAAGGGCAAGCTCCACGACAATGGTCGACAGACAAAACCGTGAAGATTGGAAGCGCGAACGGTCCTTGCTGGCGCTCGGCCAGGCGATACGCGGCGAAGAAGAACCATCGCTGGTTTCGATCGGGGATCGGGCAGACCCGTCATGGCGCGAAGACGCCGCAACGCGCCATCGTCTCGCGCGCTCACGCCGCGAGGGGCGAGGGCATCCGGAATTTTCGGCAATCCCGGAGCCCTCGGTGACCCCGGAACGCCGGATGCCCCCGGAATTCTCGGCAAACGGCGAAACAAGCCAGTTTCAAGCCGATCATGCATCCGCTTCGGCCGCCCGGATACCGCCTGAGACCCACGACGCCGTTGAAGCGGACCATGCGGACGCCAGGCCGCGGGAGGAGCCGGTTGCTGTCCATGTTTCCGAGGACCGCCGTTTCGACGCCGAACCCCGACATGCCGCGTTCGAGCCTCGACACGCTGCGTTCGATCCTCGATACGATCCTCGATCCGCCGGGTTCGAGCCTCGATATGCCGGTGACGAGCAGCGGTCTTCCCCTGAGGACGACGGCGGATGGAAGCCGTTGATCGATCCGATGCAGGTGGTCCGCGGCGTTGCCCGGTCGAAGCTGCTGATTGTTACCATGACGATACTGGGCGCCACGCTTGGCGTCGCGATCGCATTGTCGACGCCGAAGAAATACGAAGCCACCGCAGAGCTGATCGTCGACCCGCGCGACCTGAAGCTCACCGACCGCGATCTCACCCAATCGGTGGTTGCGTCCGACGCCACGCTGGCCATCGTCGAAAACCAGGTTCGCGTGCTCACCTCCGGCACCGTTCTCAACAAGGTCGTGGACAAGCTCAATCTCGTCAGCGATCCGGAGTTCAACGGGCAAGGTTCCGATGGCCTGGGCGTGATGACGCTCATCCGGTCGATCCTGTCGCGCAATGACGGGCCGGGTGCCGATGAGGGCCGCCGCCGTGCGCTGGCCGTCGCCAATCTGGCGGAGAGCCTTTCGGTCGAGCGCGGCGGCAAGACCTTCGTCATCTCCGTCAGCGCCACCACGCAAAATGGCGAGAAGTCGGCGCTCATCGCCAACACGATGACGGACGTTTTCCTGCAGACCTTCGGTCAGCTCCAGTCCGATACCGCTGGCCGCGCGACGAACGAACTGACGGGCAGGCTCGACGATCTGCGCAAGGGCGTGGAAGTGGCCGAGCGCAAGGTCGAGGATTTCAGGGCCGCGCACGACCTCGTCGACGCACAAGGCCATCTGATCAGCGACGACGAGATGCTCAAGCTCAACCAGCAGCTTGCCATCGCCCGCGCGCGCACGCTGGAACTCAACGCCCGCGCTGCGTCGGCGCGCTCGATCGACGTGAATTCGGTTCTGAGCGGCACCTTGCCGGAGGAGATCAACTCGAACACCATGAGCGAACTGCGCTCGCAATATGCGACGCTCAAGCAGGAGGCCGACCGCGCTGCGATCCGGTTCGGGCCGCGCCATCCCGAGCTCCAGGCGCTCAAAGCCCAGCTTGCCGGCTCGCGCGAGCGTATCGTCGGGGAACTGCGCCGCATCGCCTCGTCGCTGCAGGTCGACCTGAGGCGCGCCGTGCAGCTCGAACAGGATCTGGCCTCCCGACTGGCGCAGTTGAAGGTCCGCAGCGGCGACGTCAACAGCGACCTGGTTACCCTGCGCGAACTGGAGCGCGAGGCCGCCGCCAAACGCTCCGTCTATGAGCAATATCTTCTGCGCGCCAAGGAAACCGGCGAGCAGAAGGACATCAACACCGCCAATATCAACGTGATCTCCAAGGCCTTCGCCCCGCTCGAGCCGAACGGACCGTCGCGCGCCGTGACGGTGCTTGCCGGCCTGCTGGCGGGCCTCGCCTCTGGTGTCGGTCTGGGCGCCACGCGCGGCGCCTATGCGAGCCTGCGCGAAACCGCCAATTCGCGGCCGCGCCGCAGGGAACGCCGGTTTGAAGACCAGGCATACCAGGCGGCGGCACCGCGCGTTCCGCCAGTCGAGGCCACCAGGCGTTCAGGTCCGATCAGTGCGCTGCTGTCGGCGGTGAGCAGGATCCTGCCGCGCAAGGCGCGCAGGGAAGACTCTGCCACTACGTGGTCCAGTGGCTCACCGGCCAGTGGCGCATCGGCAGTTGCCGGAGGCGCAAGGCGGGATCCGGAAACTACCGGCTCCAGGCAGCCGCAAGTCCAGCAAGGCGCCTATGCTCCGCAGCAGGCGATGTACCCGGCCCCGCCTATGCAGGCGCATGCGCAACCGCCGATGGGCTATCCCTGGCAGATGCAGCCGCCGCCGGCCGGCTACCCCTATCCGCCGGCCATAGAAGCGGTTCGCGAACTCACCGAAAGCCGATCGCGGCGCTATTTCTGAGCGCCGAATAGAATAAAAGCCATCGGTTTCGAGTTAGCGGCATAAGACGGCGCTTTGACGGGATTGCCCGGTCGGGTTTTCGTGAAAATGCCGCCCGAAGTAGAACGATGTCGAGGGTGGTTCATGGCCGAGTTGATTGACGGAAAGAGCGTCGCCGAAGACGTGGTGCGGCGCGTCAAGGCCTTGACGATCGATCTGATGGAAAAGGGCGCGCACAAGCCCGGTCTTGCCGTGGTCATCGTCGGCGAGGATCCGGCGAGCCAGGTTTATGTCGCCTCCAAATCCCGCACCGCCAAGGAATGCGGCTTTCATTCGGTCCAGCACACGCTGCCGGCGGAGACCTCCGAACAGGAACTGCTTGATATCATCGGCGAACTCAACGCCGATCCCGGCATCAACGGCATCCTGGTGCAGCTTCCGCTGCCTGGCCATGTCGATGCGGGCAAGGTCATCCAGGCAATAGCGCCGCAAAAAGATGTCGACGGCTTCCACTTCATCAATGTCGGCAAGCTCGGCACCGGCGAACTGGAGACGGCGTTCGTGCCTTGTACGCCGGCCGGCTCGATGCTGCTGATCGAGCGTGTGCGCGGCAAGGATCTTTCCGGGCTCAATGCGGTGGTCGTCGGTCGCTCCAACATCGTCGGCAAACCGATGGCCAATCTTCTGCTTGCCGCCAACTGCACTGTCACCATCGCACACAGCCGCACGAAGGACCTGGCTGCACTGGCGCGCACCGCCGACATTCTCGTTGCCGCTGTCGGCAGACCCGAAATGATCAGGGGTGACTGGGTCAAATCAGGCGCCACCGTCATCGACGTCGGCATCAACCGCATCGCGGCGCCCGAAAAGGGCGAAGGCAAGACCCGTCTCGTCGGTGACGTCGCCTATGCGGAAGCGGCGAAGACGGCCGGCGCCATTACGCCGGTGCCCGGCGGCGTCGGACCGATGACCATTGCCATGCTGATGGCCAACACGCTAGCTTCCGCCTATCTCGCGGCCGGATTGAAACGGCCGTCTTTCTGAACCTGGAAAGCCTCAGCTTTGCCGAACCTCACTGTTCCCTCAGAGCGGCTGGTCACGAACGATCCCGTTCAAGGCGGCCGGCAGTTCGGGTTCCTGCTGGTCGACAAGTTTTCCATGTTCTCGCTGGCCGCCGCAATCGACACGTTCCGGTCGGCGAACCGGCTGCTCGGCCACGACTTCTATGGCTGGACGACGGTGTCGGCCGACGGCGATGCCGTCATGGCCTCCAACGGCCTGCCGCTCAAGATCGACTACGCTGTCGCCGATCTGCCGCCGGTCGATATCCTTTTCGTCTCGGTCGGGCTGACGACGGAGTTTCCCGGCAAAAGCAAGGTGCTGGCGGCGCTGCGCAGCTGGGGCCGGCGCGGCAACGCGCTCGGCGCACTGTCGGTCGGCTCCTATCTGCTCGCCGAGGCAGGCCAGCTCGAAGGCTATCGCTGCACCATCCACTGGGAAAACCGCGCCGGCTTCGTCGAGCGGTTTCCCGACATCAACTGCACCGGCAATGTCTTCGAGATCGACCGCAAACGCTACACCTGCGCCGGCGGCACCACCTCGATCGACCTGATGCTGGAAATCGTGCGCGGCGATTTCGGCTCGGGCCTCGCCAACGGCGTTGCCAACCAGTTCCAGCACGAGCGCATCCGCTCTGCCGGAGACCGCCAGCGCGTCGGTCCTGAGCGCGACCTGACCGGAAAATCGGAAAAGCTGCGCCGCATCGTCGAGCTGATGGCCGATCATCTCGACGAGCCGCTGTCGGCGGTGCAGCTTGCCAAGTCGGCCGGCCTGTCGGTGCGCCAGGTCGAGCGCCTGTTCCTGCGTCACCTCACGGTGACGCCCGGCCGCTATTACATGCGGCTCAGGCTCGAGCGGGCGCGCGAATTGCTGCGCCAGACCAACATGCCGATCCTCGACGTGGCGATCGCCACCGGCTTCACCTCGCACTCCTATTTTGCCCAGAGCTATCGGCTGCAGTTCGGCCGGCCGCCTTCCGAAGAGCGTCGCACGACGTACTGAGTCGTTTGGCGCAATCAGCCGCCAACCTCAAATGCCCGGCGTCCGGGCTTGTATCCTGACGCGGCGTCAAATAGCTTCGCCCCCCTGACTGGCAGAGACTGACTGGGGGAGATTTTCATGGCAGGACTTGCACGGAGCATCGCTGCGGCGATCCTCCTGTTGTGGATGACGACGCTCGGCCTTGCTGCCGACCGAGTCATCCTCATTCTCGATGCTTCCGGTTCGATGTGGGCGCAGATCGACGGCAAGCCCAAGCTCGAAATCGCCCGCGAATCGCTGCGAACGGTGTTGCAATCGGTCCCCGCCGATAGGGAAATCGGCTTCATGGCCTATGGCCATCGCGAGAAGGGCAGTTGCGAGGATATCGAGCTCATCGTGCCGCCGCAGGCCGGCTCGGCAGCTGCTGTTTCCGCTGCCGCCGACAGCCTGAAATTCCTCGGCAAGACGCCGCTGACATCAGCCGTAAGCCAAGCGGCCGAGGCGCTGAAATACACCGAGGACAAGGCCACCGTCATCCTGATCACCGACGGGCTCGAGACCTGCAATGGCGATCCGTGTGCGCTCGGCAAGGAACTGAAGGCTGCCGGCGTCGACTTCACCGTAGACGTCGTCGGCTTCGGTCTGAGCGCGGACGAGGGCAGGCAGGTTGCTTGCCTCGCCGACAACACCGGCGGCAGATACATCCAGGCGTCCGACGAGCAAGCGCTGCGGGACGCGCTGGTCGAAACCATCGCCGCCGCACCTGCACCCGAACCAGCCCCTGCGCCGCAGCCGGCTCCCGAGCCGGAAAAGCCGGAGTTCAACTTCATGCCGGCCGTGGTGCTCGCCGAGGGCGGCGATCCCGTCACCGACGGCAATTCCTGGGAGATCTACAAGGCAAAGTCCGACGGCACGCGCGGCGATTACGTCACCACCGAATACGGAGCCTACAAGGGCGATCTGGAGCCGGGCGGCTACATAATTGTCGCACGCTATGGCGAGGCCAGGACCGAACAGAAGATCACGGTCGAGGCAGCCCAGGTCTACAAACCCCTCCTTACGCTGAATGCCGGCACGCTCCTCATTCATCCGCGGCCAAGCGAGGGCGCGGATGTGGCCGATGGCGCGGCTGTCGTGATCGCCTATCCGGGCGTCGATACGCCCGCGACCTATTATGGCGACACGAAGGTCGTATTGCCGGCCGGCGACCAGAAAGTGACGGTCAGGATCGGGCAGGGCGAGGTCACCGAAACCATCCCGCTCGCTGCCGGCAAGGTCGTCGACAAGGATATCATCGTCGGCGTCGGCCATGTCGTTGCCAACGCCTACTACACTGCCGGCGGCGACAAGGCCGACGGTTCGGGCATCGGCTTCAATGTGTTCAAGGCAAAAAAGAAGATCGACGGGACGAGGCAAGAGGTGGCTCATGCCTATGGTCCCGACAGCAAGTTCGATCTGCCGCCCGATGATTATGTGTTGACGGCGACGGTCGACCTTGCCGTTGTCGAGCAGCCGTTCAGCGTCAAAGCCGGTGAGCATCAGGATCTGAAGATCGCCATCAATGCCGGCGTGCTGGCGATCACCGCGCCGGGGGCCTCGAAAATTGAGATCTTCGATCCGAAGAAGGACATCAACGGCAACCGCAAATCGCTCGGCTACGCCTATGACGAGAAATATCAGGCGGCGCTGCCGGCCGGCGACTACGCGGTCGTCTCGGAGAAGTCGGATAACAGCTCAAAGGAAAGCACGGTGACCATCAAAGCCGGCGAGCGAGCCGAACTGACGGTTCAATAGGGACGCAGTTAAACGCCGAAAATGGGCGGCCACGAGCCGCCCTTTTTCACTGCAGTGCGAATTCCGCTGCGTTGTTTCCGAAGGCGCTGGCGCCGTGGTCGGCACGGCCGACCATTTGCCGGAATCCAGCGAAAAGCTCGCGGCCGAAGCCGAATTCATTGCCGACAAGATCGCTGTCCGCCGCTCGCCGCAGCGCGAAATCGCCTGCTGGCACCAGCACTTCCAGCGTTCCGGCGTCGGCGTCGAGCCTGATGATGTCGCCGTCATGGATCCTGGCGATCGGCCCGTCCTCGACTGCCTCCGGCGTCACATGGATCGCCGCCGGCACCTTGCCGCTGGCGCCCGACATGCGCCCGTCGGTGACCAGCGCCACATGCTGGCCGCGATCCTGCAGCACGCCGAGCACGGTGGTCAGCTTGTGCAGCTCCGGCATGCCGTTGGCTTTCGGCCCCTGGAAACGAATGACGGCGATGAAATCGCCGGTCAATGTGCCTGCCTTGAACGCCTCGTTGAGCCCTTGCTGGCTGTCGAAAACCTTTGCCGGCGCCTCGATGATGCGCCGCTCCGGTTTCACCGCCGAGGTCTTGATGACGGCGTGGCCGAGATTGCCGGAAAGCATCTTTAGCCCGCCGGTCGGCTGGAACGCCTTCTTGAACGGCGCCAGCACCTTCTCGTCGCCGCTTTCGCGGGGCGAGGCCTCGCGCACGACGCCGCCGTCGGCGCCTAGCTTGGCTTCGACCGCATAAGGCCGCAGCCCTTCGCCCCAAACCGTCTGGACGTCCTCGTGCAGGATACCCTCGTCGAGCAGTTCGCGGATCAGGAAGCCGAGCCCGCCGGCCGCATGGAAATGGTTCACGTCGGCAAGGCCGTTCGGATAGACCCGCGCCAGCAGCGGCACGGCTTCCGAAAGGTCCGAAATATCCTGCCAGCTAATGGCGATGCCGGCCGCGGCCGCCATGGCGATCAGATGGATCGTGTGATTGGTCGATCCGCCGGTGGCGTGCAGGCCGACGATGCCGTTGACAAATGAGCGCTCGTCGATCATCCGGCCGACCGGCGTGTAGGCGTTGCCGAGCGCGGTGATCGCCAGCGCCCGCTTCGTCGCCTCCCGGGTCAGTGCGTCGCGCAACGGCGTGCCGGGGTTGACGAAGGAGGCGCCCGGCGTGTGCAGGCCCATGATCTCCATCAGCATCTGGTTGGAGTTCGCCGTGCCGTAGAAGGTGCAGGTTCCCGGCCCGTGATAGGATTTGGACTCGGCCTCGAGCAGTTCGGCCCTTCCTGCCTTGCCTTCGGCATAGAGCTGGCGGACCTTGGCCTTCTCGTCGTTGGGCAGGCCAGTCGTCATTGGCCCGGCCGGAATGAACACCGCCGGCAGATGGCCGAAGGTCAGCGCCGCGATCACCAGCCCCGGCACGATCTTGTCGCAGACGCCGAGATAGACGGCCGCGTCGAACATGTTGTGCGACAGGCCGATCGCCGCGGCCATGGCGATCACGTCGCGCGAGAACAGCGACAGCTCCATGCCGGGCTGGCCTTGCGTGACGCCGTCGCACATCGCCGGCACGCCGCCGGCGACCTGGGCAATGCCGCCGGCCTCGCGCGCCGCGTCCTTGATCAGCGCTGGAAACGTCTCGAAAGGCTGATGCGCCGACAGCATGTCGTTATAGGAGGTGATGATGCCGAGGTTCGGCACCCGGTCGCCGCCCAATGCCACCTTTTCCGAAGGGCTGCAGACGGCAAAGCCATGGGCGAGGTTGCCGCAGGAAAGCACGGCCCGGTTGGCGGTGCGGTTCGAGGCCTCGGCGATGCGGCCGAGATAGGCCTCGCGGCCTGGTCTGGAGCGCTGGCGGATGCGCTCGGTGATGGCTTCGATGTCGCGTCTCGCGGTCATGGCGTCGGTCCTTTCAGGCGAGGTCCCGCAAACACCTTCCGGCTATCTGCCGGGACCCTCGGCAAGTTGAAATCAGGGTGCCCAGAAAACCTCTACGGGCCTCTCGGCTGCGTCGAGCACGGCACGAATGGGTTTTCGCGTTTCCGATCCCATCGCGCTTTCGAAAGCCTTGCGCTTGTCTTCACCTTCGATGTGCAGTGCGAGGAAGCCGGCCCTGACGATCCGCGCCAGCGACAGCGTCAGGCGCGGCTCGCCGGCGCTTGCTGCGTGAACCGGGAGCACAACCCTTTCCGAGAACGGGTCGAGCAGTTTTTCCAGATTGTCGGCATCCGGGAAAAACGATGCGGTATGGCCATCGGCTCCCATGCCAAGCACGACCACATCGAGCGGCCAGGGCAGCGACCGCAACATCCTGCTGTCGGCCTCCAACGTATCGCCGATGCTTGCTGCCTCCTGATAGAGCGGCACGAAACGTGCGGCTGCGGCCGCGTTTTGCAAAAGATTGGCAGCGACCAGCCCGGCGTTGGAGCGCGGAGAGGAGGCCGGCACGCAACGCTCGTCGACCAGCGTCACCGTGACCTTGTTCCAGGCGATCGGGATACTCGAAAGCGATGCGAAAAATATCGCCGGCGTCGTGCCGCCGGAAACGGCGAGCAATGCCGTGCCGCGCTCAGCGATTGCATTGGTCAGGCGGCCTGCGACGTGGCCGGCAAGTGCTGCCGCCAGGTCCTGGCGTTCGGCAAACGCGTGCCAGCTATAGGCGGCGCTGTTCAATTGCTCTCGTGCCATGTCCGCCCGTCGCGTTCGATAAGCGCAATCGAAGCCGAGGGGCCCCATGTGCCGGCCGTATAGCCCTGCGCCTCTTGCCTTGCGCTTTCCCATGCGTCCTGGATCGGGTCGATCCACTTCCACGCCGCCTCGACCTCGTCGCGGCGCATGAACAGCGTCTGGTTGCCACGGATGACGTCCATGATCAGCCGCTCATAGGCATCGGGCGCGCGGCCGTCGAAGGATTGCGCGAAGCTCATATCGAGCGGGATCTGGCGCAGCCGCATGCCGCCCGGCCCCGGATCCTTGATCATGATGAATTGCTTGACGCCTTCGTCGGGTTGCAGCCTGATGACCAGCTGGTTGGCGGAGATCGGCCCGGCGCTGTCGCCGAAGATCGAGTGCGGAATCGGCTTGAATTCGATGACGATCTCCGAAACGCGCGTCGCCAGCCGCTTGCCCGTCCTGAGGTAGAACGGCACGCCCGCCCAGCGCCAGTTGCCGATTTCGGCCTTGAGCGCAACGAAGGTCTCGGTGTTGCTGTTCTTGCCGAGCTCCTCGACATAGCCTTTCACCGGCCCGCCGGCCGAGGCCCCGGCACGATACTGGCCGCGCACGGTATGCCTGGGGGCTTCATTGCCGTTGATGCGTTTCAGCGCCCGCAGCACCTTCAGCTTTTCGTCGCGCACGGCATCGGCATCCATCGACGACGGCGCCTCCATGGCGACGAGGCAAAGAAGCTGCAGCATGTGGTTCTGCACCATGTCGCGCAGTGCGCCGGCCTTGTCGTAGTAGGTGACGCGGTCTTCGAGACCGACGGTCTCGGCCACGGTGATCTGCACATGGTCGACATTGGCCGAATTCCACAGCGGTTCGTAAAGCGCATTGGCAAAGCGCAGTGCCATCAGGTTCTGCACCGTCTCCTTGCCGAGATAGTGGTCGATGCGGAAAATCTGGCTTTCATGGAAATCGTCGCCGACCAGATCGTTGAGCTCGCGCGCCGAGGCGAGATCGCGCCCGATCGGCTTCTCCAGCACGATGCGCGAGTTCGGCGTGATCAGCCCGTTCTCTTTCAGCTTATGCGAGATGTCGCCGAACAGCGCCGGCGCCACCGCCAGGTAGAAAGCGCGGATGCTGTCGCTGTCGCCGATCGCCTTCTTCAATTTGTCGAAGCCCGCGCCAGTGGTCGCGTCGGCCGAGACGTAGGAAAGCCGGGCAAGGAACGTCTTCAGCTCCGTGGCGTCGATATCGGCCGGTTTCACATGGTCGGAAATCGCCTGCCTGGCGAAAGCCTGGAATTCCTCGTCGGTCATTTTCGAGCGCGACGTGCCGATGATGCGCGTCGGTTCGGAAAACTGATGGCCGCGCTGGCGATGATAGAGCGACGGTAAAAGCTTGCGTTCCGACAGATCGCCGGTGCCGCCGAAAATGATGAAGTCGAAAGGGTCGACGGGAATGATCTGGCTGGTCATGGTCTGTCCGCTTTGACGCTGGTCGCTGTGACGCGGCTGATATAATCTAATCGATTTAGATTTTCCAGTGCCACGGCGTCACACCCAAGGCCAATCGGGTTTTGCCAATTGGCCTTGAGGTGTGGGTGCCCTTGACACTGGCGCAACCCGGCGGCTTGTCGGTGAGGTGTTCCGGGAGGCCTTCGCAGATGCAGCATAGAGCGGGATCGAAGCGAAAGCCAAAGGAGAAATTGAGCGTGTATACTGATCGTTCGGCGGTCGTCGCCAGCGACTGCCCGCGCGGTCGTCTTCAATCATGAGTGAGAAAGCCATGCGCCTGGAAAACAAAGTTGCCATCGTCACCGGTGCCGCGTCGGGCTTCGGCGAGGGCATGGCCAAGCGTTTTGCCGAGGAGGGTGCCAAGGTCGTTGTCGCCGACCTCAACGCCAAGGGCGCCGAAAGCGTCGCCAACGAGATCGGCCGGGCGGCGATCTGGACCCAGACCGACGTCTCGTTGCGTTCCGAGTTCGATGAGATGGTCTATGCCGCAAAGAGTGCCTTCGGCCGCATCGACATCATGGTCAACAATGCCGGCTACACCCATCGCAACGGCGATATGCTCGAGGTCGACGAGACGACCTTCGACCTGATCACGGCCGTCAACATGAGGGCGATCTACCACGCCGCTCTGGCGGTTGTGCCGGTCATGGACCGGCAAGGCGGTGGCGTCATCCTGACCACGGCTTCGACCGCCGGCATCAGGCCGCGGCCCGGCCTCACCTGGTACAATGCATCGAAGGGCTGGGCGATCACCGCGACCAAATCCATGGCAGTGGAGCTCGCGCCCAAGAACATCCGTGTCAACTGCCTCTGCCCGGTCGCCGGCGAGACCGGCATGCTGGAAAAATTCATGGGCGCCGACACGCCCGAAATCCGCGAGAAATTCCGCGCGTCGATCCCGCTTGGCCGGCTTTCGACGCCGCTCGACATAGCCAACGCGGCGCTCTGGCTGGCTTCGGACGAGGCGGCTTTCATCACTGGCGTGGCGCTGGAAGTCGACGGTGGACGTTGCATCTGAGCCGTCCGGCGCTGTCGGGTTCAAGTTTGACTTGATCGTTCATCGCACCCCGGGCGGCTGATTGCGGCAGCCAAATGAGCCGTGGGCAACGTCAAAGAATGGCCTGACAATCCTACGCGCCGGTCTTGACGAAGCTCTTGTAGATCCAGCCGCGTTTGCCGTTGTAGACGACCTGGCACCATTTCTTGCAGCCCATCACCTGAACCGAGGTCTTGGCTGGAATGGTGACGATGGCGGCCGCACTATTCTTCGGACCGGTGCGCATGGTGACGCCCCTGAGGATGCGTCCGGTATCTGCCGCGCTTGCTTGCTTGGCCTCGACTTTGGCCTGGGTGCCATCGTTCTGTGTCGCTGCCGGCTCTTCCGGCTTCGGGGTGGGGATGGCGGCGGTTTGCGCACCGTCCGTCGACGTCTTGGTGGGAGCCGCGACTTTGGCAAGCAATGCTGCCACTTTGGTTTTCGCTGCCGGATCGGAGAATGCCGCCGCAGTGGACGGCTTGTCTGCTTTTTCAGCCTGGCCCGCCATCTGGCCGGATGTGGTCTTCGGTCCCGATCCTGTCCAGCGAGGGTCATTGGGCGCCAGCGCCGCTATCTCGGCCTTCGCTGCAACCACCGCCGGCGAAACCGCATCGGTCTTGCTCGCAGCCTGCTGCGCCGCGGCGACCGTCGAGGCCGCGGCCGGCACGATCCTTGTTGTTTTTACCGGAATGCTTGAAACGATCTGCTCGGGACTCGCAACCGCTTGTCTCTCGGTGGCCGGCAATGCCAGCCATAGCGCCACCGCGGCGACGCCAAGCAGCGCTGCTGTGCCAAACGCGGCGATGACCAGATGCAAGTTCGACCGAATTTGCCGCCAGAACCTGGGCTGCATGTCGTAGCCAAACTGCATCGCAAAGCGCCGTCGTTCCGGCGCGCCGAAACTGAAGGGCTCTCTCACTCTTGCAACCTCCATTTGCGGGCCGACGTTCTTACGACCTGTGCCGGGAAAACCGGCATTTGGTCGGCATCGGTCCCAAACCAACGCGGGCAGGCCCGCAAAAGTCCCCGTTCAACTGCCCTGAGCGCGCATCCTTTGCCGGCGATTGTGGCATCACTGCGCCCTTGCCGGGCGGATTCTGCACCTTTGCGAGAGATTCTGCAACTTGCAAGGGATTTTGCAACCTGTGGTTAGATACGGTCTCTCAAGGCATACCAGTTGAGCGCAAGAAACAGCAGAGGCGCGCGGAAGCGCCTGCCACCGGGAAAGGCCGGGATTTTCAGATCCTCGATCAGCCTCAGCCGGTCCCGGTTGCCGGCGACGGTTTCGGCATAGAGCTTGCCGAAAAAGTTCGACAGCATGACGCCGTGGCCGGAATAGCCGCCGACCGAGATCACATTGGGAATCACCTCGCGCACGAACGGTTTTCTCGGCATCGTGATGCCGACATAGCCGCCCCAGCCATGGGTGATCTCGACGTCCTTCAGCGCTGGGTAAAGCTCGGCGATCTGCCGGCGGATGTGGACATGGATGTCTTTCGGATCGTTGACCGCGTAGATCTCGCGCCCGCCGAACAGCAGACGTCCATCCGTCGATTTGCGGAAGTAGCGCACGACGAAGCGGGAATCATCGACCGCCTCACCGCCCGGCAGCACGTTTGTGTCAGCCCCCAGCGGCGCCGTCGCGCCGATGAAGGAGCCGATCGGCATGATGTGCGCGGCGCTGATCGGCTCGAGCGTGCCGCCGTGAGCGTTGACGCCGATCAGACATTTCTCCGCTGATATCGTGCCCTTCGGCGTCGTAACCCTGACCTTGCCGCTAACGGACGCGATGCCGGTCGCCGGCGTCTGCTCGAACAGCTGCGCGCCCGCCTGCACCGCCACCTTTGCCGTGCCGATCACCAGCTTCAGCGGATGAATGTGCCCGGTGCCGGTGTCGCGGGTGCCGCCGAAGTAGCGCGCCGAGCCCAACCGCTCCGCCGTCTCCTTGGCGTCCATGAAGGTGATGTGCGGATAGCCGAAACGGTTCGCCATGATCTCGGCATGCGCCTTGTAATCGCCGACATAGCGCTGCTTGTGCGCCACCGACATCTGGCCGGGCATGTAGTCGATCTCGATCTTGTTGGCAGCGGCGAATTCGAGGAGATGCGCCTTGGCCTCTTCGGCGAGGTCGAACAGCGCCTTGGCACGGGAAAAGCCGTATTCGGCTTCCAGTTCCTCGGCCCAGGCGCGCTGGCCGGTGCCGAGCTGGCCGCCATTGCGGCCCGATGCACCGTCGCCGAAACGATGCGCTTCGATCAGCACGACATTGCTGCCGGCCTTGGCAAGGTGCGCCGCCGCCGACAGGCCGGTGAAGCCGCCGCCGACGATGACGACGTCGCATCTCCGGTCGCCGTCGAGCGCCGGGTATTCGGGCCGCGGCCCGGCCGTGTCCTCATACCAGGAGCGGCCGGGGGAGATTGGGGATTGGTAGGGCATGGTGATCGACGGCGGGTTAGGGCAGTAGGGCAGTAGGGCAGTAGGGCAGTAGGGCAGTAGGGCAGTAGGGCAGTAGGGCAGTAGGGCAGTAGGGCAGTAGGGCAGTAGGGCAGTAGGGCAGTAGGGCAGTAGGAGCTATTCAGGTGACAATTTGCGGATCAGAAGGCGCAATAGCGTCCCTACGCTCTCGCTGCGGTTCATCAAAGGTTCGACCGCCTCGTGCGAGGCGATTCCGACACGGTGCGCAATCATAAGATGCGTCTCCAGTTCCTTGAGTGATCCTTGGGCGATCCTGAGAAATTGCTGATAGGAAGCTCGGCTCTCTCGGCCGTAACCCTCAGCGATGTTGGCAGGCACGGAGGTAGCTGCCCGACGCACCTGACCTGTCATTCCATAGAGCTCGTCTTTCGGCCAAGCTCGTGTCACTTCATAGATTGATACTGCCAGGTCCA
Organism: Mesorhizobium onobrychidis; assembly: GCF_024707545.1. NCBI lineage: Bacteria > Pseudomonadati > Pseudomonadota > Alphaproteobacteria > Hyphomicrobiales > Phyllobacteriaceae > Mesorhizobium > Mesorhizobium onobrychidis. Next base: position 1,727,816 of record NZ_CP062229.1, read on the forward strand.
TTGCCTGCTGCCAGACGATCAGATCCCTGTATGACTCGATCTTCGCCAGTACGTGCCGCCCCCTACTGCCCTACTGCCCTACTGCCGTACTGCCCTACTCCCCTCCTACACATTCAACAACAGATACTCCCGCTCCCACGGGCTGATCACTTCCATGAAGGTCTCGAATTCCGCCCGCTTGATCGCCGCATAGGTCGCGGCAAACGACTTGCCGAGCAGCGCGCAGAGTTCCTCGTCGGCTTCGAACAGATCGACAGCTTCGAGCAGGCTGCGCGGCAGGTCGATCTCTGCCTCGTTGGCGGTGGTGAGAACCGGTGGTTCGGCCTTGATCTTGTTGGTCATGCCGATCAGCCCGCAGGCAAGCGATGCGGCCAGCGCCAGATAGGGATTGGCGTCGGATGAGGGGATGCGGTTCTCGACGCGCCTGGCTGCCGGGTCGGAACGCGGGACGCGGAAGGCGGTGGTGCGGTTGTCGTAGCCCCATTTGTTGTTGACCGGCGCCGAAGCCGACTGCGTCAGCCGGCGATAGGAATTGACGTAGGGCGCAAACATCACCAGCGCGTTCGGCACATGTTTCTGCATGCCGCCGAGGAAATGGAAGAAGGCTTCGGTTTCCGAGCCGTCCTCGGCAGAAAAGACGTTCTTGCCGGTCTTCTTGTCGATGATCGACTGGTGGATATGCATGGCCGACCCGGGCTGCCCCTGGATCGGCTTGGCCATGAAGGTGGCATAGATCTCATGCTTCAGCGCCGCCTCGCGGATGGTGCGCTTGAACATGAACACCTGGTCGGCGAGCTCGATCGGATCGCCATGGCGCAGATTGATCTCGAGCTGGCCGGCGCCTTCCTCGTGGATCAGCGTATCGATCTCCAGGCCCTGGCTTTCGGAGAAATGGTAGATGTCGTCGATCAGTTCGTCGAACTCGTTGACGCCGGCGATCGAATAGCCGGCGCCACCGCCGATCGCCCGTCCCGAACGCCCGACCGGCGGCGTCAGCGGGTAGTCCGGATCGGGATTCTTGCGCACTAGGTAGAACTCGATCTCGGGTGCCACCACCGGCTTCAGCCCGCGCTTGTCGTAAGCGGCAAGCACACGCTTCAGCACGTTGCGCGGCGTGAACTCGACCGAGCGGCCGTCCTGGTGGACGAGGTCGCAGATGACCGCCGCCGTCGGGTCCTCTTCCCACGGCACCACCGTCAGCGTCGACAGGTCCGGCATCAGCTTGAGGTCGCCGTCGTCCTCCGGATAGTGGAAGCCGTTGCCGTCTTCCGGGTAGCCGCCGGAGATCGTCGTCATGAACACCGCCGAAGGCAGCGCCAGCGAGGTGTTGGAGGTGAATTTCTTCGACGGCATCATCTTGCCGCGCGCAACACCCGCCTGGTCGGGCGTGATGCATTCGATATCCTCGATGCCGCGCCACGCCAGCCAGGCGCCGACTTCCTTCCAGTTTTTCACACCACGTTGATTTTTCACGAAGGCAGGCGTGCGGATACGTCCTCCGCGGCTCGACGGACGGACTTCCTTTTTTGCAGGCGGCATCATTCACCAGATTGGGTTGCGGATTTGGGAGTATAGCCGGGGCCGGCGATGGAAGGGAAGGGGAGCCGGCCCTGCGTTCGCCTGCCCAGTTGAAAAGCGCCCAAAGCAGCTTAGGTTCGACGCAAGTTCAATGACCTCGGTCGAAGACGTCGAATGCAGAACAATCATGAGTTGACCACGATCGGCTTCGATGCCGATGACACGCTCTGGCAGAACGAGCAGTTCTTCCGCATGACCGAAAAGCGCTTTGCCGCGCTGCTCGCCGATCATGCCGAGGAGGAGCACATCTCGGCAAGATTGCTGGAGGCCGAGAAGCGCAACCTCGCCGTCTACGGCTTCGGCATCAAGGGGTTTACCCTGTCGATGATCGAAACGGCGATCGAGATTACCGAGGGCCGCGCGCCGGCCTCGGTCATCGCCGAGATTCTTGCGGCGGGCCGCGAGATGCTTGGCCATCCGATCGAGGCGCTGCCCCATGCGCGCGAAACCGTTGAAAAGCTGGCGGATGCGTATCGCCTGGTGCTGATCACCAAGGGCGACCTCTTCGATCAGGAACGCAAGCTGGCGCAATCGGGCCTGGGTGACCTTTTCGATGCCGTCGAGATCGTCAGTGACAAGAGCCCCGCCACTTATGTCAGCATCTTCAGCCGCTACGGCGATGGCGCCGAAAGAAGCATGATGGTCGGCAATTCGCTCAAGTCGGACGTGGTGCCGGCCATCGAGGCCGGCAGTTGGGGTATCCACGTGCCGCATGAGCTGACCTGGGCGCTGGAACATGTCGAGCCGCCGATCACCGCGCCTCGCTTCCGCCAGATCACCGATCTCTCGGAACTGCCCCGGCTGGTCGAAAGCATCGGGAAAGCCGGCTGATCGCGGGTCCCGGCGTCGAACCGGACGTGCGCCGCAGCGCATCGATGCCGGACATTGCGCGTCGCAATCCTTGTTGTCCGCTCCGCCAAGGGCCGCGCTGTCGCTGACCTCCATCGCGCGGCCGTGTACAATCCACGATGCAAAACCGCTTTCTATTTGCAAATCAGTCGCAATTGCAGCATATGCGACAAGCGCGGCGTCACAGTCGCATAATGGCGGCCGCCCGCGGGACATGCGAGTAAATCGCGACAGGAGATTTTGATGATCGAGAGATACGGGCGATTGGTTGTCGTCGGGTTGATGGCTACAGTGTTCGCTGCGGCAGTGGCTTCAAGTCCAGCGAAAGCGCAGGAAAAATTCAAGGCCGTGACGACCTTCACCGTCATCGCCGACATGGCGAAGAACGTGGCGGGCGACGCAGCAATCGTGGAATCGATCACCAAGCCGGGAGCGGAGATCCACAATTACGCGCCGACGCCGGGCGACATTCAGCGGGCGCAGGGCGCACAGCTCATTCTGTGGAACGGGCTCAACCTCGAACTCTGGTTCGAAAAATTCTTCCAGAACCTCAGCGACGTGCCCGGCGCTATCGTCTCCGAGGGCGTCCAACCGATGAGCATCGCCGAGGGACCCTATACTGGCAAACCGAACCCGCATGCCTGGATGTCGCCGACAAACGCGCTGATCTACGTCGACAACATCCGCGATGCCTTCGTCGAGCACGATCCGGCGCATGCCGAGACCTACAAGGCCAATGCAGAAGCCTACAAGGCAAAGATAGAGGCGGCCGTCGCGCCGATCCGCGATAAGCTTGCCTCGATCCCGCAGGACAGGCGCTGGCTGGTATCGAGCGAAGGCGCTTTCTCCTACCTCGCACGCGATTTCGAGCTGAAGGAGCTTTATTTGTGGCCGATCAACGCTGACCAGCAAGGCACCCCGCAGCAGGTTCGCAAAGTGATCGACGCCGTCAGGGAAAACAAGATCGTCGCCGTCTTCAGCGAAAGCACCGTGTCGGACAAGCCGGCCCGGCAGGTCGCGCGCGAGACGGGGGTCCATTACGGTGGCGTGCTCTACGTCGATTCTCTCAGCGAGGCGGACGGCCCGGTGCCGACCTATATCGACCTGCTGCGTGTGACATCGGATACGGTTCAGAAAGGCCTCGCCGCGGGGCTGTCGCAATGAACGAAGCGGTTCCGCCTCTTGCCCCCGCGTCCGAGGATGCGGGAGGCGGTCTCGCCGTCCGCGGCGCGACCGTCACCTACCGCAACGGCCACACGGCGCTGCGGGATGCGAGCTTTGAAATTCCGACAGGCACGATCACGGCACTTGTCGGTGTCAACGGCTCGGGCAAGTCGACGCTGTTCAAAGCCATCATGGGCTTCGTGCGGCTGGCAAAGGGAGAGATTTTTGTTCTCGGACAGCCGGCCGCGGCCGCGCTGAGGAAGAACGTCGTCGCCTATGTGCCGCAGGCCGAGGAGGTCGATTGGAACTTTCCAGTACTGGTCGAGGACGTCGTCATGATGGGTCGCTACGGCCATATGGGCATGATGCGCATTCCGAAGGCTGCTGATCGCGAGGCGGTTACCGCCGCGCTTGCGCGTGTCGGCATGAGCGATTTCCGCAAGCGCCAGATCGGCGAGCTTTCGGGCGGGCAAAAGAAGCGCGTCTTTCTCGCTCGGGCGCTGGCGCAGGATGGGCGCGTCATCCTGCTCGACGAGCCCTTCACCGGCGTCGACGTCAGGACCGAGGACGCTATCGTCGAACTGCTGCGCGCGCTCCGGGACGAAGGCCGAGTGATGCTGGTCTCGACCCATAATCTGGGTAGCGTGCCGGAGTTCTGCGATCGTGCCGTGCTGCTCCGGAACACGGTCCTTGCCTACGGGCCTACAGGACAGACCTTCACGCAGGCGAACCTGGAAAAGGCTTTTGGCGGCGTCTTGCGTCATTTCGTGCTCGGCGGCGCCGGGCTGCATGAGGACGACGACAGGCGCCGCCTTGCCGTCATCACCGACGACGAGCGGCCACTGGTCTTCTACGGAGAGAACGGAGCCATGCAGCAAAAGATGCGGGAACGCGACGAATGAGTATCCTGTTCGAGCCGTTCGGCTACGAATACATGCTCAATGCCATGTGGGTGTCCGCCTTGGTCGGGGGTGTCTGCGCCTTCCTGTCCTGCTATCTGATGCTGAAAGGCTGGTCGCTGATCGGTGACGCGCTCTCGCATTCGATCGTGCCGGGCGTCGCCGGCGCCTATATGCTGGGCCTTCCCTTCTCGATCGGCGCCTTCTTCTCCGGCGGGCTCGCCGCTGCGGCGATGCTCTTCCTCAACCAGCGCACCAAGCTGAAGGAAGACGCCATCATCGGCCTGATCTTCTCCTCCTTCTTCGGTCTCGGCCTGTTCATGGTGTCGCTGTCACCGACCTCCGTGAATATCCAGACGATCGTGCTCGGCAACATCTTGGCCATCACCCCGGAAGACACGCTTCAGCTCGCCATCATAGGCTTCGTCTCGCTCGCCATCCTGCTGGTGAAATGGAAGGATCTGATGGTGGTCTTCTTCGACGAGAGCCATGCCCGCTCGATCGGCCTCAACCCGAGCGCGCTCAAGATCATGTTCTTCATGCTGCTATCGGCCTCCACGGTCGCCGCGCTTCAGACCGTCGGCGCCTTCCTCGTCATCTGCATGGTGGTGACTCCCGGCGCGACCGCCTATCTTCTGACGGACCGCTTTCCGCGCCTGCTCGTCATCGCGGTTGTAATCGGCGCGGCCACGAGTTTCAGCGGCGCCTATGCCAGCTATTTCCTCGACGGCGCCACCGGCGGCATCATTGTCGTCCTGCAGACGCTGATCTTTCTCGCCGCCTTCTTCTTCGCTCCCAAGCACGGAATGCTGGCAGCCCGCCGCCGCGCGGCGAGGATCTTGGAGGCCAGCCCATGAGCATCCTCGATACGCTGCTTACCCCCTTCCAGTTCGGCTTCATGGTCAATGCCCTGATTGTTTCGGTTCTGGTCGCTGTGCCGACTGCGCTGCTCTCCTGCTTCCTCGTTCTCAAGGGCTGGTCGCTGATGGGCGACGCTATCAGCCACGCCGTCTTTCCCGGCGTGGTCATCGCCTACATCGTTGGATTTCCCTATTCGGTCGGTGCCTTCGCCGCCGGGATGGTCTGCGCTCTCGCCACCGGCTTCCTCAAGGATAACAGCCGCATCAAGCAGGACACGGTAATGGGCATCGTCTTCTCCGGCATGTTCGGCCTCGGCCTGGTGCTCTACGTAAAGATCCAGTCCGACGTGCATCTCGACCACATATTGTTCGGCGACGTGCTGGGCATCGGGCTGCGCGACATCGTCGAAACGGGGCTCATTGCTGCGATCACGGCCGGCATCATCGGGATCAAGTGGCGCGACTTCCTGCTGCACGCCTTCGACCCGGCTCAGGCTCGCGCGGTTGGTCTTCGGGTCAACCTGCTCCATTACGGCCTGCTTTGCCTGATCTCGCTCACCATCGTCGGCGCGCTGAAGGCGGTCGGCATCATCATGGCCATCGCCATGCTGATCGCGCCTGGCGCCATCGCCTTCCTGCTGACAAGGAAGTTCAGCGCCATGCTGATCCTGTCGGTGGCGATCGCGGTCGCCGCCTCGTTTCTCGGCGTCTATCTGTCCTTCTTCATCGACAGCGCACCGGCGCCGACCATCGTTCTCATGCTGTCCGCCGCCTTCATCGCGGCCTTCGCCGTTACCACACTCAAAGTGGGCCGAATGGAGATTGGCGAGGAACGCTAGAAACGGGCGGTCATTCTCCGGATTGACGAGAGCGTCGCGTTTTCTGGATCGGCTTCACGTAGATCTCCAGTCTGTGGCTGATGATCGTGAATCCGTGCTGTCGAGCGATTTCCTCTTGGAGCCGCTCGATCTCCGCCGACTGGAATTCGACGACGTCTCCCGTCTCGATGTTGATGAGATGATCGTGATGCTCACGGGGGACGGTTTCGTATCTGGCGCGCCGATCGCCAAAGGTGTGCCGCTCCAGAATGCCCTTTTCGCGCAGAAGGCTGACGGTGCGATAGACAGTGGCGAGCGCGATCGTCGGCTCGATGGCGACAACACGGCGATGGAGTTCCACCACATCCGGATGGTCGCTGGATTCGGATATAACACGCATGATGACGCGGCGCGGACCGGTGATGCGCAGTCCGAGTTTCCTGCAAAGCGCGGCGATGGTCTGTTCTGAGGACATGTCATGATCCGCCAATATCGACAGCCATGTCGCGAAGTCGGAACATGCCTGCGGATTTGTTCGAAGGTGCTATCCCAGATGCGTCGCAATTGCAAAAGGAGACGTAGCGGGGCTCATTGTCAGGCGACACCGAGCGGTCGCGTACTGACATAAATATCCAGATTCGATCGCAAGAAGCGAGGAAAGGCGTGTAAGCCGGATCGGACGCCGGCTAGCTGCGTGCGAGCCCGATCAGGTGGTCGATCACTGGCTGCAGCCGTTCGGTCGTGATCGGTTTGACGACCACCGCATCAACGACACTCGACAGGCCGAGGCTCTCCGGTGTGCCGTTCTTGGTCGAAAGCAGGATCACCGAGGGAAGCGATCTGCCCGAGGTGCGTCGCAGCGCATCGATGCCCGACATCAGCGCGTCGCAGTCCTGGTTGTCCGCTCCGCCATCGAGGACGACAGCTCCGGGAATGAGCGATCGCAACGTCGTTGCTGCCGTTTCGGGCGATTCCGAAATCGGTTTGAGCCCTGATCGTTCGACGATTTTCGAAACCACCACCCGGTTGACCGGCGACTTCCCGACGACGAGCACGCGGGTGAAGTCCGTGAGCATCTCGGGGTCCACATTCCGGCTCCCCAAAGTCAGGTGGCTTACGGTCCTGGGATCGCGGTTCATGGGGCGCATGAGCGTGGGGGCACTCGTCTGGTTTCAATGCAGGGTTGAAACTTTAGAAACAATTGCAGTGAGATCGCTGCCTGTGTCAAGCTGAAATGGCGGATAGCCAGAATATCGCAAGAAACGTTAAAATTTAAAGCAAGTTCTGTTCTTGCCTATATGCAAACTGGTCGTGCAAACGCAAATCACCTGCGCAGAGACTGCGCAGGTGATGCCGGAACCACCGACAGGCTTCGGCCGGATTTCAGTCAGCCGAGGCTCCGCTGGGTGACGATCACCGGGATCAGCAGGTCGCCCCAGTTGCCGTCGCCGCCATGGTGCCGTGCCGAGCGCACGAGCTCCACCGACACACCGGCCTCGACCGCCTTCATCACCGACTGGTTGAGCCTGTGCAGGTCATTCGCCAGCATGCGGATGGTCGCTTGCTGGTCGACGGTCATGGTGGTGGCCTGTTCTTCGGCCCGTTCCTTGACGCGGCTTATCGATGCCATTGGTCTTCTCCTTTATACCCCTTTTGGGGCGTTCCTCTATTTTGCTGCGTTGCGGCTATTCCGCCGCCGGTTTGAACTGGGCGTGCTCGGTCGATTCATGCATGGCCGTGGTCGAAGACCGGCCACCGGTGATCGCCATCGACACGGCGTCGAAATAGCCGGTGCCGACTTCGCGCTGGTGCTTGGTCGCGGTGTAGCCGTGAGCTTCCGCCGCGAATTCAGCCTCCTGCAGCTCGGAATAAGCCGCCATCTGCCGCGCCTTGTAGCCGCGGGCGAGTTCGAACATGCCGAAATTGAGCTGGTGGAAACCGGCCAGCGTGATGAACTGGAACTTGTAGCCCATGGCGCCGAGTTCCTTCTGGAACCTGGCGATCGTGGCATCGTCGAGGTTCTTCTTCCAGTTGAACGACGGCGAGCAATTATAGGCGAGAAGCTTGCCGGGATGGTGCCTGTGCACGCCCTCGGCGAACTTCTTGGCCTGCGCCAGATCGGGCTTGGAGGTTTCGCACCAGATCAGGTCGGCGTAGGGCGCGTAGGCGACGGCCCGCGCGATGCAAGGCTCGATGCCGTTCCTGACGTGATAGAAGCCCTCCACCGTGCGGCCGGCCCCATAGTCGACGAACGGCTGGTCGCGCTCGTCGATGTCGGAGGTGAGCAGCTTTGCCGCTTCCGCGTCGGTGCGCGCGACGACCAGCGTCGGCGTGCCCATGACGTCGGCAGCAAGTCGCGCGGCGTTGAGGTTGCGGATGTGTGCGGCGGTCGGGATCAGCACCTTGCCGCCGAGATGGCCGCATTTCTTCTCCGATGCCAGCTGGTCCTCGTAGTGGACGCCGGCAGCACCCGCCTCGATGAAAGCCTTCATGATCTCGAAGGCATTGAGCGGTCCGCCGAAGCCGGCTTCCGCATCGGCGACAACAGGCGCAAACCAGGTGTCGACCGAAAGTCCCTTGCCTTCGGAGGTCTCGATCTGGTCGGCGCGCTGCAGGGTGCGGTTGATGCGCTTGACCAGTTCGGGCGCCGCATTGGCGGGATAAAGCGATTGGTCCGGATACATGGCGGATGCGGTGTTGGCGTCGGCGGCGACCTGCCATCCAGACAGGTAGATCGCCTTCAGCCCGGCCCGGACCTGCTGCATCGCCTGGTTGCCCGACATGGCGCCGAGCGCGTTGACGAAGTCCTCTTCGTGGATGAGCTGCCAAAGCCGGTTGGCGCCCATTTCGGCGAGGCTCTGCCGGATCTGGACCGAACCGCGCAGCCGCTTCACATCGTCCGGCGAATAGGGCCGCTCGATGCCGTCGAAGCGGCCTTCCGGTGCCGAGGGGACGAGGTTGTAAAAATCGGTCATTGGTCACTCCGGATAAATCGCTGCTGGGATGGAAACGCCGCCTCATGGAGATTTCTGCGTCGTTTTGGTGTGACAGCATTTACATTTCAGTGAGAAACAGGCGAGGAAAACCAGAGGAATGGCCGGGAAATAAGAGAAAATCTGTGTTGTGTTTGACAGCTAGGCGCTGTAAATTTGTCACGATTGTAAAAGGCCTGCATGGCATCGCCATGCAGAAGTCATGTAAATTTCTGTCAAGGACAGTCGAATGGCCGATCAGAAGATATTCGCCGGGCCGCGCATCCGCCGCATCCGCAGCGCCAAGGGCCTGACCCAGACCGCGATGGCCGAAGGGCTCGGCATCTCGCCGTCCTACCTTAATCTCATCGAGCGCAACCAGCGACCGCTGACGGTCCAGCTGATCCTCAAGCTGGCATCTGTCTACAAGGTCGACCCGCATGAATTGCAGGGCGAGGCTCGGGGGTCGGTCGCTGCCTTGAAGGAAGTGTTTTCAGACCCGCTGCTGGTCGGCGAATTGCCTGGTGACCAGGAACTGATCGAGCTTGCCGAGGCGGCGCCCAACGCTTCCGCCGCGGTGATAAAACTGTTTCGCGCCTATCGCGAGCAGGCCGAGCGCCTTTCCGACCTCAACGAGCTTCTCGCGCGTGAGGGCAAAGCGACGGCACTGTCCGGCGCCCGCTTGCCGATCGACGAGGTGCACGAGATTTTCGAGCGCCGGCCGAACCATTTTGCCGCGCTCGAAGAGGAGGCCGAGGCATTCACGTCGGTGCTCGATCCCGGCGACGATCTGCTCGGTGCACTGAAGGCCTGGCTGAAGCGCGAATACGGCATCGTCGTCAAGGTGCTGCCGGTCGCCACCATGCCGAACTGGCGCCGCCGCTACGACCGCCACTCGCAACGCCTGTTTCTGTCCGAGCGCCTGTCGCCGTTCGATCAGTTGCGCGAGGTGGCGATGGAGGCCTGCCTGATCCGCATGACGGTCGCGGTGGCAGGCGAGATCCAGGCGCTGAAGCTGACCACGGATGAGGCCCGCCGGCTTGCCCGCTTCGAGCTTGGCCGCTACGCCGCCCACGCGCTGATGATGCCCTATCAACCCTTTCACGCAGCTGCGATACGCGCACGTTACGATATCGACGTACTGCGCTCGCGCTTCGGCGTCTCCTTCGAGCAGGCGGCGAACCGCCTGACCATGCTGCAGCGGCCGGGCACGCCGGGCGTGCCGTTCTTCATGCTCGAGGTCGATAATGCCGGCAACCGCTTCCGCAAGGCGGGCAGCCAGGGTTTTCCGCAAAGCCGCTTCGGCGGCGGCTGTCCGAAGCTTCCCGTGCATGCCGCTTTTACCCAGCCCGGCCAGATCTTCGTCGAGGCGGTGGAAATGCCCGATGGCGCCGAATTCCTCTGCGTCGCCCGCACGCTCGAAGGACCGCAAGGCTCGTTTTCGGAGCGACCGCGCCGTACCGCCCTTCTGTTGGGCTGCGATATCGGCTTTCGTGACGAGATCGTCTACGGCGCGGCACTGCCGTGGGCGGCCGCCGCCGCGACCGGAAAAGCCGGACAGGGCGCCAATCCGGCCACGCCGATAGGCCCCGCCTGCCGGCTGTGCGAACGCATCGGCTGCCTTGCCCGCGCCGAGCCGCCGGTGACGCGCCCGCTCGGCCTCGACGAGATGGTGACCGGACTAAGCGCGTTCGATTTCCAGTGACGGGCACAGCGTTTCCATCAAATTGCGCTCGGCGCATTGTTCTATCGCCCACCGCTGCCTATCAGAACGTCCATCTCAATCGTCAGCGGCTCTCCAACGCTCGGCGAAGCCAGCCCGCGCCAGACTTCCTCGCGCACTGTGACCTGCATGTCTGGAGGAAGCTGGACATACTCCTGACCGCTCAATGTTGCTCCTTTGGTGATTCCGCTGAAATAATCGTCGAAAGATGAGAATTTGATGGGCCGAGTTTCAAGCTGGACATAGATCTCTTGAAACCCGGCGCGGTGGAGCAAGGAATGCAAGCATGTCGCGTCAGGGATGGAGAAGAAGCGATTTAGCTTTTCAGCTTTTTCAGGTGCGCAACGGGCGATTACCGCGCCTATTCTGGCGAACAGCGAGCGCTCCGGCGTCGTCGTCACGCTAACTGCAGTCCAGCCGTTGGGGCGCAGAACCCGACGAAACTCCGAAAGCGCTCCAAGCGGGTCTGAGAAGAACATGAGCCCAAGCTGACAGATCACCGCATCGAACCGACAATCCTCGTAAGGGAGCGCATGAGCGTCAAACGTTGCGAGGGTGATTGGTTGGTTCTTCAAATTGCGTCTAGCAGATTCGAGCATGGCCGGCGAGATATCGCCGCCAGTGACAGAGCCGGATGGGCCTACCATGATCGCTGCAGCTTGCGCTGCTGCTCCTGTACCCGTTGCGACGTCGAGCACCCGATGGGCCGGCGCAATTTGCGCTGCCTTCAGCAAGGATGGGATGAACGAGTTCGTTGCGCGGGCGAACAGCGCGTCATAGCCAATCGCAGCCGTCTTGTAGAATGGCTCATCCATGGGTCGCCCTATGCATGTTATTTACGTCGGTCACGGGGCTTCTCTTGTCACGCAGTAGCCGTCCAGCCTCGCATCGTAAACTATCCCTGCCAGCTCCGCACGACCGTCTTGCCTCGTCTGTGCGCTAGTCAGTGCGCCAAACGGAATACGGCGCTGGATCACGCCCGACCTTCGTCTTTGCGTTACGCGATTAATGCACGTTTCTGTCGTCCGCTATGCATCGTGCTGCCCCGAAATCGCCGACAGTCGCACTCATGACCGATTCATCATCAGCGATAGCCGTCTCCCCTGCTGTCTCGCCGCGTGACGAGCGTGTCGGGCTCCTGTTGATATTCCTGTCGGCGCTGATGTGGAGTTTCGGCGGCGCCATCGCCCGTTTCATCGACGCCGGGGACAGCTGGACGGTGGTGTTCTGGCGCTCGGTCTGGGCCGCCGCCTTCCTCATCTGCTTCATGATCTGGCGCGACGGCTGGCACGGCACGGTAAGGTTGTTCCGCGGCATGGGCCTGCCCGGCCTTGCCGTGGCGTTCTGCTTCGCCACCGCATCGACCTCGTTCGTCGTGGCGCTTGCCTACACCACCGTCGCCAATATCCTTTTGATGCAGGCAGGCGTGCCGCTCCTGGCGGCGCTGTTTGCCTGGGTGCTGTTTCGCGAACGGGTAGCCGTGGCGACCTGGGTGGCGATTGCAGCCGTCATTGCCGGCGTTGCCATCATGGTATCGGAATCGCTCGATGGCGCCGTGTCGCCCATCGGCGACGGCTTGGCGCTGCTCATCGCTGTGATGTTTTCGATTGCCACCGTCATCACGCGACGCTTTGCCCATGTGCGCATGACGCCGGCGACCTGCCTCGGCACGATGCTTGCCGCCGCATTCGCCGCGTCGCAGGCATCGCAATTCGGCGTTTCCAGCAGCGACAGGGGCTTCCTGTTTGCATTCGGCGTGGTCAATCTGGGTCTCGGCCTTGCCTTCTTCGCCACCGGCGCCCGGCTCGTTCCAGCGGCGGTCGCAGCACTGCTCGGCACGTTCGAGCCGATCCTCGGCCCGATCTGGGTCTGGCTCATCCATTCCGAGGTGCCGTCGGGACGCACCATCATTGGCGGCGCGGTGGTGGTCACGGCGCTGCTCGTCCATATCGGGCTCGAATTCAAGCGTCAGGCGCGGCCGGTGCGGCCGGGTGTCACCGGCATGCCGTCGCCTAATTGATTGCAGCGCACGCGCCAAAGCGAGATGAGCCATTGACAATGGCGCAGCCGCGCGGGCAGGCTGCAAATACGGCAACAACAAGACAGGCTCATCTTGCCAAGTCTCCCCTCCGGCCCGACCGAGACCGGACAACATCGTCGTATCCCTGCCCGCGCCGTGGCGAGAGCCTTTGACGGCGCCGGAATGCCACCTGGATCACGACATGGGAACGGGGGACTCGGCCGCTGCACATCGAACCACCAGGGTGTCGGCGGTTCGCGCTTGTCGCTTGTCGGAAAGCCCAATAATCTGAAGCAAACGCCCAGCCGCGCAGCCCCGCGACGAGCTGGCGATGGAACACTCATCAAAGGAGACACGCATGACCCGCAAAGCATTCTGGCTTTCGGCGACCTCGGCATTTCTGACGCTTTTCACCCTCGGCGCTCATGCCCAGGACCGCGTCGTCAATGTCTATAACTGGTCGGATTACATCGACAGCTCGATTATCGAGGATTTCACCAAGGAAACGGGCATCAAGGTCACCTACGACACCTTCGATTCCAACGAGCTCCTGGAGACGAAACTGCTTGCCGGCGGCAGCGGCTACGACGTCGTCGTGCCGACCGCCAATTTCCTCGCACGCCAGATCCAGGCAGGTGTGTTCCAGAAGCTCGACAAGTCGAAGCTGCCCAACATTTCCAACATGTGGGACGTCGTTTCGGAGCGCACAGCCAAGTACGATCCCGGCAACGAATATTCGATCAACTACATGTGGGGCACGGTCGGCCTCGGCTATAACATCAAGAAGGTGCAGGAAGCGCTCGGCACCGACAAGATCGATAGCTGGGACGTGTTCTTCAACCCGGAAAAGCTGGCCAAGCTGAAGGATTGCGGCGTCTATGTCCTCGACTCTCCGAGCGACATCCTCCCGAACGCCTTCAAATATCTGGGTATCGATCCCGAGACCACGTCGCTGGACGATTTCGCCAAGGCGGAAGAACTGATGCTGAAGATCAGGCCTTACATCCGCAAGTTCCACTCGTCGGAATACATCAACGCCCTGGCCAATGGCGATATCTGCCTGGCCGTCGGCTGGTCGGGCGACGTGTTCCAGGCGCGCGACCGTGCGACGGAGGCAAATCAGGGCGTCGAGATCGGCTATTCCGTGCCGAAGGAAGGTGCCGAAATGTGGTTCGACCAGATGGCGATCCCGGCCGACGCGCCGCATGTCGCCGAGGCGCATGAATTCCTGAACTACATGATGAAGCCTGAAGTGATCGCCAAGTCGAGCAACTACGTCTTCTACGCCAACGGCAATAAGGCATCGCAGCAGTTCATCAACAAGGAGATACTCGAGGATCCGGCGATCTACCCGGACGAGGCGACGCTGGCGAAGCTGTTCACCATCGCCCCCTACGATTCCAAGACCCAGCGCGTCGTCACCCGCACCTGGACCAAGATCGTCACCGGGCAGTAAGCGCAATCAACGACCCCGGCAGGTGCTGCCGGGGTCAAGTCCTTTTGGGGATAGAACGCAGGACGGAGTGAGATATGAAATCGCTTGGCAGCATCCGCAGGGATTTCGCGCCGTGGAACGATCCGAACGCCAAGCCATATATCCAGTTCGACAAAGTGACCAAGAAGTTCGGTGACTTCACTGCCGTCAACAATTTGTCGCTGACCATATTCGAGCGCGAGTTTTTTGCCCTGCTCGGAGCGTCGGGCTGTGGAAAATCGACGCTTTTGCGGATGCTCGCCGGCTTCGAGGAGCCGACCGCCGGCCGCATCCTGCTCGATGGCCAGGATCTGCGCGGCATCCCGCCGTACCGGCGGCCGGTCAACATGATGTTCCAGTCCTACGCCTTGTTCCCGCATATGACGGTCGAAAACAACATCGCTTTCGGCCTCAAGCAGGACGGCATGCCGAAGCCCGAGATCGCGGCACGCGTTGGAGAGATGCTGAAGCTGGTCAAGCTCGAGCAGTTCGCCAAGCGCAAGCCGCACCAATTGTCCGGCGGCCAGCGCCAGCGCGTCGCGCTTGCCCGCTCGGTCGCCAAGCGGCCGAAGGTGCTGCTGCTCGACGAGCCGTTGGGCGCGCTGGACAAGAAGCTGCGCGAGGAAACACAGTTCGAGCTGATGGACCTGCAGCAGTCACTCGGCCTCACCTTCGTCGTCGTCACCCACGACCAGGAAGAGGCGATGACCATGGCCGACCGTATCGCCATCATCGACAAGGGCGAGGTGATGCAGGTAGCGACGCCGGCGGAAGTCTACGAGGCGCCGGGCTCCCGCTTCGTCGCCGGCTTTGTCGGCAACGTCAACATGTTCGAAGGCAAGATTGCGCATGGCGAGGCCGGCGCGGCGAGCATCGACGCGGGTAACGGCATCACCATACGGGCCGAGAATGCCGGCGATGCGGCCACCGGCGCGGCCGTCGCCTTCGCCATCAGGCCGGAGAAGGTCAAGATATCCTCGATGAAGCCGGCCGGCGCCGTCAATGCGATCGAGGGCGAGGTCTACGATATCGCCTACCTCGGCGACATGACCGTCTATCACGTCAGGCTTGACGACGGCCACGTGGTGCGGGCGAGCACGATGAACGCGGCCCGCATCACCGAGGATCCGCTGAGCTGGAACGACCGTGCCTGGGTGTCGTTCAGGCCAGACGCCGGCGTCGTGCTGACGCGGTAGGGGCGGTCATGTCGAATGCCGCTGTCAGCGCTGCAACAAGCTCTCAGGCCGCCGATGCGGGCAAATCCGCCCTGGCCAGACTGGGAGAGGCCTTCGTTGGCCGTCTTGTCATCATCATCCCGTATCTCTGGCTGGTCTTCTTCTTCCTCATTCCGTTCGTCATCGTCTTCAAGATTTCGCTGTCGCAGACGGCGATCGCTATACCGCCCTACACGCCGGTACTTGGCTTCGGCGATGGCCTTTCCGGTTTTTTCGCCCAGCTGAAACAGCTCAGCATCGATAATTACACATGGCTGACGCAGGACGCGCTCTACGTCAACGCCTATGTGACGAGCGTCATCGTCGCCGCCATTTCGACGGTGCTGACATTGCTTGTCGGCTACCCGATCGCCTATGGCATGGCCCGCGCGCCGGCGATGCTGCGCCCGACCTTGCTGATGCTGGTGATCCTGCCATTCTGGACCTCGTTCCTGATCCGCGTCTACGCCTGGATCGGCATCCTCAAGCCCGAGGGGCTGCTCAACCAACTGCTGCTCGCCACCGGCGTCATCAGCCAGCCGGTGATCATCCTCAACACCTATACGGCGATCTTCATCGGCATCGTCTATTCCTACCTGCCATTCATGGTGCTGCCGCTTTATTCCGCCCTCGAGAAAATGGACTATTCGCTGATCGAGGCGGCCAAGGATCTCGGCTGTCCTGCGACCAGCGCCTTCTGGAAGATCACCTTTCCGCTGTCGCTGCCCGGCGTCATCGCCGGCTGCCTTCTGGTGTTTATTCCCGCCGTCGGCGAGTTCGTCATTCCCGACCTGCTCGGCGGATCGCAGACGCTGATGATCGGCAAGACGCTGTGGAACGAGTTCTTCGCCAATCGCGACTGGCCGGTGTCGTCGGCCGTCGCCGTCATCCTGCTGTTGCTGCTGATCGTGCCGATCATGCTGTTCCAGCGGGCCCAGGCCCGCGCCCAGGAGCAGGACAAATGAACCCGACCTGGAGCCGCTTCAACATCACTTCGATCGTGCTGGGCTTTGCCTTTCTTTACCTGCCGATAGTCCTGCTCGTAATCTTCTCCTTCAACGAGTCGAAATTGGTCACCGTGTGGGGCGGCTTCTCGACCAAATGGTACGTCTCGCTGTTCCACAACCAGGGCCTCATGGACGCCACCTGGGTAACGGCCCGCGTCGCCGTCATCTCGGCCACCGTGGCGACCGTGCTCGGCACGCTGGCGGCTCTCACCTTGACGCGCTACACGCGCTTCAAGGGCCGGATGCTGTTTTCCGGCATGGTCTTTGCGCCGTTGGTCATGCCGGAAGTCATCACCGGCCTGTCGCTGCTGCTGCTCTTCGTCGCCGTCGGTCTCGACCGCGGCTTTCTCACCGTCACGCTTGCCCACATCACCCTGACCATGTGCTTCGTCGCCGTCGTCGTGCAGTCGCGCCTGATGACGTTCGATCGCTCGCTGGAAGAAGCCGCGATGGATCTTGGCGCGCCGCCGGTGAAGACCTTCTTCCAGATCACGCTGCCCGTCATCATGCCGGCGATCGTATCTGGCTGGATGCTGGCGTTCACATTGTCGCTCGACGATCTGGTCATTGCCAGCTTCACCTCAGGGCCCGGCGCCACCACGCTGCCGATGAAGATCTACAGCCAGGTTCGTCTCGGTGTGACGCCGGAGATCAACGCCGCCTGCACCATCCTGATCGCGGTCGTGGCGGTCGGCGTCATCATCGCTTCGCTCGCCAACAAGCGGCGCGAGGTACAGCGCCAGCGCGATGAGCAGGCCGCGCAGCGTGGGTGACGAGAGGGGCGGCAGCAGCAATGCCGGCAGGAAGCGCTTCTGGCGACGACCGCGGCAGCCTCGTTGCCTACCCGCCGGAAACCCCGCGGCTTATCGGCGAAATGAACGGCGTGCTCCACGTTCCGCCGACGAAGAACGAAGACTGGTTGGGACCCTGGTCATTTGTCTGCGTGGCTGGCTGGTCCGCCTGAATGATGCCGCCGGACAGCGCCAGCCCGCGCCCGGCATAGGAGGCGATTCCGGAAAGCCAGATCTTGTACTTCGCCGAATTCGCTTCGGCCTTGTCGATCTTCGCCACACCGTTCGAAATGCTCGCCTTGAGTTCGGCCCCATCGATCGGCAGTGTTCCGTCGGAGACATCGTCGAGCGCGAAGAACCCGCCCTGTTCGTTGTGTTTGAGAAACGCCGGCAAATTGAACCGGCTCAACGCGCCCTGGCCGAATTTCGCCGAAACCGAGCCGTCGGCGTTCTCGAAAATGGAATCCCAGGTTCTGCCTGGTCCCTTGAGGATGACCGAAACGGTTCCCGTGCCGATCGGCACCAGTCGCGTCATTCCGGCTGCAGTGCCAAAAGCCCCGCCATCAATGTCGGAGGCGAGCAGCCTGATCTCGACCTGCGTGCCTCCCGGCTTGCGGTCGAAACGAAGACTGCTCTGGATGTTGCCGCCAAAGGCCGATGCATCGGAAATATCGAAGACGGCAAGACCGTTCTTGACCTGGGCGGCGGCAGCGACGTCGGCAAGCTGGATGGCGCCTGCGGTGGCCTGCGCTGCCGACAGTCTGAGATCGAGATCGATCCGGTCGGCGACGCTTATGTCGATTTCGCCGGGGCCAGCGCCGCTCGTAGGCGCCAGGGGTGTGAAGGCGGAGAGAAACGACCGCAAGTCGAGCGTCTCGAAGGCGAGCGTACCGGCGATCACCGGCCGCGCCTCGCCAAAGGAGAAGTCCAGCGCACCCATTCCAGGATTGTCGTCCAGAGCGATCTCGGTGTTTTCGAATTTAATGCGGCCGGAAGTCGCCGTGACCTTGCTGGAAACGGAAACCGAGCCGATTGCCGCGCCCGGCGCGATGCCGGCCCGCGACCATTCGAGCACGCGCCTGAGCGAGGGTGCGGCAAATTTCGCCTGGCCGTCGAAATAGGCGTTCTCGGACATGCTGGCCACGCCGTCGAAGGAAAAACTGGCAGGGGCCGCCTTGAAGGAAAGCGTCATCGGCGCCGCACCGCCCCCAAACAGCACCAGCGGGTTCGACGATGCGGCATCCACGGCGACGCTTTCGCCACGCCAGATCCCGGTTGCCGACAGCGTCGCATTGCTGTTCATTGCGGCCCAGTTCGCCTGTCCGCTCAGGCTGCTCAGTATCTCAGCGTCCTTGCCATCGACGGAGGTCACCACGCGGCCGTTCCTGAACTCTACGGTGCCGAACGGATCAGCCGGCAGCTTGCTCAGGTCCGGCTTGGCTGGATTGGCGCTGACCACGGCGCGAGCGATGTCGATGGAACGCGTGATGCGTCCGCCTGAAGGCAGGGCGGGCAGGAAAAGTCCATTTGCTGCGCGTTGAACCCTGATCGTCGGCCGGATCAGCCGCGCCGTCGAGAACACCACATCGCCCTGCAACGCCGCCATGGCCGAGAGATTGACCTCGACCCGTTCGGCCTCGATCACAGGCGGCGCGTCGCTCTCTGTCCATTGCGAAAGCGTCACGTCGGACAGGATGGCCCGGAAATTCGGCCAGACCTCGATCCGCGGGGCGCCGTCGATGGTGACCCTGAAACCGCTCCATGCACTCATTTCCCAGGCGATGCGGTCGCGCACGATGCGGGTCGAGGCGACCAGTGGCAGGGCGGCAACGGCCAGCGCGATGACGAGCACGGCAACGCCGATCGCCCATATTCCGCGCCGGATCAAAGGTGATGACATGTCGCCCCGTATGCTTCCGTTCCGACAAGAATCGCCCGACGGGTGTAACCCACGGCTGACGCATTTCAAGTCTTTATGGCCCAGCGATGGCATTTGCGCACATCCACGTCGCTCGGCCGAACAAAATCTTGCTCTGCTGCGCCGCGATATGCATAAGCGATGCCAATGCATGTCGCCAAAATCGTTTTGGGATAACGCATACATAAAAACAAAAGTCTAAAGCGCGGCGCGTGAATCTCTTCAAACGTGACGTGCTTCAAGGAGGAACGATCATGGCCGGCGACGCACCGCTCTGGGCACCGACGAAAGACCAGGTCGACGCCGCGCCGATGACTGCCTTCATGCAGGCCGCCACGGCCGGATCCGGCAAGGCTTTCTCCTCCTACGCCGATCTCCATCGTTGGTCGATCGACGATCGCGAGGCATTCTGGAACCTGGTCTGGGATTTTTGCGGGATCGTGGGCGACAAGGGCGCCAGTGGCGGGATCAGTGGCGGCGAGCGCGTGCTTGTCGATGGCGAGAAGATGCCCGGCGCCGCCTTCTTTCCCGACGCGAAGCTGAACTTCGCCGAGAACCTGTTGAAGAAAACCGGGCTCGGTGATGCCATCGTCTTTCGCGGCGAGGACAAGGTCGAGCGCCGGCTCTCCTGGAATGAGCTGCATGCGCTGACCTCGCGGCTGCAGCAGCTTTTCCTGTCGCTCGGGGTGAAACAGGGCGACCGCATCGCCGCCATGATGCCCAACATGCCGGAGACGGTCGCGGCAATGCTGGCGACAGCCTCGATCGGCGCCGTCTGGTCGTCCTGTTCTCCCGATTTCGGCGAACAGGGCGTGCTGGACCGGTTCGGCCAGATCGAACCTGTCGTCTTCATCGCGCCCGACGGTTACTGGTACAATGGCAGGGCGATCGAGGTTGCCGAAAAGATCGCGGCGGTTGCGGCAAAGCTTCCCTCCGTCGGCAAGATCCTGATCGTCGACTATCTCGGCACGTCGACCGATGTGGCGGCGACCATCGAGAACGCGACTGCGCTGGACGAAGCGCTCTCATCCTTTGCCGCCAAGCCCGTAACCTTCGAACGGTTGCCGTTCGCGCATCCGCTCTACATCCTGTTTTCTTCCGGAACGACTGGCATCCCCAAATGCATCGTCCATTCGGCCGGCGGAACGCTGATCCAGCATGTCAAGGAAGAACGGCTCCACGCCGGCCTGCTCGACGGCGACCGCTTCTTTTATTTCACCACCTGCGGCTGGATGATGTGGAACTGGCTGGTGTCCGGCCTGGCGTCGGGCGCAACCCTTCTGCTTTACGACGGATCGCCCTTCTATCCCGACGGCAACGTGCTGTTCGACTTTGCCGACGCCGAGAAGATGACCTATTTCGGCACCTCGGCCAAATTCATCGATTCCGTGCGCAAGGCCGGCCTCACACCGATCAAAACGCATGATCTTTCCAGCGTCCGCACGATCTCCTCCACCGGCTCACCACTGTCGCCTGAGGACTTCCGCTTCGTCTATGACGGCATCAAGAAGGACGTGCATCTCGCCTCGATCTCCGGCGGCACCGACATCGTCTCCTGCTTCGTGCTCGGCGTGCCGACCGAACCGGTATGGACCGGAGAGATACAGGGGCCTGGCCTCGGCCTCGCCGTCGATGTCTGGGACGACGACGGCCGCCCGCTCAGGCAGGAGAAGGGTGAACTCGTCTGCACCAAGGCGTTTCCGGCGATGCCGATCGGCTTCTGGAACGATCCCGAAGGCAAGAAATACCACGCAGCCTATTTCGAGCGCTTCGACAATGTCTGGTGTCACGGCGACTTCGCCGAATGGACCGCTCATGGCGGCCTGATCATCCATGGCCGCTCCGACGCGACGCTCAACCCGAGCGGGGTGCGGATCGGCACGGCGGAGATCTACAACCAGGTCGAGCAGATGCCGGAAATCCTGGAAGCACTGTGCATCGGCCAGGATTTCGACAACGACGTGCGGGTTGTGCTGTTCGTGCGGCTGGCAGCGGGGGTGCAACTCGACGCCGAGCTGGAAAAACGCATCCGCGCGAAAATCCGCAGCGGCGCGAGCCCCCGCCACGTGCCGGCTAAAATCGTCGCCGTCGCCGACATTCCACGCACCAAATCGGGCAAGATCACCGAACTCGCGGTGCGCGACATGGTGCATGGCCGCGCTGTCAAGAACAAGGAGGCGCTAGCCAATCCCGAAGCGCTCGAGCTGTTCCGCGACCTGCCGGAACTGGCCGATTAGGTCTTCCAAGTGGGTGACATTGACAGGTTGCGGGCCTGTTTGGTGGCCATGATTTCATGGCTCGTTGAGTGAACCGTCGCAAACGTTCGAGATTGGCCGAAGCCCCTCAACTTATCCCTGGGCGTACAGGAGCGAAGCTCCGTCGCGGAGACCCTGGGATCCATGCCGTAATCTCAGCCGAAGAGTGCAGCGGAGCAGAATTTTGCACTGCTACAAGCGCTCTGCTGTCATGGCATGGATCCTGGGGTCTGCGCCGCGTCGCTCCGCTCCTTGCTCCGCCCCAGGACGACGAAGGGACGGGCGCTTCAGCTAATCTCCAAGACATGCGAACCGTCACGCACTCAAACGGCAACCGGCATGGTTAACGAAATATCTCGCTCGAATTTACCTAGATTTCATGAGTGGTACACATTGGTAAATTTTTCGCGGTGCCGGTAAGGTTTTGTTAAGGGCCGGCATCGATAGTCGTGCGTAACTTGAGGGAGAAATCCCGTTCCTCTAAATCCCCAGAGGATCTGAATTCGCTCAAGCCCCCGTTGTAACAGCAATCCAATCATTCAAGGCGTCCTGTTGGGCGCCTTTCTTTTTTAACTAATCCGCGAGCACGCGGGTCGACGGGAAAGCGACTTCGACCAGGGTGCCCTCGCCGGGGGTCGAGTTGATGGTGAACCGGGCCCGGTTCGCCTCGACCATGGCCTTGGTCAGCGGCAGCCCGAGGCCGGTGCCGTCGCCGCGCCCGCGCTTCAGCGCGTTGATCTGCTTGAAAGGCTTGAGCGCCTGCTCGATGTCGGACTGGCTCATGCCGATGCCGGTGTCGCGCACGCGCATCACGACGTCGCCGGAGATCTCGTAAGCTGTCGATACGATCACCTGGCCGCCGGCCTGCGTGTAGCGGATCGCATTCGACAGGATGTTCAGTGCGATCTGGCGCACGCTGCGCAGATCGGCCACCACCTCCGGCAGCCGTGAGGCGAAGCTGGAGCGGATGATGACACGTTCGCGGTTGGCTTGCGGCTGCATCATCGCCACCGTCTCGGCCAGCGTGTCGTTGAGAGACACCGCCTCATAGGCCATCTCCTGCTGGCCGGCCTCGATCTTCGAAATGTCGAGCAGGTCGTTGACCAGGTCGAGCACATGGTTGCCCGACCGGTTGATGTCGCGCAGATAGTCGCGGTAGCGGTCATTAGCGACCGGCCCGAATTTCTCGTCGACCATCAGCTCGGAAAACCCGATAATGGCGTTGAGCGGGGTGCGGATCTCGTGGCTGATACGGGCGAGGAAGTCGGTCTTTTGCGAGGAGGCGCGCTCGGCCACGGCGCGCGCCTGGGTCAGGTCCTCTTCGGCCCGCTTCCATTGAGTGATGTCGCGCACCACCGCGCAGAAGCCGCTGTCGTTGGGCAGGCTGCCGATGGTCATGAACAGCGGAATGAAGCGCCCCTGCGCCTCGCGTCCGATCACCTCGCGGCCGTCGTTGAGCACGCTCGCCACGCCGGGCTCGGACAGTCCGTCGAGATAGTCTCGCGCGGCGCGCTGGCTTTCGATCGCGAACAGCGAGACGAAGGGCTTGCCGGTCACCTCGTCGCTGTCGAAACCGAACAGCGCTTCCGCTGGGCGGCTGATCGAGCGGATCGTTCCGTCTCGGCCGATCAGCACGACGCCGTCGGTCGCGGTGTCGATGATGGTGCGCATCTCGGCGATGCGTGCCTTGAGCTCGGAAGTGTCCGGCTGCGTCTGGTCGTCGGCGGCGCCATGCGGAATGGCTGCTGCCTCGTCGTCGCCGGAACGGCGCACGACCAGCATCAGCGCCTTGCCGCCACGCCACGGCACCGAACGCAGAATGGCCTCGATCGGGAACTCCTGACCGTCATGCGTCTTCAACCGCAACGCGTGATCGGTTCCGTCGGAGGCGCTGCCGTCGTAAGGATCGGCAAACAGCGCGCCGAGGCCACCGGCATCCTCCAGATCGTCGAGCGTGTCATAGCCGGTCAGGCTGAGGAATTCCTCATTCGCATAGTGAAGATCGTCGCCGGAATGGATGAGCAGCGGCACCGGCAGCTTGCCGAGGATCGAAGTGTCCGGAGCCCTGTCGTCATCTGCGGTCGAAAAAGCCGATGGCACGAAGCCTTCGAGCTTGAGCGGCGGCGCCTGCAGGCGTGGCCGCTCGACCGGCGCCGGCTCTACGTCACCGGCATCGCCGATGTGATCGGTTGACGAACGGGCTTCGTCGTCATCGGACGGCGCCCAATCCTCGCTGTCTTCTGCGTCACGGAAATCGGCAGCCGTCATGCTGTCGTCGTCTTCGGCGGCGGTCGATCGACTGCCCGTGTCGGTGGGTTCGACTACCTCTCGCGCCGCCCTGTCCGGCTCCGAATGCGGCGCACCGTCGCTGTTGTCGGCGACATAGTCCCGGTCGGCGTAATCGAGCAGCGAGCCTGAGATGCCGGACACGGTTTCCGGCTGCTCGCCGTCGAGCCTTGCGACATTCTTCTCGTCTTCGGCATCCGTTTCGGTCGGTTCCGCCGCAGCCGGTATTGCAGCATCGGGCTGTTCGGTCGGGGGATTGTCCTTCTTGAGCCGCTCGCCGATTTCACGGAATGCACTGCGTTCCAGCGTCGACAGGCCTTTGTCGTTGGCCGGCTGCCTGTGCTCGGCCAACCGGATCACCTTGTCGGCAAAGCGCCGCTCCGGCTTCGGCACGATGGTCAGCGCCGGCACCTCGCCCTGGAACGGGTCGGTTTCGTCAGGCGTTTCGGCGACTTCCGGTTCGACGGCTGCGGTGGCCTCGGCATTGGGGACAAGCGCCATACCGATTGCTTCGGGATCGACCACTGCATCGCTGGTGCGGGCAACGCCGAAGCCGCGAAAACCCTCGAAGGCACGGCTGCGGCCGTAGACAGGCAGCGCCGCCAGGTCGACGGGTATCTTGAAATCGGTGCCGGCAACCGGCCATAGCACCGAGCGGCCGGACCATGTGTCGCGTCGGTCAAGCAGGCCCGCGATCTCGCCGGACGCATCGAGGTCGAAGGTGGCCGCGACGTCCCTGAAGCGCCGGCTGATCACATCGGCGGCAGGCTTGCCGACGAGTTCCGCGAATTCCGGCGACAGCGCACTGAACCTGCCTTCGGCGTCGGTTCGCCAGACGAAACGCAGGGGCGGCGCCGCGCGGTCGATCGAAGGGATGGCACGCTCAGTCGGGGAGGCGGCCCTGATGGCATCCTGTGCGGAACTTTCCGCCGAAGCATCCGCCTCGACATGTCCGGACGCATCCGGTCCCGGCTTTTGCGCCTCATCCTCGCTGGCGCTGAAATACCAATGGTCATGCAGAGGAGGCATTCCGCCGGCCGCTTCCGGACCCTGCTCGGTCGAATCAGGCTCGGTCGAATCAGGTCCGGTCGAATCAGGTCCGGTCGAATCGGGCCGGGTCGAATCGGGCCCGATGGAATCGGGAACGTCATGCTCCGCCGACACCGATGTGTCTTCGCCGGCTGCCGGGACTGTCTGCGCTGCCGCATCCGTCTTCGCGACTGCTACCGGCGCATTGTCCTGTTCTGCCTTTGGCCGGACTGCGGCATCGGCCGCCGCCGCACCGGTTGCGGTTTCCATCCCCGCGCTGCGCTCGCCAGCAGAGGCTTCTTCGGAGTCAAGCCGGTCCTCGTCGATCAACACCAGCAGGTGCCGCTCGTCCGTCAGCCGGGCGAGGCCGGCCGGATAGGAAGTGGTGCCGCCCGGAACGAGGCGTTTGACAATGCGGTCGCTCTCGTGCGCCACATCGACCACAAGCGCTGCCAGCGTTTCGGGCAAGATGCCGAGCTCCGAAAAACCATCGGAAGCGGCCTCGATGTTGCCCTTGGCGTCGACGAAGGCGATGTAATGACCGTCTTCGGTAAAGCCGCTGATGGCCCGAGCGGCGATCTCGGCGGCGCTGCGCGAGCCGGTCTGCGCCGCCGGCACCGCCAGCATGATCGCGTTCTCGCCGTCAGGCATTGTCACCGCGCTGGCCAGAAAGCCAACCGCGCGGCTGGTCAGGCCGGTTGCCAGCCGCACCGTGATGGCGCGGTCGCGGCCGATCTGTGGAAAACCGCTTGTCGCCATGATCTGGCGCCTGGCGATCAGCGGCAAGCCTGTCGAGGCGCCGATGATGGCCTCGATGTCGGGATAGCCGAACACCGCTGCCCCTGGTCCGTTTGCCCAGATCACCTGTCCGAGGTCTGCCGACAGAAGGGCGATCGCGTCGCCGGCGGCAAAGCGCTGGCGGACCGCGTCGAGCACGGCGACGTCGAGGAAGGAGTAGTTTTCGGACGGCATGCGCTTTGGGAACCCTCACAGAGCGGCAGTTTGCGGTTAACGCTTTGTTAATAAAAGCCGACGGCGCGAAGGTCCACAAGCCATAGCGTGCAACCGCCGGAATCTCTGGGCTCGTGGTTAACGCTGGGAGAGAAATTCTATGGTGCGCTGCAACAAAGATATTGCAATGCACAAAATTTGCCTTTATATTGCCATCATACATAAACGAGACGGCTTTCTGTCGAAGCCGCTGCCACTGCAAAGGATGGAATATGTCCAGGACCAAGACCGCTGAAAACATCGAATTCCCGAGCTTCGACGCTTCCAAGGCCACCGACCAGATCCGCGCTTTCGCCGAAAAGGGCGTCGAGCAGTCGAAAGAGGCCTATGCCAAGCTGAAGACCGGCGCCGAAGAGACCCAGAAGGCTCTGGAGTCGACTTTCGAGACCGCCAAGACCGTTTCCAACGACCTGTCGCTCAAGACCATCGCCGCTCTGCGCGCCAATACCGAAGCCGGCTTTTCGCATTTCGAAGCGCTGATCGGCGCCAAGTCGCTGTCGGAAGTCGTCGAGCTGCAGACCGCATTCCTGCGCCAGCGCGTCGAGATGACCGTCGAGCAGGCAAAGGATTTCCAGGCCGTCGCCTCCAAGGCGGCCGAGGACGTCTCCAAGCCGATCAAGACCGCCTTCGAGAAGGCGATGAGCGAAATTAAGGCCGCCTAATATTTGCGCATATCGCGAAGATGCAACAAAAGGTCGCATTTCTTCGAACAGGATTATGTGAGATATAGTGGTCAAGCGAATACCCGGCGGGTGGAACCTCCTCCCTCTGCTCTCCGGGGTGACCAGCCAGCACCTCCTCCCGCTGGCTCGTAACAGGAAAAGGCCGGCACCTCCTCCCGCCGGCCTTTTTCTTTGCCCGGCGAAAGGTGACGATCTTTGCCTACAGCGCCGCGCGTCCTGTTAGACGCGCAAAGGACGCTGTAGAACTTTGGATTTTGCGCATGATCCTTTCCGAAAATCGATTCTGTTTTTCGGGTCATGCGCGGCCAAAAGCCTTGAATTAAACTCCGATAGCCCGTATGGACGCATCGCCGAACGACAGAGCGGGTCCCGGAGAATGAACGGTCCATTCGATCCCGCTCGGGCAAGCGTGCCGTTGTAGCTCAGATGGTTAGAGCGCCGGATTGTGGATCCGGAGGTCGCTGGTTCGATCCCAGCCAACGGTACCATCGATTTCCTCAATGAACTCAATGTGTTGTGTAAACGACCAATTGTCGTTTGCAGGCACTTTGTGTCGCCTGACCTCGCTGGGGTCAAAGCCCAATCTCCGCCGTGTCTACCCGATAGTGCCGGCCGCTAGCCGGCGCCCAAGCTTGGCGGCATTCCGTCCCCCTTTGCCACATCGGATTGGCATCTGAATTGCCCATTGAGTCCCGCCAGATGGAAATGGGTTTAGCCGAAGACTTGTCTGATGTTGCGCTCACATTCGATTGTCCGGATTGCTCGCATCCGGCGGTAAGGAAGGGCTCTGCGCTAAGAACGATCGCGCACTTCAGATGCGACGGGTGCAACGCCAAGGTACGGATCACCTATCCGCAGAAAGCTAGCGATCTTCGAAAAGCACAAGCTATTGGCCGCCCACGGGGCGTTGCGATAACTCAACGCTGCTTTGCAGTTAAGCCCAGGCGGTTTCGCGTAAGGGTCGGTCGGCGTTGCCCTAATCCTCATCCCAGAAATCTTGCAGCGACGCGTGTCTTAGGTCTTCCTCCCGCGGAGGTGCTTCACACGAGCCTTGATGCCCGGCTTGACCCACTGCGTTGCCGGCCGCGTCTTCATGGCCTCTGGCGGGGGGCCTGGGTGTTCGTACCCGCGTCCAGTTCTGGCGCACTGCCTAAAACTCGTATCCAAATCGCTCTATGTCAGTCCTGTAGATAGTCCACACCATGTTCCTTGTCTCGGGCGTGTAGTAGTCGCGGTAGTCGGCCTTTCGAATTGACTTCTTGCTATGCGGCAAAGCGACGTTTGCTAACCCGATTCTCTCGGAAACGTGGGTGAATTCCTCACGGATCTGCTCAAAGCGCCCGACGTAATCAACGAGCAAGCTTCCATCATGGTCATCAATGAACAGGTGTTGTGCCCGCCATTGAGGATGATCGACGCGCTGGATAGCCTTCAGATACGAGCGGAAAGACATAAAGCGGGTCAGACCAAGGATTTTGCGCAAATCACGGCGCCAAGTCTTGGCGTAGAGAAACTGTGAAACGGCTTTGTCCCATGGGTTTCTGACGAGGGAAAACTTGAACATACGATCAAAAGTCTCCGCCCCTATCTCTGATCGGATTTGGGCGGCGGTAAGATGATGCAGGCCTTCTTTCTGGTGACGGTTTAGTTCTGGATTCTTCCAATATTGGTCAGCCGTTCGGCTTAACCGATCCGGCCAAATGGCATCTTCGATACTGGTGCCACCATTCTTCGGTATGTGAATAAACAAGCAGCCCAATTCTCGGCTCAGCATTTTTCCCGCCCCTCGATCCCACCGCGATCCATAGCATCGAAGACACTAAATTAGAAGTGGTGCATGACATGGCCTATAGTTCGCTCCAGCCAGCACAGCGCCTTCTCGTAAGCTCGCTGGTGGTCAAGGCCCAGCGGCCTCCAGCTGCCAGTCCCCCTGGCACCCAAGTCGCTGGGCCGTCCCGACGTGGCCAGCGATTTCATTGCCTCGCCTAAGGCATCAAAAGGCCCGAACGGGTCCAGCGGCTTGGGAAACACGCTGCTCTCGCCGTATTGTTTCATGCGAAGCGAATCGGCTTAGGCCGGCGTCGCGGGCCTTCATGACGAGATCCAGCAAGAGCAGGGCGCTCCGATGCTGGGCCCCAAATACAGCGGCCTTCACGCCCTGCGGCACTTCGACGCCTCTTGGTGCATCAACAGGCAGGAAGATGGCGGCCTCGGCTTACCCCGAAGGTGGTGAAAGAGCGCATGGGCATTCCAGTGTGACAATGACGGCTGACGTCTATGGACATCACTTCCCAAGGGGTGGTGATAGCGGGCAGATGGCAGCGGCAGCGCGCGCGCTATTGGGCTGAGCTGGGGCAGCACCAAATGTCGAAAAATGAGCCAACTGAGTTGAGCCTGCAAAAAAGAATTGAACTCCAATTCAAAGAGGACTTCCGCGTTGATCCACTGCACCCCGTCGAAAGCAGCGAGCGTTTGCGGCGGGCGTACGCGAGATATGGTCTCACTGCTTCCCTAAAACGTGCGGTCGCTGTCGGTTTTGTTCTGTGGTTCGGGGTTCTCATTTGGTTAGCCCTCCACCACTGAACGCGACATAGGCGCAACATAACGGAAAAAAGACCAGCACTTTCAAGGTTTGTATCCGGATTGTGGATCCGGGAAGTCGCTGGTTCGATCCCAGCCAACGGTACCATCGGTTTATCCGTTAAATCACTGAATTTGTTGGGCGGCCGCGCTGCCTATCTGTCAGCCGCAATCGTCGCCTGCAACCATTGCGTGATGGCATCGAACGCGATCGGTTTGGTCGTGTCGACGTCAAACAGCGGTCCGCGCCGCAGCGGCTCGGCGCGGTTGGCCAGTTCGATCAGTTCGGGGATGTAGGCCGCGCCGGGATGGCCGGCGGGACGCTGGTCGAGCCGTGCGCGATAGCGCTCGGCCAGAACCCCGCTGGGAGCATGGCACCAGATTTCGGCGGTCTGCTCGACGCCGGCCCTTCGCAGATGATCCTCGAGCATCTGGCGCGGCTGGAAGCCGAACCAGGCGTCGACGACAAATATGCTGCCCGCCGGAGCCTCGCCGACGACCGACCAGATGGCTTGGTAACTGGCGCGGCCGAGCGTACGGTTGAATTCGCGATCGCCGCCGCCGAGCACTTCGAGGAACGGGTTCTTGATCGTATCGAGCGCGAGCAATGGCCAACCCATGCGCTCGGCGATGCCGCGCGAGACGGTGCTTTTGCCGCTGGCGGGGATGCCGTTGACGAGCACGGCGCGCCGGCTGGGCACGGCGCGGTCGAGCCGGGCAGATGGCAAGGACACGGGCGCGACTGCCGCCTTCGTCGCGAGCGCTTGCAGACCGGCGCCGATGACGCCGGCGTCGTCGCCAAGTTGCGCCGCTTCCACCGGGCATTGGTACCACGGAGCCAGGGCGGGAGCCCTGGCAAGCGCCCGATGGGCCGCCAGGCCAAGTCCGCCGCCGAGCAGGACCAGGTCGGGATCGAACATGGCCACGGTCGTATCGATTGCCGCACGCAGCGGGCCGGCCCAGGCCTCCAGTATGCCGCGCGCCAAGGGATCGCCGCCCGCATCCCGGGCAAAAAGCTGATCGACCGAAACATCCGGACCGAGGCCTGCCCGCGCGATGTGACGGCCAAGCGCTGTGCCTGAGCTGGTGGTTTCAACGCAGCCGCGCCGGCCGCAGACGCATGCTTCGCCTGATATGTCGACCGTGATATGGCCGAGCTGCCCCGCCGTCCCCTTGCCGCGGACGATCCGCCGGTCCTGGACCACGGCACCACCAATGCCGGTCCCGATCGTGAACATGACGATGCTTTCATGGCCTCTGGCGGAGCCGAGAGCCATTTCCGCGACCAGTGCCATGTTGCAATCATTGTCGATCACCACCGGCTTGCCCGCCAGGCTTTCCAGTCGCTGCGCCAGGGAGATCGTGGCAAGGTTGACATAGCCTCCGGACAAGACCGCGCCAAGCCGCGCATCGACGCGTCCGGGGACGCCGATGCCGATGGCCGCAACTTCGGGAGAATCGAGCCGGCGCACCATTTCGGCGATCCGGGAGAGCACGAGCTCCGGGTCCGGCGCGCTTTTCTCGGAAATGCGGTCGAGGATTTCGCCCGTGCCGGAAATACGGGCGGCGCGCAGATTGGTGCCGCCGATATCGATTCCTATGGCCATCGAACTAAGCGGCATGACGTCCTGTCATGGACTAAGCGGCTTTCTGCCGGTAGTTTCCGATCACCGCCTGAAGCTCGCGCAATCTCGACACTGCGATGGTCTTAAGCCTTTCCCGCTGAATGTCACGGTCAAGCGAGATGCAGTCCTTCCACAGCGACCGGCCGGCGATCACGCCTGACGCGCCGTTCCTCATCGCGATCTCGACCTGGCCCAGGAACGTTGCGTGGTTGACGCCGGCGGAGAGGACCGCCCATGGCACCTCGCCAGCCATGCTGCTGATCCTGGCGCAGGCTTCCGGCGTTCCGGGATAAGGAAGCTTAAGCACCTTTGCCCCGCATTCCAGCGAAATCCGGGTGCCCTCTTCGACGAGCCAGGGGATCTTGGCTGTATAATCTTCAAGGCTTTCCCCTTCGAGCTGATAGGTCAGGAACTCGACGACGAGCAGGAGGTCCTCTTGCGCGAAGTCGGCGATGCATTGGCGCACAATGGCGACATTGTGCTCATTCGCCTCAGGTCTGTCAGCCCTGAGATAGACCATGATCTTGCCACCGGTGCCGCCGAGCTCGCGGACGCGGCGCGCGCCGATGCCGGGAGCGAGGCGCGACAGGCGGTAACCGGCGGGCGAGACGTCGAAGCCCGAGGCATCGAGGCCGATGAGCAGAGCCGTATCGCGGTTCAGCACCCCTTCATCGACAACCCGCGGCACCGCGCAGAGCGGGTCGAGCAGCACGCAGGAGGCGTGGCTGGCGAGGTATCGCGTGATGTCCGACTTGGTGTCGCCGAGCATGTCGTTGCTGATCTTGGCCTGTTCTGCAGGGTCCGACGCAAGCAAGCTCCGCATGCCGCCGCGCTGGTCGCAGGCAATGGCCATCATGGCCCCGTCCTTGCCGCATATCTGCTGGTAGCCGCGCAACTCAGCGGTCGTCATCTTTGTCATGGTCTTCTGCCCGATGTTGGCGCCCATTCACCAGGGCGCAGATCCGTGGAACAAGAAAGGGTTAGTCTTTGCCTGCCTGAGGCAGGGAGGGTCTGCCGTTTTGATGCGTTATCGAACCGAGAAATTTGGCCTTGGCTCGCAATCTGCCGTGGACGAGCCCACGTTGCGAGTCAGCCGAATTTGCGCGATAACTCCCATCGGCCATTGGCCTGTAACACATTGCTGAAAGGAATTGCAAGCTGCCTGTCCCCCCCGCACAAGATGCAGCCGCATCGCGGACGATGCTGCATACGGTCGCCAAACTGCACTATGAGGCTGACATGTCGCAGGTCGATATCGCGCGGCGGCTTGGTGTCTCCACCGCGACCATATCGCGTCTCCTGCAGCGGGCGAGAGCAGAGGGCATCGTGCGGATCGAGGTTCGCGATCTTGCAACGCCCGAAGGCATCACCACGCAACTGGTCGAGGGACTCGGACTTCGCGACGCGGCGGTCATCGAAACGCCGGCAACAGGTGCGCTGACGGCGCTCGCCGCGCCGCTCGGCGCCTTGCTCAAGCAAGCGGAACTGACGGCCGGCTCGGTGGTCGCCATTGGCTGGGGGCGAGCCATTCGCGAGGTGATCCAGGCAGGCCTGCCGCGCATTCCCGGCGTTCTTACCGTCGCTGCCACCGGCGGCATGCAGCAGCAGGCGCCGCATTTTCAGATCAACGAGTTTGTGCGGCTGGCCGCCGAAGAGTTCGGCGGGACGCCGCATTTCATCCATGCGCCGTATTTGCCGTCCTCCGAGTTGCGTGAGGTCTTCCTCGGCGATGCGGCCATCCGCGACAGCGTCGCGCTTTGGGACCGGACCGACGTTGCGATCGTCGGCGTCGGCCTGCCCCATGCCATCAATCCGCCCGAAGCGAGCGCGGCCACGCTGAGCGAACAGGCCCTGTTTCATGCGGCTGGAGACGTTATCCGCCATTATTTCGACGCCGAAGGCACGCTCATCCCGTGGGAGGGGGAGGGCCGGATGATCGCAATGTCGCCTGCCCAACTTCGAGCCGTCCCCCTGTCGATTGGCGTTGCCGCCTCGCCGGAGAAGGCGATGGCTATTATAGGTGCCGCCCGCGCCAGGCTTATCAACGCTCTGGTGACGGACACGAAGACGGCCCAGGCCATCCTCGAGGTTCTCTTGCCCCGATAATGGTGTGCACGCCCGATGCGTGACATTGGCACAGCTGATCGATTCGATCCCAAACTGATTGACACCGAGCCCGGCTCGCGAGCCCGCCGCCGCGAAATCATCAGTTGTGTCGTCAAAGCGTTGCGGCAATAGTCTGCGCAGGGGCTCTGCGGAGCAGACAGATGTTGTCCGGTTTGAAAGCGTTTCGATCCCAAAGATACCCGGTTGCAATTTCTTCTTTCAGCAAAGTGTTACAACCTTGCGGCTAGGCAAGCATGCGCGCCGAGCGGCGCTGTTCCCTGGATCTTGCGGAGGCTAGGAACGGGACTGCGCGCATCAGGCTGATCGTTTTTCGACTGGCTGATCTAACGACTGGGGGGCGCTTAGGAGGAAAGCTGCCCAAAAGAGCAAGCAGGCGAAACCCGTTTCTTGCCGTCAGCACTTCGCGTAGCCGGAACGAATTGACGGCCATTTCAATGTCGATCGCAACGGCAAATCTGCCAACACCATGAGGAGGATGTTATGAAGAAGATTGTTGCCGCCCTAGCGGCTCTCGCGATCTGCGCAACGGCGCTGGTCACGCCCGCATTGGCGCAGGACAAGAAGTTCACCATTGCGCTCATTCCGGGTCTTACCACCGACGGCTTTTACATCACCATGCGCAAGGGAGCCCAGGCGGCGGCCGATGCTCTTGGTGTGACCCTGGTTTTCCAGGGCGCCCCGGATTTCAATCCGGTAACGCAAGTCCCGGTGCTTGACGCGGTGATCGCCAAGAAGCCGGACGCGATCCTGATCGCGCCGACCGACAAGGTTCAATTGGTCGAGCCGCTCCGCAAGGCCAATGATGCCGGCATTCCGGTGATCACTGTCGACACTTTCATCGGCAGCGGCGTCTACCAGACCGGCGCCGGCGAGGCGGATTTCCCACTGTCCTATATCGCTTCGGACAACATTCTGGGCGGCGAGATCGCCGCGCGGGCATTGGCCAAGGCCATAGGCGACAAGGGCAAGGTTTACGTTTCGAACGTCAAGCCTGGCATTTCGACCACCGACCAGCGTGAAGAGGGCTTCAAGAAGGAGATGGCGGCCAACCATCCCGGCATCACCGTTCTCGAGACCCAGTTCAACGACAACGACGCCAACAAGGCCGCCTCGCAGCTGCAGGCTGTGTTCGCGCGCAATCCCGATCTCGTTGGCGTGTTCGGTGCAAATCTGTTCTCGGCGCTTGGCGCGGCGAATGGCGTCCAGCAGGCCGGGCAGACCGGCACCGTCAAGGTCGTGGCGTTCGACGCGCCGACCAGCATTGTCGACAACATCAACACTGGCCTTGTCGACGTGGCGATTGCCCAGCATCCCGCGGAAATCGGCTATTTCGGCGTCATGTCGGCCTATGCCCATCTGACGGGCCAGTCGATCCCGGTTGCGGTCGGCACCGGCTTTACGATCATGGACAAGTCAAACATCGCCGACCCGAACATCTCGAAGTACCTCTATTCCGAATAAGTCCAGCAGGTCTCCTTCCGGCTTGCCGGAAGGAGACCTGCGCCGGGTCCCTTTGACCCTGTTTGACGGAGGCCGCGCTGCGGATCGGTACCATTCATGACTTCAACATCGCCAATCGAAACGCATGTCGCTCCTCAGGCGGATCACGGTGATCCGGCCAGGAGCTGGCTCGCACGCATCGCCGAAGGGCGCGCCTGGCTGTTCCTCGCCGCCCTGATCATCTGTTTTGAGGTCTGGTCGAGGCTCTCCTTCGGCGCGACCTTCGTGCTAAACCCGTTCAACGTGCAATCCATTGCGATATTTGCCGTGGCGCCGCTGCTGCTGGCGACCGGGCAGACCTTCGTCATCATTTCGGGAGGCATCGACCTCTCGCTGGGCTTCATTATGGGTCTCGCGGCCGTGGTTGCGGCCCATGCCACGAATATGGCTGGCGTCGCCATGCCGGTGCCTCTGGCCATGGTGTTGGGCATTCTGGCGGCCGTGATCGTCGCCGGAGTACCTGGCGTCATCAACGGCTTGCTGATCTCGCGGCTTCGAATTCCACCCTTCATCGGCACGCTTGGCATGTTTGGCGTGGCGCGTGGCGCTGCGTTCCTGCTGGCCGGCGGCACAACAGTACCGGTCCAGAATTCCTGGTTCGCGCTGCTTGGCAACGGCAGGTTCTACGGTGTGCCTTATCTCGTCATCATTGCCGGCGTCTTTGTCGTCGTGATGCACTACATCCTGAGCCAGACGCGGTTCGGCCAGCACAACTACGCCATCGGCGCCAATGTGCAGGCGGCGCGTCGCGCCGGCATCGACATCAGGGGCCACATCCTGCGCCTCTACGTGCTTTCGGCGATGTGCGCCGGCCTCGGGGGCGCGCTCTATGCAGCGCGCTTCACCGCGGGCGCCGCCCAGGCCGGCGAACCCTTGCTGCTCGACAGCGTCGCAGCCGTGGTGATCGGCGGCGCCAGCCTGTTCGGTGGTTCCGGCACCATCTTCGGGACGGTCGCCGGCGCCTTGGTGATCGCGGTTATTCAATACGGGCTGGTTTTCGTCAATGTCGAGCCGTTCTGGCAGTTCATCGCCGTCGGCCTCGTCATCATTATCTCCGTCCTCATCGACCAGGCGCAGCGCCGGTTCAGTGGAGCTCGCCAAGATGAATAGTTCCGAACCAACCACCCCCCTTCTCGAAGTCCGACACCTTTCCAAGCATTTCGGTGCGGTGCAGGCGCTGAACGATTTCTCCATGGCCGTGCGGCCGGGCGAAGTGGTGGCGCTGGCGGGCGACAACGGCGCCGGCAAGACGACGCTGATCAAGGCGATATCGGGCGTCTTTCAGCCGACCGGCGGTGAAATTCTTCTGAGAGGGCAGCCGGTGACGTTCGCGACGCCGCAGGAGGCGCGCGAAAAAGGCATCGAGACCATTTACCAGGATCTCGCTCTCGCCGACAATTTGTCCATCGGCGCCAATATCTTCCTCGGCCGTGAACCCATGCGCAAGGCCTTCGGTTTCTTGCCGGTGCTCGATCGCAAGGCCATGGCCGTCGCCGCCAAGCAGACCATGGGACGGCTGGACTTCCATGTCAGCCGGCTCGACGCCCCGGTCAGCAATTTCTCCGGCGGTCAACGGCAGGCTGTTGCCATCGGCCGGGCCGTCTATTGGGACGCGCAGATCCTGATCATGGACGAACCGACCGCGGCCCTCGGGGTCCCGGAGCAGCGCAAGGTCATTTCGCTCATCCACCAGCTCAAGGCGCAAGGCCGGGGCGTGATCTTCATCTCGCACAATCTGCAGGATATTTTCGCCGTTTCCGACCGCATCGTCGTGCTGCGCCGCGGCGTTCAGGCCGGCGAGCGCAAGATCTCGGAGACCAATCATGACGAAGTCGTCAAGCTCATGGTTGGCGGCTAATGCATGTCGCCCAAAAGTGCGCAGCGGTTTTGGGACAACGACATGCATAAAAACAAGAATTTAAAGCGCGTCGCATGAAATCCCTTCAGACGCGACGCGCTTTAGGCCGAACCTTTCGATTGCTGAAACAACGCACTCCCCGAGGGGATCAGCTTCCCGGGTGGCGAGCCGGCCAAGCCGGCAATTCTCCGGCGATAAGCGACTGCGACAGGATCGCTGGCACAGCTACCGAGCCTAGCTGCTCAGCATCTCAATGCGCCCGCCCGATTTCCGGCGAAATATGCTCGCCCCCGACGATGACAAAATATGCCATCCAGATACGCTCGGCGCGGCGGAAAGAAGCAGGATGGCGAGCAGAGTCGACATTGCCTGAGGATGTCACTATATAGCGGCGGCTTTGGCCGCGTACCCTAGGATCGCGCAGCGAATGGCGCCGCAAACGTGCCACGTATTGTGACATCTATTGTCATACAAAT
Organism: Mesorhizobium onobrychidis; assembly: GCF_024707545.1. Lineage (NCBI taxonomy): Bacteria > Pseudomonadati > Pseudomonadota > Alphaproteobacteria > Hyphomicrobiales > Phyllobacteriaceae > Mesorhizobium > Mesorhizobium onobrychidis. Next base: position 1,764,533 of record NZ_CP062229.1, read on the forward strand.
TGACTGGATTACCGGAAAAAAGCAAGTAGAAACAATGGCGCGATCCGGGACATGATCCCAGCAAACGGTGCCAGTCTCCTCAAGAAAATAGAATCTCCTCAAGAATTTGAATGTGCTCCTTGAACCTTCGATTTCCGTCAGCCCTGTGGAGCTTGGGCAAGATCGGCTTGCCGGGTGACGGCGACTCGGTTGGAATAGGAGCGTGCATCTTTTCGGGGATGCCGGCGTTTATGATTACCAACCGGCGCAGCCGCCAGGGAACAGCAGCATGAGCGAACACGCGATCGAGTTCTTGCAGGAGTGGATCGGCGAAAAGGTCCACTGCCAGTCCTCGCTTGACAGGATCGAGGAGCAGGCCGAGACCCTCGCCAGGGAATGCGCGGCGAAGGCGGCTGAGGCCGGCATACCGCTGGAGGATATCCAGGAAGAGGTCGGCGACATTCAGGAACTTATCGCGTCGAGGCTGGAAGAGGCGGCTGAGGCCGACCAGGACGAAAAGAATTCGGACAAGCCTGCCGAGTGACACGGTCTGTTCCTGGCGCCAGCGATTTGAAGCACAGCATACGCCATTAACTGCCTGCTGAGTGAGCCTAGCGGGCCTTCAGCCCAGGAACGCGCTGATATAGTAAATTCCAATAGTCTTTGCGAGGTCTTCCGGCGAAGAGCCATGCTTGTTTTTCAGCGTTTTATCTGAGCCAGCTGAGAGAAGGAGCTTGATCAACTCGCCGCGGCCCCGTGATTCAAACACGGCACGCCACAGGGGCGTGTTACAATGAACGTCTTGGGCAGAAACATCTGCGCCGCCCTTGACTAGAAGTTCCGCCGCTTCGAGCCGATATTCACGAGCGGCAAAGTGCAGCGGTGTTTCCAGATTCTTGTCCTGCACATTCACGTTCGATCCACGCTCGATCAGTGCAGCGACGATTGCGGTGTCTCCGTCTTTTGTCGCGTAAAACAACGGCGTCCGACCGTCGCGATCTAACGCATCGACATCCTCCCCCTCTGAGATGGCCTGGATGACTTCAGGCGAGCTATGTCTCATCACCGCCTTGTGTACGGGTGCGGGACCATCTGGGTTGCTCATACTTATGGCTCCGATTGGACGATGGGTCTCTTCCAATTGATATTTGTTAGGGCCGTTTATTCGTTGAACTGCTTTTGGGTTAATCCTTCGCAGCCTCAGGGCCATTCCGGGCCGAACCCGGCGTTGCGCCGGGGAAAGTATCAACCAAGATCTACGCTGGGCCTCGCACCGAATTTGCCCTTGAGCCATGCCTTCGGCAGCGCCGGCACGAAATTGCCGTCGCGCCCGGTCATGTCGTCATTGGCGACCAGCGCATTGAGGATCGCTTCCTCCACACTTTCGATCACGGCGTCGAAGAACGGATCGATGTCGGTATCCGGGATAAAATCGGCGCTAGCGATGCGGCCTGACGGCGCCAGTGCCGCCTCGCGGTTGGCGGTCGAAAAGGCCAGGAAAATATCGCCCGAGCTATGATAGCCGAAGCCGCCGGTCATGGCGACGCCGAGCGGCGCCCGGCGGGCCAGCCGCTTCATCTGATGCGGCAGCAACGGCGCATCGGTGGCGACGATCCCGATGATTGAGCCCTTTTCGGCGCGCGGTGTGCTTTCGCGGATCGCCGGTTCCACGAGATCGGGCCTGGCGCGCAAGCCGCGAATGGTGAAATTGCTCCGCTTGCCGAAATTCGCCTGCACGAACGCAGCGACCGTGTAGCGCCGGCCGTGCCATTCGACGATGCGCGATGCCGTGCCGGAGCCTGCCTTGAAACCGAAGGCGATCATGCCGGCGCCGCCGCCGACGCTGCCTTCCTCGATCGATCCGCCGGTCGCGTCATCGAGTGCCGCGGCGACATGCTCGAACCTGAGATGGTGGCCGTTGATGTCGTTCAGGAAGCCGTCATAGGTTTCCGCCGCTACCGGCAGGCCCCAGCCGCTGTCGAGCGCGGCCGGCAGCACGCGCTGCATCCAGCGCAGCGTTCCGTCGCGTGAAACGCCGCAGGAATGCGTGTTGGTGATGGTGATCGGCAAATTGAAGGCACCGGTTTCCTTGATGATGTGCGAGCCGGTCAATTCGCCATTGCCGTTCTGGCTGAAGACACCGGCAAAGACCGGCGTGGCCAGATCGGCGCGCGGTCGGGGCAGGATGGCTGTCACGCCGGTGCGCACCGGTCCCTTGCCGACCACCAGCGCACCATCGCCCGAAATCAGCGTCGAATAACCGACCGCAACGCCGGCCACATCGGTGATGGCGTTGAACGGTCCAGGCGTGCCGTCAAAACTTATGCCGAAGGCTCGCGCGCGCGGCCTGCCGGAAGGCGTCCGGTGATGTGGATTGCCGGTCATGGGCATCCAGAAGTCATCGGGATTATGGGCGCCTGAAAATAATCATTGGGCACTTAGAACAGGGAGCCTTGATTGCCGGACTCCTTGGCTTTGGCGGCCGGCTTTGCAGTTGTTTTCGGTCTTGCGGCACCGCTGGTCGCAACCGCATCGGCGGTTCCGTCAGCGAACTCCAGCGAAAGTGCCATACCCGGCACCACATCCGCAGCTTGCTTGATCACTGCGCCGTCGGCGTCTTTCACCAAGGCGAAGCCCCGCGCCAGCACCGCCTTGTGCGACAGCGTCGCCAGCAGCCGGTCGGCCTGGGTCAGTTTTCCGCGCAAGCGTTCGAGCCGCACCGAAATCACCCGGTCCTGTCGCCGCGACAGCGCCGCCAGGGCATCGGCCTGCAATTTCTGCCGCCTTGCGATCGGCGCAGGCGACAACCGCGCCGCGGTGCGCGAAAACCGCGTTCGCCGCTCGCGCACGATGGCGAAGAACGCCGCCTGCGCACGGGCGAGATCACGGCCGGCCAGCGTGCGCGCCTCGTTCATGCGTCGCGACAGAGTGGCCGGCGTCAGCCGCTGCGCCTGAAGCCTGGCTCGCTTGCGCTGGACGCTGACGGACAGCGCCCGGCCGAGCCGGCTCGTCGCCTCGTCGAAACGCCGGCGCGGCAGCGCCAGCAACTGGTCGGGCGAGGGCAGCGCCCGGGCGGCGGCACGGACCGCCTGGCGCTTGCGCTCGAAATTGCGCGATACCGCGGCTTTGAGCCGCGCACCAAGGCCGGCAAGCGTTACTTCGAGGTCGGCGCGCACGGGCACGGCGATTTCGGCGGCACCCGTCGGCGTCGGCGCCCGCACATCCGCCGCCAGGTCGATCAGCGTCCAGTCCGTTTCATGGCCGACGGCGGAGATCACCGGAATGCGCGAGGCGGCGACGGCGCGGGCCAGCCCCTCGTCATTGAACCCCCAAAGGTCCTCGAGGCTGCCGCCGCCGCGCGCCACGATCAACAGGTCGGGGTGCGGAATAATGCCATCCTGCGCCAGTGCGTTGAAGCCGTTGATGGCGGCGGTCACTTCCGCGCCTGCAGTCTCGCCCTGCACCCGCACCGGCCAGACAAGCACATGCAGCGGAAACCGGTCCTTGATCCGGTGGATGATGTCGCGGATGACCGAGCCTGTCGGCGAGGTAACGACGCCGATGACGCGCGGCATGAACGGCAGCAAGCGTTTGCGGCCGGCATCGAACAGGCCTTCGGCCTGCAGCCGGCGCTTGCGCTCGTCCAGCAGCGCCATCAGCGCCCCGGCGCCGGCCGGCTCCAGATTGTCGATGACGATCTGGTAGGTGGACTTTCCGGGATAGGTGGTGAGCCGGCCGGTGGCGATCACCTCCATGCCTTCTTCGGGGCGGAACTTCAGCCGGGTCATCGTGGTCTTCCAGACCACGGCGTCGAGCCGTGCGCGGTCGTCCTTCAGGCAGAAATAGGCATGGCCGGAGGAATGCGGCCCGCGATAGCCTGATATTTCGCCGCGCACCCGCACATTGCCGAAGACGTCCTCGACCGTGCGCTTCAGCGCGCCGGAAATCTCGCTCACCGTGTATTCGGTGGCGTTGGTGCGTGATTCGGACACTGCGTCGCTCATTGGCCGATTGGGGGGCGGTTGTCCGTCCGCGTCAAGACGGGTGTCTCCGGTGCCGGCCAATTGCGGGGGTTTTTCACCAGCCCGGCGAGATCTGGTTCGGCCTGGTCCGCTTCGTCTTAGAGAAGGCAAATGCCGGGAAGTCGAAGCTTCCCGTATCTTCGCCGAGCGGCACGGAAATATTGTCGAGGCTTTCCGAAATGTGGCGGGCCAGCGCGTCGACGATCTCCGGCCGCGACGTCTGGCCGCGCATGATGCCGATGCGGCAATCGGGCAGGGCGCCGAACCCGTCGGCGTCGCCCAGAACCCGCATGCCGGGCCGCAGCGCGCATTCCGGCAGCACCGAGATCGCCAGGCCGGAAAGCACCGCAGCGGTGATGACTGTCGCCGAGAAGCTGGTGAACAGGATGCGGTAGTCGCGGTTCTGCCGGTCGAGCACGTCGACGGCGGCCCGCCGCCAGATGCAGTTCGGCCGGCCGAAGGCCATCGGCAACGTATCCTGCTCATGCGTCGCGTGGTTGGCCGAAGTGACCCACAGCAGCGGTTCGCGCCGCACAACTTCCGACTGGCCGTGCGCGTCACTGTGCGTCACCAGCGCCAGATCGAGATTGCCGCGCTTGATATGGTCGACCAGCCCCGGCGTCGGCTCGCAGATAACGGTCAGCTCGACGCGCGGATTGGAACGGGCGAAGCGGGCCATGATCTCGGGCAGGAAGCGGTCGGCATAGTCGTCCGGCGTGCCGATGCGGATCGTGCCTTCGAGCCGCCGGTCGTCGAAGGCGGCCAGCGTTTCCCGATTGAGAAACAGCAACCGTCTCGCGTAGGAGAGCAGCCTGTCGCCTTCCTCGGTCAGCCTGTTGGTGCGGCCGTCCTTTTCGAACAGCGGCTTGCCGATCCGTTCCTCCAGCCGGCGCATCTGCATGGACACCGCCGACTGGGTCCGATGCACCGCTTCCGCCGCGCGGGTGAAGCTGCCGGTGTCGACGATTGAGACGAAGGTCTGCAACTGATCGAGATCGAGTGGCGCTTTCATCGTTCCCATCCATCACTGCTGTTGATGCTAAAGATTAGAAACATTCGTTGGATTAATCAATCGAGCGATGGCAAATTCTCCATTGTCCACATGAAGGCAATGCATGTCGCCTAAAGGTGGTCACCGGTTTTAGGACAACGACGTGCATCTTCTATGGGAATCTGGACCGGAACGGCCGCTGTTGCCAGCGCCGATCACTCGTCTTCGCCCGTTCGAATGAAGGAGACTGACATGGCTACGTTTGATTTCGCCACCGAGACTTCGCGCATCACGTCGCGTCCGGCTATTGCGACGCGCGTGGTCAACACCATCTCCAACGTCTATCGCGCCTGGAAAAACCGCCGCGCCTTCTATCGCCTTGGCGAGATGTCGGATGCCGAACTTGCCGACATCGGCTTGACGCGCGCCGATCTCCACGTCGCCATCGAGGTGCCGTTCGGCCGCGATCCAACCGAGAGGCTTCGCGTCATCGCGGCCGATCGCGTAGACACGATCGAGGATCTTGCCCGCAAAGTGACCTGATCGCGTTGGTTGCGTGCCCTTGGGGTGCGCGGCGCTAAAGGATTTCGCAGGCTCCCACTCCCTGCCGGTTCCCCGCCGGCCCGCCTGCACACTGCCCGGTTCTCACAAGGACCGGGCATTTTTCTTTGGGCGGGGCTCAAGATCAGGTTGCGGCCGCCTCGTCGGTTTAGCGCCGATCCATGCCTCGCTTGAACTGATCGAAGATCGATTCCACGCCCTTCTGATAATCGTCGCGTTGCTGCGCGCCTGCCTCGAACATCTTGCCGAACAAATCGTCGAACGGATTGCGTGGCCTGCCGCTCGGATTGGCCTGTGGCTGCGGCGCTTCGCGCTGCTGCGGCGCTTCGCGCTGCGGCTGTTGCGCGCCGCCGCCGAACATATCCTGCAGCACCTTGCCGAGCGGATTGTCGCCATAGGGGTTTGGTGTCTGCTGCGGCTGCTGCGCGCCGCCGAACATGTCCTGCAGCACCTTGCCGAACGGATTGTCCATCGGGCCGGGCTGCGGTGCCGGGCGCTGTTGCGGTGCCGGCGCCTGTGCGCCGCCGCCGGCCTGCCGCATCATCTGCTCGATGATCTCGCCGAGCGGATTGCCGCCGCCGAATCCGCCTGCTGCCTGCATCTGATTTGTGGTCTGCTTGAACAGTCCGCCCATCACCATCGAAGCCACAGCCGGCAGCATCTGCTGCAAGACCTGCTGGCTGACGCCGCTCGCCTGCGCAGCCTGGCTGGCAACGGCGCGGGACAGCTCTTTCGAGCCGAACAGATGGCCAAGAATGCCGTTGCCTTCATCGACGCCCTGCGGCGAGAAAGCCCGGCTTGCGTCCTCGAAATATTTGGCGTGCTGGCCGCTGGCCATTGCCGTCATGAACGCGCCGAGCCCGTAGGGGTCCGAGGTGCTGCGCTTCAGCCCCTGTGAAAAGGCCGGCAGCAGCGCCTCGACCGCCGATTGCGCTTGCTGCTGCGAAAGCCCGAACTGTTGGGCCAGGGCCTGCATGCCGTTGCCGTTTTGAGCCTGCGCCAGAATGTCGAACAAGGAAGGCATTGGTTTTCTCCTCCGGGAAGGTCCTCGCAGGAGAGCCTACCGCATCGGCCCGAAAATCGGAATCGATTTTCGGAAAGCACGATGCGTAGCTTAAAGAGAGTTGGAGCGTCCTTGCGCGTTCAATAGGACGCGCGGCGCTCTAATTGGTTTCTATCACTGATTGAAGCGACTTTTCCTGAGCTGTCGACGAAGCGGATAGCGAGCAGCTAATACGCATACTCCATGAACACCGGCTCGATCGAGCCGCCCCAGCGGGTATGATAGGCGGAGAGCAGCTCCTCGGCGCTGGTCGTGCCGCGTGCGACGACTTCGTCCAGCGTGCTGAGGAACGAAGTTTCGTCGTAGCCGTCGCGGTTCTTGCGGCCGCGGTTCTTCAGCCCCATGCGCGAGACGACGAGCACGTCGCGGGCGATCTCGCGCAGTGTCGTGTTGCGGAACGGCGCCGAAATGCCCTGTTCCGGCACGGCGTTGCGCATCGCCAGCACTTCTTCATAGGTCCAGCTCGAGGTCAGCGCCTCGGCCGCGTCGAGCGCCGCCGCGTCATAGAGCAGCCCGACCCAGAAGGCCGGCAGCGCGCAGATGCGCCGCCACGGTCCGCCATCGGCGCCGCGCATTTCAAGGAAGCGCTTCAATCGCACGTCGGGAAACAGCGTCGACAGGTGGTTCGCCCAATCGCCCATCGTCGGCAGCCCGTCGGGGATCTCGTTGCGGGCCGCACCTGCCATGAACTGGCGGAAGGTGACGTGCGTCATGTCGTGGTACTGGCCATCGCGGATGACGAAGTACATCGGCACGTCGAGCGCCCATTCGACATAGTCGGCGAAGCCGAAATCGGGCGAGAAGCAGAAGTCGAGCAGGCCCGAGCGCTGGTTGTCGGTGTCGCGCCAGATGTCGCCGCGCCAGCTCTGAAATCCGTTGGGCCGGCCCTCGGTGAACGGCGAGTTGGCGAACAGCGCCGTCGACAGCGGCTGCAGCTTCAGCGACACCTGCATCTTGCGGCGCATGTCGGCCTCGCTCTCGAAGTCGAGATTCACCTGGATGGTGCAGGTGCGGTACATCATGTCGAGGCCTTTGGTGCCGACCTTGGGCATGTAGCGCGTCATGATCTCGTAGCGCGACTTCGGCATTTTCGGCGTCTCGGCCAGCGACCATTTCGGGCTGCCGCCGAGGCCGAGGAAGCGGATGCCCATCGACTCGGCGATCTGGCGCACCTGCGCCAGATGCGCATTGCCCTCGCGGCAGGTCTGGTGGATCGTCTCCAGCGGCGCGCCGGACAGTTCGAACTGGCCGCCGGGTTCCAGCGAAATCGCGCCCTGGCCGGTCGGCTCGACCAGCCCGATAATGCGGCCGGCATCCATGATCGGATCCCAGCCGAGTTTTTCCTGCATGCCTTCGAGAATGGCGCGGATGCCGTGATCGCCGCCATAGGGCACCGGCGCATTGCCGTCGACATAGAACGGGAATTTCTCGTGTTCGGTGCCGATGCGCCATTTGTCGCGCGGCTTGTTGCCTTCAGCCAGATGCTCGACAAGCTCGTCGACGCCTTCGATCGGCCGGAAATCGGTTGTGTCGCGCGCCATGAACAGCCCTCCGACGCATGACCCGAAAATCGGCATCGATTTTCGCTGGGGATCATGCGCCAAACCAAAGTGCTACAACGTCCTATGCGCGTCCGAAAGGACGCGCGGCGCTGCAGGCGGCCGGACGACCGCCGGCGCTAGATGGACGAAATGTCAGTAGGCGATCAAGCGAAAAATCCTGAGCCACAGGGTAACTGGAATTGATTGACGCTGCTCCTTCCTTCTCCCCTTGTGGGCTAGCGTGCGCACACATCTGATTTGGCGGGGATTAGTTTGGATTTGCAAGAGCGAAGCCCTCGGCGATGGCGTGGAAGCGTTTGAGGCCGTTGCTGAAGGTGACGGGACCTGGCGGCCGCTCCTTTGCGTAGCCGTTCCACCCTCCCAGCCGGGCGATGCACCAAGCGGCCCAGGCGAGCGTGTGTTGCGGATGCGGGTTGTTCTGCTTTTGGGTCTTGCCTTCGAGCCTGGCAATCAGCGCCTCCAGCACGGTGATCTCGGCGGGGCTGAAGAGGCGTGCAGCCTTGAAGGCCTGGCCGGCGGCATCGCGCCCGTGCACGAGTTGCATGACCCTGGTGGCGACGATCAGCGCGGTCGCGGCCAGCCGTTCGAGTGCCTCACCATCGGCAAGCAGGCTTTCCTCCAGATCGATGGCCTGCGACTTCACGGTTCGGAACAGCTGTTCGACGGTCCAGCGCAACCGGTAGAGATCGACCATGCGGCAAGCGTCGGCGAGCGTTTTGACCGCGTGAGTGGTCAACAGCCGCCAGATCACCGCTTCCTTGGGCGAAGGCGGATCGATCTCGCGCACTTCGACCATGTTGAGCGTGATCTCGCGCGGATCGCGACAGTCGGCACCAAGGCGCGGCTGGCGCAAGGCGACCGCGGCGAAGCGAACGGCCAGTTGCACCTTGCGCGCCGGTCGGCCGGGACGCGCCTGCAGTTCGAAGGCGGTCCGGCCGGCTTCCGGCGTTTTGGCGATCTCGCCGAACAGACGGCCGCCCTGCTCACCCAGAGCCCGGTCGCGCACGGCGCGGATGAGCACATGCGTGCGCTCGTCAGGCAGCCTTGCCAGCACTTCGTAGATGTCGGCCTCGCGGTCGCCGATCACGGTAGCCAGCGGCGTGTCGGTCAGCGCCTGGCGGGCCGCCTTGGCGGTGGCGATCCATTTGTAGCTTTCCTTGGCTTCGATCGGCAGGGCTTGGTAGTCGTGCGCCTTCTGCCCCCGGCGCCGCCAGATCGTGGCAGCCGCAAGCCCCAGCACCGAGCCGTCGGCGGCATCCACGGCCAGCGCCGGGTGGACGAACAGCCCGACATCCTTGCCGTTGCCGACATGCCCGAGGCCGCGCTTGCGCGAGGCCTTGGCCTCATAGTTGATCTCGCTGCTGTCCTCAATGATCAGCACATGGCGGCCGGCCGCCGCCTCGCCCGTTCGCGCCGCCGCCGTGCGCACGATCTCCGGCACCGTCACTTGGGGATTGCGAAACAGCCGCGTGAACGCAATCTGTTCCGCCCGCGTATCGGCCAGCCTGCGCAGGCCCGCGCTGACGCGCGTGCACATGCGCTCCAGCACCATGCTCCCCTTTTTTGCAGGCGCAGGTCGCCGAAGTATCCAAGCAGCAAAGCCATCGTCGAAATCTCCCGAATCAACAATGGCAGCTACAGAATCACACATGATTCCAACCCCACAAGCCAAACCTGCTACCCGACCAAACTCCCTTGACACCTCTCCGAAGCAGATGTGTGCGCACGCTAGCCCACAAGGGGAGAAGGGAAGTGCGTCACCAGTCCCCGATTGTTGCCTGTATCACCGCCAGTGCCGCCACCGCAGCCGTATCGGCGCGCAGGATGCGCGGCCCGAGCGGAATGGCGGTTACGAAAGGTAGCGCCCTCAGTATCCTTCGTTCCTCGTCGGAAAATCCGCCCTCGGGTCCAACCAGCAGCCCGAGTTTCTTCTCCCGCACCGCTTGCAGCGCCGGCAGAGGATTGTTGGTGGAAGCGTCCTCGTCGCAGAAGATCAACCGCCGCTCCTTGTCCCAGCCGGCCAGCAGGCGTTCGAACCTTTCCGCTTCGCGCAAATCCGGCACTGCTAGGATGCCGCATTGTTCGGCGGCCTCGACGACATTGGCACGCAGGCGTTCGATGCCGGGCCTTGCCACTTGCGTGTGCTGGGTGATGACCGGCTGCAGGACGCCGGCGCCCATCTCGACCGCCTTCTGCACAAGATAATCGAGCCGACCCTGCTTCAATGGCGCAAAGCAGTAGACGAGATCTGGCAGCGGCGGCTGCGGCCGCTGCAAGGCCAGCACCTTCAGGCGTACCGCCTTTTTTGATTTGGCGGCGATTGCCGCCGACCATTCGCCGTCGCGGCCGTTGAACAACAAGACTTCGGCGCCTTCGCCGAGCCGCAGCACATGCATCAGGTAGTGGCCCTGCTGCGGGATCGCCTCGAACTCGATGTCAGGTCCGAGGTCGTCCGGCACGAACAGCCGCTGCATCTTGTAGTTGGCGCGCATCGCCGAGGAATGGGCGAGCCAAACCTTGGCGTCAAGTCTCGGCCGAGGGATGCCAGACTGGTTCGTAGCCTTGCCTCAGCACGGAAACGGTGGTTGTCGGCGTAAGCAGGCGAAGCGGACGGCCGGCAAAACCGCCGAACCCCGCCGGATCACCATAGCCTGCGAACGACCAGCGCAGCGCCTTGCCGCCACGCATCGCGTAGGCGTCGCCGCCGTCCGCAACCATGGCGCCGTCCGGCAACCCGGCAAGCTCTCCTGTGGATACGACCGGTGCCTGCCCACCCGACGCCAGCCGCTCTTTATGCAGCCGCTTGTCGACCTGCGGTGCACGCGGCACGGCAATGCCGAAGGCCATGCCGAAGCGCCGGACGAAATCGCTCGCCCGCTCGCGCCGGCAGAAGAAGCAGGGCCGATGCCCGGCCGAAAGCGCGGTCACCTCGTCCAGGAAAAACAATTCGGTCCAGCCGGCCTTGCCACCCGATTGGCCGTCGCTTTGCCTGTTTCGGCCCATCGGCTCGCGCCGCACATCGCGGAATTGGCAGACGCAGATGATCCAGGCATGCAGCGCCCAGCGCTTTTTCAGCAGCGTCTTCGTTTCGGGGTCATGGATGATACCGCGATTGCCCATGAACAGGCCGCGCTCCGGCACGGCATGGAGGGCGCCGAACGGGTCGACCCGGTTCTGCAGTGGCATAGCTTTCTCCCTGAATGCGCATCTTGGCTGGAATGATGACGGCATGATATCGCTCGTCGCATCATTTTCATGTCGGCAGGTTTTTCGATGCGGGTGCTGGTGGTCCAGAATTTCGACAGTGAGGGCCTTGGCCAGATCGGCGCAGCGCTTGTCGAGGCGGGCGCCGATATCGACCTGCGCCGGCCCTATTGTGGCGAGACGCTGCCGCACGACAGCGCTGCGCACGACGCCATGGTCGTGCTCGGCGGCGCCCAGAATGCGCTGGACGACGAGATTTGCCCGTATTTTCCTGAACTGCTCGACCTGACGCGCGATTTCGCCGGCAAGGATCGCGCCGTGCTCGGTATCTGCCTTGGCAGCCAGCTGGTCGCGCGTGCCTTCGGCGGCGAGAACCGGATCGGCGGCGCCTCTGAATTCGGCTGGCACAAGGTCTCGCTTACCCCGGCGGCGAAGGCCGATCCGGTGCTCGCCGCGCTGCCTGAAAATTTCCCCATCTTCGAATGGCACGACGACACGTTTGTGCTGCCTGAAGGTGCCGTGCGGCTCGCCGGCAACGAAGTCGCCGAGAACCAGGCGTTTCGCGTCGGCCGCGCCGTCTATGGCTTCCAGTTCCATTTCGAGGCGGACCGGCCGATGGTCCGCGACTGGAGCACATCCTTCGCCCCGCTCATAGCCGAGCGGCACCCTGACTGGAGCGACCGGCTCGATGACGAAATGGCCCGCAACGGACCGGACGCCGATGCCGCCGGGCTGGCCATCGCCCGCGCCTGGGTGGCGACGATCTGACGGCAGTCAGTACCGACGTTGCATATTTGGCACGCCGGCAAAAATCCGCTGTGGACAGCTTGTTTCGTCCTTGGCTTGTGGCCGCCCGCCACCTTAGAAGGCACGCGCTCTGCATCTTCCATGCAACGCGATGAACCTTTTGTCTCACTCGCGCGACACATCGCCGATACAGAAACTGCCTAGAAGCGTGAAATCGTCGAAACTTTGAGACGCATTTTTTCGTTTCAACCCATTCGTAACCCGCCTCGTGCACAGATGCAGAAAGCTCAACAAGAGATGACGTCCGTGAAAGCAGCGCTTCTGTCCTTTGTCATGTTGTCGGCCATCGTGTTGTGCGGCTTCGGCACCTATGCCGGCGACGCAGCCAACAACCACAACGCCGTCGACGGCTACGGCGTCACCGCCGCGCTTCGCTAAAACAAAGCCTTGAGGCGCGACGCGCGTTAACCCCTCTCGCCTGACACCACCAGGATACGCTTGTCGGCGCCGTCGACAACGAGCGCGCTGAGGTTTCCCGTCTGGTAGGCGAGCGTGTCGATATTGACGCGGTTGACCATCACTTCCGCCTCCGGCACCGGCGTGTGGCCATGCACCACGATCTTCGGATGCAGGCCGGAATGGTTGTGGAAGACATCGCGGATCCAGATCAGGTCCTGCGTGCTCTGACTTTCCAGCGCAATGCCCGGCCGGATGCCGGCATGGCAGAAGAAGAAGTCGCCGAACGTCAGCGAAAACGGCAGCGACTGCAGGAACTCGACATGGCTTTTCGGCACGGCCTCGACCAGCGCCGCATGACCTTGCCGCAGCGCCGCGTCGGACCTGCCAAACCACGCGCCGCCGCCTTCATTGATCGCCACGCCATAGGATTGCGCGGTTTGGATGCCGCCATAGCGTATGAAAAGCCCGTCCGGATCAGGGCTATCGAGAAAGTCGAGAAAGCCGATGTCGTGGTTGCCGGCGAGCATCAGGTGGCGCGGGTCGCGTTTTCTCACTTCGATCAGGAAATCGATGACGCCCTTGGAGTCCGGGCCGCGGTCGACATAGTCGCCGAGATGGATGACACGCCAGTCGGCCGGCCGCGCCTGGCGGATCTCGGCCGCAATCCGTCGGTACATGGCGGCGAGCAGGTCGAGCCGGCCATGCACATCGCCGACCGCATAGATGCGCATGCCTTCCGGTCCGCGCGCGTCGAGAAAGTGGATGCCGGGGGTGGTCAATGCGTCCATCTCAGTGATCATGCCGTCACGGGCGTCTAACGCCAAAGCTGATCCTTGCCCATGTCGGTTACCAGACGCTTTCCGCACAGTGCCAGCGTTATGTCCATCTCCTTGCGGATGATTTCCAAGGCTTTTGTGACCCCTTCCTTGCCTAGCGCGCCGAGGCCGTAAAGGAAAGGCCGGCCGATATAGGTGCCCTTGGCGCCGAGGCACAGCGCCTTCAGAACGTCCTGGCCCGAGCGGATGCCGCCATCCATATGCACTTCGATCGTATCGCCGACCGCGTCGGCGATCTCTTCCAGCACCTCGATCGACGACGGCGCACCGTCGAGCTGGCGTCCGCCATGATTGGAGACGATGATCGCGTCGGCGCCGGTCTTGGCCGCCATCAGCGCGTCTTCCTTGTCGAGGATGCCCTTCAGGATCAGCTTGCCGCCCCAGCGCTCCTTGATCCAGGCAACGTCATTCCACGACAGATGCGGATCGAATTGCTCCGTCGTCCATGACGACAGCGAGGTGAGGTCGCCGACGCCCTTGGCGTGGCCGACGATGTTGCGGAAGGTCCGGCGCTTGGTCCCCGCCATGCCGATGCACCAGCCCGGCCTGGTCGCCATCTGCCAGATGTGTTTCGGCGTGAAGCGCGGCGGCGCCGACAGCCCGTTGCGGATATCCTTGTGGCGCTGGCCGAGGATCTGCAGGTCGAGCGTCAGCACCAGCGCCGAGCATTTCGCCGCCTTTGCCCTGTCGATGAGATTGAGGACGAAATCCTTGTCGCGCAGCACATAGAGCTGGAACCAGAACGGCTTCTTGGTCACCGATGCGACATCCTCGATCGAGCAGATGCTCATCGTCGACAGCGTGAACGGGACGCCGAATTCCTCCGCCGCCTGCGCCGCCAGCATCTCGCCGTCGGGGTGCTGCATGCCGGTCATGCCGGTCGGCGCCAGCGCCACCGGCATCGCCACCTTCTCGCCGATCATGGTCGATTCCAGCGAGCGGTTGCTCATGTCGACCAGCACGCGCTGGCGGAACTTGATCTTGTGGAAATCCTCCTCATTGGCCCGGTAGGTGCTTTCGGTCCATCCACCGGAATCGGCATAGTCGAAGAACATCTTCGGGACGCGGCGGCGCGCCAGGTCCTTGAGATCGGCGATGGTAAGGATCATGCTCATGGCTTTTCCGCTGGTTGTTCGCTAATTCGTCGTTGTTGATTGTTCTTAGCCGGCGCTCACGAGCGTTTCCTTGCCGGCTCGCTGTCGCCCGCTTCGGAGCGCTGCATGAGCCTCAGCCGCGACACCCGTTGCCAGTCTCCGCTGCGCTCGGCCTCGGCCATGGTGCGTTCGACATGGGTGATGTGGTCCATCGCCGCCTGTCGTGCGGCCGCCGGGTCACCGGCTTTCACCGCCGCGTAGATCGCTCGGTGCTGCGAAAGCAGCGCCTCGCGCGCGCCCGGCACGTGGAACACCAAGAGCCGGTTCTGGAACACGCCCTCCGACAGCAGCCGGTAGCATGAGCGCAGCGTGTGCAGGAGGATGATGTTGTGCGCGCATTCGCAGATTGCGTGATGGAACTCGACGTCGATTTCTGCCTCGTCGTCGAAGTTGCCGGTCCGGTGCGCCTCGTCCATGCGTGCCATGATGCGGTCGAGCAGCGCCAGATCGTCTGATGTGGCGCGCCGCGCCGCATACTCGGCCGCCACCGCCTCGATCTCGCGGCGATACTCCAGATAGTCGGTTGCCGCCTTGCGGTGCATGGAGATCAGGTCCGTCACCGGCTTGGTGAACAACTGGCCGATGACGTCGGCGACATGGGTGCCGCCGCCGGGCCGCGTGGTCAAAAGCCCGCGCCCCTCCAGCGCCTTCAGCGCATCGCGCAGGATCGGCCGCGACACCTCGAACCGGCGTGCCAGCTCGCGCTCGCCCGGCAGCCTGTCGCCGGTGCGCAGAACGCCTTCGAGGATCAGGCTCTCGATCTGCTGCACCACCTCGTCGGCGGTGCGGGAATGCTCGATCCTGGAGAAAATATCGCTCAACGGGGATGGCCTGGGGATTAAACCGGTGTCGCGCAGGATAAAGCCAGTGTCAGCAACTGGTCAAATTATTTATCCACTTTGTCGGTCTGGCCGGGTATATCGCTTTCGGCTAACTTGTTGTTTGCGTCCCACGGCAATAGGCCCTAGAGAGACTCGATTGCACCGAGCTCGGGGACCAGCCGTGGCAGATGACCCGTCCAATCTCGAATTTCAGCCGCGCGTCAAGGGCAGCGTCATGGGCTTTCCCGCGCATGAGGGACGGCCTGGCGCGCTCGGCGAGGTTCACGCCCGTCCGCATCCGCTGGTCGAGATACCGCGCGTGCTGGTGCAGCTTTCCTTCATGACCGAAGCTGGGTCCGGCGTCGACCAGGCCGTGCTTTCCGAATTGTCGCGGCGCCTCGGCATCGCCGCGCCTGACCCTCATGCCCGCCACCACGCGATGAAGTGGGGCAAGGGCTCGCTGCGCTGGGAACGGCACACGGAATTCTCCACCTATCTGTGGGAAGGGCCGCTCTCCGAGAGCGGCCAGCGCCAGGAAGATTCGCCTTTCGGCAACGGGTTTTCACCGCCGGGTACGGTGATTTCCGGCATCAGGCTCGAAATCCGCAAATGGACGCAGGCGAGCGAAAAGCTGATCGCCAGCTTCGACCCGACCAGCCTGTGCTATTCGCTGGTCGAGCGCGGCAACGCAGCCATCGTCACCGATTTCCGCCAGGACGGTGACGGCATGACGCGCATGCTGGTGCTCGACCGCGGCCTGACGCCGGCACGCACCGGCGCGCTGGCGCAACGGCTGATCGATATCGAAACCTACCGCACGCTGGCCATGCTTGGCCTGCCGCTGGCGCTGATGCTGTCCGGTCGCGCGCGCCGCATCGAAGACAGGCTGGCGCAAACCACACTGGAAATGAAAGTCGCCGAAACCCGCGACAACCAGACGCTGCTTGCCGACCTGACCGAGCTTGCCGCCGAGTTGGAGGCCGATGCAGCGTCCAGCCTCTATCGCTTCGGCGCCAGCCGCGCCTATGACGGCATCGTCCGCGAAAGGCTGGAGGCGCTGGAGGAAGAGGCGGTGCCCGGCTACGACACCTGGGGCGGTTTCCTGCAACGCCGCGTCGCCCCCGCCATGCGCACCTACCGTTCGGTCGAGGAGCGTCAGGCCAATCTGTCGACGAAGCTCACCCGCGCCACCACGCTGCTGCGCACCTGGGTCGACGTCGAGGTCGAGAAGCAGAACCGCGATCTGCTGGCGTCGATGAACAACCGCGCCCGCCTGCAACTGCGGCTGCAGCAGACGGTGGAAGGGCTCTCGGTCGCCGCCGTCTCCTACTACGTCGTCGGCCTCATCGGCTATGTCGCCAAGGGCGCCTCGATCTTCGGCCGTGCCTTCGCGCCCGAGATCGTCACGGCCGCCTCGGTGCCGCTCGCCATCCTGCTGGTCTGGTGGGGCGTGCGCCGTGTGCGCCGCTTGCACTCCGAACCCGCCAAGCAGGCAGCGGAGTAAAAGCCTTACCCTCCCCCTTGTGGGGAGGGTCGGCGAGCAAGCTGAGCGAAGCGAAGTTTGCGAAACGGGGTGGGGGTGCTCATAAAGCGCGTCCCTCTCGCCGACCCCCACCCGCTCACTTCGTTCGCGACCCTCCCCACAAGAGGGTGTTTGGACCGGGGACATCGCGCTCGTGTCCTCGAATGGCATCTCGAACCTCCCGGCGCAAAGCGCGCCAAACTGTTCGCGATGTCCTCGCGCACCTGTTCGCGATGTCCCGGTCCAAACAAGGGAGAGGGTAAAACTGCAGCGGCAGATTGCCACCGCGGAAGGCGGTGCAGGTGTCGGCGCTCGATTTTCGGCCAAAGCAGGATTTGCAACAGGCGCCTGCGGCTGGTAAAAGATTTTTACCAGTCGATCGAAGGAGACTGTCGATGTCCGGCCTGCTGATGCCGAAGCCAGACGACGCAACGATGCGCCGGCGCGACGAGATCGTCGCCGATATGCGCATCATCGTGCCCGGCGAAGGCGTCGTCGACGCTGCCAACTCAATGCGTGCCTTCGAGAGCGACGGCCTCACCGCCTATCGGCAATTGCCGCTGGTCGTGGTGCTGCCCGAAACGGTGGCGCAGGTTTCTCGCGTGCTGAAATATTGCAACGACCGCAACATCCGCGTCGTGCCGCGTGGCTCCGGCACCTCGCTGTCCGGCGGCGCGCTGCCGCTGGAAGACGCGGTGCTTTTGGTGATGAGCCGCTTCAACCGCATCCTCGAGATCGATTTTCCCAACCGCATTGTCGTCGCCCAGCCGGGCGTCACCAATCTCGGCATCACCACCGCCGTCGAGCAGGAGGGTTTTTACTACGCCCCCGATCCATCCTCCCAGATCGCCTGCTCGATCGGCGGCAATGTAGCGGAGAATTCCGGCGGCGTGCATTGCCTGAAATACGGTCTTACCGCCAACAATGTGCTGGGCATCGAGATGGTGCTGATGAACGGCGAGGTGGTGCGGCTCGGCGGCAAGCATCTCGACGCGGAAGGCTACGACCTGCTCGGGGTGATGACCGGTTCCGAAGGGCTGCTCGGCGTCGTCACCGAGGTCACGGTGCGCATCCTGAAGAAGCCGGAGACGGCGCGCGCGCTGCTGATCGGCTTCCCGACCAGCGAGCAGGGCGGCCAATGCGTCGCCGACATCATCGGCGCCGGCATCATTCCGGGCGGCATGGAGATGATGGACCGCCCGGCGATCCACGCGGCCGAGGATTTCGTCCATGCCGGCTATCCCTTGGATGTCGAGGCGCTGCTGATCGTCGAGCTGGACGGGCCGGGCGTCGAGGTCGATCATTTGATCGGCCTTGTCGAAGCCATCGCCCACAAGAGCGGCTCGACCACCTGCCGAGTATCGCAATCTGAGCAGGAGCGGCTGACGTTCTGGGCCGGCCGCAAAGCTGCCTTTCCGGCGGTCGGCCGCATTTCGCCAGACTATTACTGCATGGACGGCACCATCCCGCGCAAGGAACTGCCGCGGGTGCTACACGGCATGCGCGAACTCTCCGAAAAATACGGGCTCGGCGTCGCCAATGTCTTCCATGCCGGCGACGGCAACCTGCATCCGCTCATCCTCTACGACGCCAACGTGCCGGGCGAGCTCGACAAGGCGGAAAGTTTCGGCGCCGACATATTGCGGCTCTGCGTCAAGGTCGGCGGCGTGCTGACCGGCGAGCACGGGGTGGGGGTGGAGAAGCGCGACCTGATGCCGGAAATGTTCAACCAGATCGACCTCGACCAGCAGATGCGGGTCAAATGCGCTTTCGATCCCAACCATCTGCTCAACCCGGGAAAGGTGTTTCCGCAGCTGCGGCGCTGCGCCGAACTCGGACGCATGCACGTGCATCGCGGGCAGACGGCGTTTCCGGACATTCCGAGGTTTTGAAGTGATGGGGGCTCGCCTCTCCACGTCGGCGTTCCTTCGCGCGCCCCTCTGTCCTGCCGGACATCTCCCCCACAAGGAGGGAGATTGGCTGTCATTTTCGCTTTCGCCAATCGCCAACGTTGCTGAACGAGCGGCAGCGGCGAAGCTGCCAATCTCCCCACTTGTGGGGGAGATGTCCGGCAGGACAGAGGGGGGCGCGAAGGAGCTCGACTTATCCTCCTTCGAGGTGGTTATGTCGCCCGAGGCGGTTATGTCACCATGACCACCTTCACTCCCTCCACCGCAGCCGAAACCCTCTCCACCGTTGCCTGGGCCGCCGCCGAAGACTCGCCGCTCGAAATTCTTGGCCATGGTTCCAAGCGCGGTATCGGCCGTCCGCTGCAGACCGAGCATACGCTCGACCTGTCGAAACTGTCCGGCGTGACGCTCTACGAGCCGGCCGAACTGGTGCTGTCGGCGAAAGCCGGCACGCCGCTCGCCGACATCGAAAGCCTGCTTGCCGAAAACGGCCAGCAGCTGACCTTCGAGCCGCTGGATTACGGCCCGCTGCTCGGCGGTGAGTTAGGGCGAGGCACGATCGGCGGCGTGCTGGCCGCGAACCTTTGCGGCCCGCGCCGGCTGAAGGCGGGGGCGGCGCGCGACCATATTCTCGGCGTAGCGGCGGTTTCCGGTCGCGGCGAGGCCTTCAAGTCCGGCGGCCGCGTCGTCAAGAACGTCACCGGTTACGACCTGTCGAAACTCATGGCCAACAGCTGGGGCACGCTTGCCATCCTCACCGACGTCACCTTCAAGGTGCTGCCATCAGCCGAGACCGAAGTCACGCTCGCTCTGCGCGGCCTGCTCGACGATCATGCCGCCGCCGCCATGGCGCTGGCGCTCGGCTCCAGCGCCGAAGTGTCGAGTGCGGCCCATCTTCCCGAACGCGTCGCCGCGCGGGTCGCCGGCGGCAGCCTCGGCAATGCCGCGGCGACATTGCTGCGCGTCGAGGGGTTCGGCCCGTCGGTCGCCTACCGCATCGCCGCGCTGAAAGACCTGCTCGGAAATGCCGGCCCGCTCGAGGAGATTTCGGGCGACGTCTCGCATTCCGTCTGGCGCGACATCAGAGATTGCGCGCCGTTCGCCGACGGCCTGGAAAAGCCGGTGTGGCGCGTGTCGATGGCGCCGGCGCAAGGTCACCAGATGGTGCTGGCGCTGCGCATGCAGGCGGCGGCCGATGCCTTCTATGACTGGCAGGGCGGACTGATCTGGCTGCGCATGGAGCATGGCGATCCCGAAGCCGATCTTCTGCGCGGCCTGGTGAGACAGTATGGCGGCGGCCATGCGACGCTGGTGCGCGCCGCGCCTTCGCATCGCGCCGCTGTGCCGGTGTTTGAGCCGCAGGCGCCGCAACTGGCAGCGTTGTCGGCGCGGCTCAAAGCCGAATTCGATCCTAAGAATATCCTCAATCCCGGCCGTATGGCGCCGGCTGCAAGCTCTGCTACTCTTGGCACGGCAACCGAGGGAGCAGCATCATGAGCGACATCAATCCAGGCCCGACCGATTCAGGCAAACCCGCACCGCGCCAGACCGACCGCTGGCTGGAGCCCGGCCCGACCAACGCACTGGTCATCTACATCCTCTACCTCGCGGGCCTGGTGATCGGCGTCACCGGCCTTGTCGGCATCGTCCTGGCCTACATTAACCGCGGCAAGTCAGGCGGCTTCGTCGAGAGCCACTACACCTTCCTGATCCGCACCTTCTGGATCGGCCTGCTCTATGCGCTGATCTCGGTTGTGCTGATGATGGTGGCGATAGGCGTCGTGCTGATGTTCGCCGTCGCCGTCTGGTTCATCGCCCGCTGCATTCTCGGCCTGCAGGCGCTGCAGCGCGGCGAGCCGGTCAAAGACCCGGAAAGCTGGTTCCTCGGACTTTAGAGCATGATCCCGAACCGAAGGTCAGCCTAGCAAAAAGTGGGAACCGGTTTTCGCTGGAGATCATGCTCAAACAGTAAGGATTCTTTTGCGTGCAGACCAATTTCTCGCTTGCCCAGCTCGCCGACCCACATGTCGCGGAATCGGAAAAGATCCTGCGCAAATGCGTGCATTGCGGCTTCTGCACGGCCACTTGCCCGACCTATGTGACGCTTGGCAATGAGCTGGATTCGCCGCGCGGACGAATCTACCTGATCAAGGACATGCTGGAGAACGGCCGCCCGGCCGACAAGGAGATCGTCACCCATATCGACCGCTGCCTGTCTTGCCTCGCCTGCATGACCACCTGCCCGTCGGGCGTCAACTACATGCATCTGGTCGACCACGCCCGTGCCCATATCGAGGAAACCTACAAGCGCCCGCTGCCCGATCGCCTGACGCGCGCCATGCTGGCCTTGGTCCTGCCTTACCCCTCGCGTTTTCGCGCTGCGCTCAAACTGGCGAAGCTTGGCCAGCCATTCGCCCGACTGTTCGAAAACATCCCGGCGCTGAAGCCGCTGAGCGCGATGCTCAAGCTCGCTCCGGCATCGGTTCCGGCGGCCTCGCCAATGGCTTCGCCGGGCATCCATGCCGGGCAGGGCGCAACAAAAAACGGCCGCGTCGCCATTCTCACCGGCTGCGCACAATCGGTACTCGATCCCGCTATCAACGACACGACGATCGCGCTGCTGACGCGGCTCGGCGTCGAGGTCGTGGTTCCTGAGGGCGAGGGCTGCTGCGGCGCGCTGGTCCATCACATGGGGCGCGAGGAGGCAGCCCTTGCCTCTGCCAGGCGGAATGTCGACGCCTGGACACGCGCGATCGACCAGGGCGGGCTGGATGCCATAGTCATCACCGCGTCCGGCTGCGGCACCACCATCAAGGACTATGGTTTCATGCTGCGCCTCGATCCGGCCTATGCGGAAAAAGCGGCGCGGGTGTCGGCGCTGGCCAAGGACATCACCGAATATCTCGTGAGCCTCGACCTGCCCGAGCCGGTGCGCAAGCCCGGCACGATCGTCGCCTATCACTCCGCCTGCTCGATGCAGCACGGCCAAAAAATCACCCGCCAGCCCAAGGAGCTTCTGGCCAAGGCCGGCTTCGTCGTGCGCGAGCCGCGCGAGGGCCATCTCTGCTGCGGCTCGGCCGGCACCTACAACATCCTGCAATCCGAGATTTCGGCTCAACTGCGTGACCGCAAGGTCAGGAATATCGAGGCGACGGGTGCTGAAATCGTCGCCACCGGCAACATCGGCTGCATCACCCAACTCGCCTCTGCCGCCAAATTGCCGGTGGTGCACACGATAAAACTGCTCGACTGGGCCTATGGAGGACCGAGGCCGGAAGGCGTTCCGATAGACAGGTCGGTCGTGGCAGCGGAGTGATGGGACAGTTCTGAGGCGAGCCCCCTCATCCGGCCGCTTCGCGGCCACCTTCTCCCCGCTGGGGAGAAGAGGTTGGCGCTGGCGATGGTAACCTCCTCTCCCCTCGGGGAGAGGTCAGCCGAGCGAAGCGGAGGCTGGGTGAGGGGGCCTGCCGCTACGTGCCTACTCCGCCGCGAGCTTGTCCACCACGCCGTAGGTTGCCTGGTAGCGCGCGCGCTGGCGGCTGAGCGCTACCATCGTGTTGCGCAAAAGAATCGCCACGGTGATCGGGCCGACACCGCCCGGCACCGGCGTGATCCAAGACGCGACGTGCTTGACGCTCTCGGCGTCGACGTCGCCGACGATACGGCTCTCCCCGTCCGGTCCCGTCTCGGCATTGATGCCGATGTCGATGACGGCCGCACCAGGCTTGACCATGTCGGCCTTGATGAGCCGCGGCCTGCCGACCGCGACGAACAGCGCATCGGCGCGGCGCGCATGAGCAGCCACCGAGCGCGTCATGTGATGGCAGACCGTCACGGTGGCGCCCTCGCTCATCAGCAGGAAGGCGATCGGCTTGCCGACGATCTCGGAGTGACCGACGATGACGACCTCGAGCCCCTTGAGATCGAGACCGGTTTCCTTGAGCAGTTCGACCGAGGCGGCGGCCGTGCACGGCGCGAGGTCTAGCTGGTTATAGACGATGTTGCCGATCGAAGCCGGATGCATGCCCTCGACATCCTTGAGCGGATGCACCGCCGCCTGAAGGATCTTGATCGGGATATGCGCCGGCACCGGCCGCTGGATGATGATACCGGTGACGCGCGGATCGGCATTCAGGCCATGGATCGCTGCTTCCAGTTCGCCGGCGGTGATATCGGCGGCAAACCGTCTTTCCTCGAAATCGATGCCGGCCAATGCCGCCTTGGCGCGCTGGTTGCGCACATAGACATCGACTGCAGCTGTGTCGCCGACGGTGATCGATATCAGTTTGGGCGGAAAACCCTCGGCGGTCGCAGTCGCCGCATCCTCGCGCACGGAGGCGATGATGCGCTGGGCGACCGGGCCGCCCCTGAGATAGCGGTTGTCATCGGACAGGGACATGGATGAACCTTCTGTCTGAAAGTGTTGCTGCTGACATAGCAAGACTCTTTGGAAAATGGCAGCACGAAAGCGAACTGCTATGCCTGTCGCGCGACGTACCGGCGAACCTGCGAAGATTTGCCCGCCAACCGGATCCCAGCAGAAACAAAAAGGGCAGCGCGGCAAACCGCGCTGCCCTTTCGTGACTGACCGCATCCCCACACGGCCCGTCCCCCGTATCCGATGATCCAGAGTCTTCTTGGCAGATTCGACGATAAAATCAACTGCAGATTACATCACCACAACCGTCGTGCCAACATCGACCCGCTCATAGAGGTCGACGACGTCCTCGTTGCGCATGCGAATGCAGCCGGACGACACCGCGCCGCCGATCGTCCAGGGTTGGTTGGTGCCGTGGATGCGGTATTCCGTCGAGCCGAGATAAAGCGCGCGCGCGCCGAGCGGGTTTTCCATGCCGCCGGCAAGATAGGTCGGCAGATAGCGGCCCTTGGCGGCCTCGCGGGCGATCATCACCGCTGGCGGGCGCCAGTCCGGCCACACGCGCTTGTTGCTGATCTTGTGCGTGCCGGCCCATTCGAAGCCCGGCTTGCCGGTGCCGACGCCATAGCGCCGCGCCTTGCCGTTGTTCTCGACCAGGTAGAGAAAATTCTCCCTCGTATCGATGACGATCGTGCCCGGCTTCTCCGGACCGTCATAGGCGACTTGCTGCGGCAGGTAGATCGGGTTGATCTGCGGGCGTGTGACCATGCGCTTGGCTGGCGCCTGCACCGCCGCCGTGCGCAATTGATCGGGCCGCGCCTGCCGTTGAGAACGGCGCTGCGGCTTTTGCATCTCTTGCCGGTTCTGGCGGACGATGCCCGGCGCGCGGCCAAGCTGCAGCACCCAGGGCGCTGAAAGGTCGGGGCTCACCATCACCGGCGGCCTGTCGGCATAACGGTCATTGGCGCTGGAGGATGTAGCGGCAGTGGCCAGCACGGCTGCGGCGCCGAGCAGCGGGAACAAAAATGTCTTCATCGGAACGCACCTTGATCGTCGAACACGCCGGGCGCAAAAGCGTCCCCGGTTCGCGGACATTGGGCGCGGAGCAGCAACCGAAACATGAATCGGAATGCGTAAAATGCTCCATTGTCGGTAAAGCTTTCGGTGTGGTTACCGGCCGGTTCAGGAATCTGGTAAAGCCGCGGTAAAGGCAGCGCTGAGGCGCATTAACGAATGGAATTCCGCCATGGATGAGAAGACAGGCCTGCTCGCCGGACCCGATGGTATCGCGCGCTGCTTCTGGCACGGCAATCTGCCGGATTATTTGCACTACCACGATCATGAATGGGGCCGGCCGGTCACCGACGACCGCAAGCTGTTCGAAAAGATCTGCCTCGAAGGCTTTCAGTCGGGCCTGTCCTGGCTGACTATATTGCGCAAGCGCGAGAATTTCCGCGAGGCGTTCGCCGGCTTCGATATCGACAAGATCGCCGCCTTTGCCGACGAGGATGTCGAGCGCCTGCTCGACAATGCCGGCATCATCCGCCACCGCGGCAAGATTGTCTCGACCATCAACAACGCCAAGCGTGCGCGTGAATTGGCCGACGAGGCCGGCTCGCTGGCGGCCTGGTTCTGGAAGTTCGAACCCGGCCCCGACGAACGGCCCGAAATCGTCGATCTCGCCCATCTGCGCGCCAACCCGACCACGACGGTCTCTGTGCGGATTTCAAAGGAGCTAAAAAAACGCGGCTGGAGCTTTGTCGGCCCGACAACCGTCTACGCCTTCATGCAGGCCATGGGGCTGGTCAACGACCATCTCGAGGGCTGTGTCTGCCGAGAGCAGGTCGAGGCGGAGCGCAAGGCGTTCAAGAGGCCGAAGTGAGCTTTTTACCTTCTCCCCTTGTGGGAGAAGGTGGATCGGCGCGTAGCGTCGAGACGGTTGAGGGGTGTTGGACGGATCGCCGTCGCCAAGCTGGAACACCCCTCATCCGACCAAGCTTCGCTCCGCCACCTTCTCCCACACGGGGAGAAGGAAAGGGCGCTCAAAAACTCAAGCGCCGCTGGCGCCGGCCAGAAAAAGTCCGGCGACGATGGCCGCCACCGTGGCAAGGGCTGGGTAGATCACCAGCAGGCCGGTCACCAGCGCATCGCGCATGGTCGGTCCCGTACGCTCGTCGGCGGCAACCTCGAATGGTCCCGCCATTTGGCCTGCCGCTCTCGGCGCATGGCCATCGGCCGGCCGCAACTGGGCGGGCAACGCGCAGGCGCCGCTGTCGATAATGTCGAATTTCCGTGCCGTGGTCATGGCCCGAACCCCTTGTTTCGGCGCGCTTTATCGGCTGCGATTGTGTCGGTACGATGCCGCGCTCATGGCGGAATTGTTTCAGCCTCTTGCCTTCTCCCCCTTGTGGGAGAAGGTGGATCGGCGCGCAGCGCCGAGACGGTTGAGGGGTGTTGGACGGAGCGCGGTCGATGCCAAGCTGGAGCACCCCTCATCCGACCGAGCGGAGCCTGTCCTCGGGCTTGCCGAAGGCAAGACCCGTGGGCTCGGCCACCTTCTCCCACACGGGGAGAAGGCAGGGCGGCAAACCCTTGCCGCGCCAAGCCCCATCGGTTAGGACACGCCCACTCGAAATAAGTCAGTTTTTACTTAGCAAAAAGACCCATGCCATGGCCGACAAATCGGAAAAGATGAAAGCGCGGCTGCCGCGCGGGCTTGTCGACCGCGGCGCCGACGATATCCGTGCTGTCGAGAAGATGATGGCGACGATCCGCTCGGTCTATGAGCTTTACGGCTTCGAGCCGGTCGACCAGCCGCTGATCGAATACACCGACGCGCTGGGCAAATTCCTGCCCGACCAGGACCGGCCGAACGAAGGCGTGTTCTCGTTCCAGGACGACGACGACCAGTGGCTGTCGCTGCGCTACGACCTGACCGCGCCGATGGCCCGATTTGTCGCTGAAAACTTTGAGCGTCTGCCGAAACCCTATCGCAGCTACCGCTCCGGCTGGGTGTTTCGCAACGAAAAGCCCGGCCCCGGCCGCTTCCGCCAGTTCATGCAGTTCGACGCCGACACGGTGGGCACGCCGGGCGTCGCGGCGGACGCCGAGATGGCGATGATGATGGCCGACGTGATGGAGGCGCTCGGCATCAAGCGCGGCGACTACGTCATCCGGGTCAACAACCGCAAGGTGCTGGACGGCGTGTTGGAGGCGATCGGCCTTGGCGGAAACGAGAATGCCGGCCGCCGGCTGCAGGTGCTGAGGGCTATCGACAAGCTGGATAAGCTGGGAGCGCATGGGGTCTTCGAATTGCTTGGCGAAGGTCGGCGTGATGAAAGTGGGGATTTCACCAAAGGAGCAGGATTAGACGGTCGGCAAATAGATGTGGTTTTGGGCTTTTTGCTGGAAGACATCAAAACCGCTTGGCTGGCGGATCAGAGGCGTCTTCCAAAAGAGGAGTTTCTGGAGTTGTGGGGTGACGATCTTGAGCACATTTGGCTAGCTGACGTCGATCCCGACAAAGCGACTGAAAAGCTCAGCAAATTCTGTTCCGATTGGCTTGGCGTGGATTTGAACACCCCGCTGCGCGACGGGCTCCAAGAATTACAACAAATTGCTAAGCTATGTAGCTTTGCTGGTTACGAAGGTAACCGCATCCGCATCGATCCCTCGGTCGTCCGTGGCCTCGAATATTACACCGGTCCGGTCTACGAAGCCGAGCTCCTGGCCGAGATCCCCAACGAAGAGGGAAAAATCGTGCGCTTCGGTTCGGTCGGCGGTGGTGGCCGTTATGACGGCCTTGTCTCGCGCTTTCGTGGCGAGCCGGTGCCGGCGACCGGGTTTTCGATCGGCGTCTCCAGGCTGATGACTGCGCTGAAGAACCTCGGCAAGCTCGACACGTCGGACGTCATCGCGCCGGTCGTCGTGCTCACCATGGACAAGGACACTGAAAGCCTCGGCCGCTACCAGAAGATGGTGGCCGAGCTGCGCGCCGCCGGCATCCGCTCCGAAATGTATCTCGGCGGCGCCGGCATGAAGGCGCAGCTCAAATATGCCGACCGCCGCGGCAGCCCGGTCGCCATCATCCAGGGCGGCGACGAGCGCGCCAAGGGCGAGGTGCAGATCAAGGATCTGATCGAAGGCGCGCGCATGTCGGCTGAGATCGCCGACAACGCCGAATGGCGCGCCGCGCGACCGGCGCAGGTGACGGTGGCAGAAAGCGAGCTGGTCGCCGAGGTGAGGAAGATACTTGCCGCGCAGGCGGAGGAGCGGGCGCGTGGCAAGTAGGGCGCCAGTCTTCCCTTCTCCCCTTGTGGGAGAAGGTGGCCGAGCGAAGCTCGGTCGGATGAGGGGTGTTGGAAGAAACTCGACGCCACCACTCCGTCCAGCACCCCTCATCCGTCTCGGCGCTACGCGCCGATCCACCTTCTCCCACAGGGGGAGAAGGGAAGGGCGCCTGCCATGACCTCCCGCTATCCCGCCATCGCATCAGACATCGCCAAGCTCTTCGCTGCGCGCGGCACGCATGCGGTCGAGGTGGCGGTGCTGCAGCCGGCGGACCCGTTCCTCGACATGGCAGGAGAGGATCTGCGCCGCCGCATTTTCCTCACCGAAAGCGAGACCGGCCTCACGCTTTGCCTGCGGCCCGAGTTCACCATTCCGGTCTGCCTCGACCACATTGCCAGCCAGGCCGGCACGCCGCGCCGTTATTCCTATCTCGGCGAGGTGTTTCGCCAGCGCCGCGAGGGCGGCAATGAGTTTTTCCAGGCCGGCATCGAGGATCTCGGCGACGGCGACATCGCACAGGCCGACGCGCGTTCGCTGGCCGACGCGCATGCGCTGCTTTCGCTGGTGCTGCCGGACCTGGCACTGGCGATCACGCTCGGCGACCAGACCATATTCGAGGCGGTGCTCGCTGCGCTCGGCCTGCCGCGCGGCTGGCGTATGCGGCTGGCGCGCGCCTTCGGTTCGGCGGCGATGCTGGAGGCAGCGCTTGCCGACCTCGCCAACCCGCCGCGCAATGGCCAGATCGCCGGCCCGGTCGCCGCGCTTGTCCTCGATGGCGATCTGGAAGGGCTTTCGTCGCACATCGCCGGCGGCATGGAGCAAGCGGGTCTGTCGGCGTCTGCCGGGCGCTCGCCGGCCGACATTGCGCGACGCTTGATCGAGAAGGCCGAATTGCGCAGCGTCAGGCTGTCGAAAGCGGCGTTTTCGGCGCTGAAGGATTTTCTGGCGATCGATGTGGCGCTCGACGGCGCGGCAAAAGCGCTCGAAATCTTCGCGGCCGGCGCCGGCCTTTCGCTGGGTGCGGCGCTGGACAATTTTTCCGCACGTGCAAAGTCGATCGAAGCTCTTGGCCTGCCCACGGCAAAAATCCGCTACGACGCCGCCTTCGGCCGCCCGCTCGATTACTACACCGGCCTGGTCTTCGAGATCGCGGCGGAAAACGGCGACCGGCCGTTGGCCGGCGGCGGCCGCTATGACCGCTTGCTGACGCTGCTCGGCGCGAAAACGCCGATCCCCGGCGTCGGCTTTTCCGTCTGGCTCGACCGCATCGAAGCGCTGCGAGAGAAGACGCAATGATCACGCTGGCGATCCCTTCAAAAGGCCGGCTCAAGGAGCGGGCGCTGGAAGTGCTGGCCAAGGCCGGGCTTGCCGTCAGCCTGCCCGGCGACGAGCGCAAATACCGCGCCCGCATCGAAGGCGTGGAAGCCGTCGAGGTGGCGTTCCTGTCGGCGTCCGAAATATCAGGCGAGATCGGCCAGGGCTCGGTCGACCTCGGCATCACCGGCGAGGATCTGTTGCGCGAAAGCCTTGCCGATTGGGAGGCGCGTGCGGAGATCGTCGCCCGCCTCGGCTTTGGCAACGCCGATGTCGTGGTGGCGGTGCCCGACATCTGGCTAGATGTCGACACAATGGCCGATCTCGACGATGTCGCCGCCGATTTCCGCCAGCGCCACGGCAGGCGGCTTCGGATCGCGACAAAATACTGGCGGCTGACGCAGCAGTTCTTTTCGCAAAAGCACGGCATACAGGTCTATCGCATCGTCGAAAGCCTGGGCGCCACCGAGGGCGCGCCGGCGGCGGGATTGGCCGATGTCGTCGTCGACATCACCACGTCAGGCGCGACGCTGCGGGCCAATCATCTGAAGGTGCTGGCCGACGGCGTCATCCTGCGCTCGCAGGCCTGCCTTGTCGCGTCGAAGAAAATCCGCGCCGCTGCGGATGAAGCAGTTTTGCGCGACATCGCCGCGAAAATGAGCGCCATCCCTCCCCCTTGAGGGGAGGGTGCCTCGCGGAGCGAGGCGGGTGGGATCGTCTCACGTCGAGCACTGCTGCAACGACCCCACCCGTCCATCCGCCTTCGGCGGCTGTCCACCCTCCCCTCAAGGGGGAGGGATGGCGTTCCCATACCATCAACGGGATTTCCACCACCTCGGCAGGCTGATAGACTCGGCCTCGTCTGCGGAGGAGACGGCGATGCCGATCAATCTCGACGAGTTGAAGAATGCCACGAACCTGCGCGGCGGCCGCCCGCGCAATGACGGCACGTTTGTCGCGCCGGTCGACGGCAGGGCGCATGTGTCGGGCGAACGCACCGTGCCGCTGCTGCAGCAGACGATCCCGGCGTTGCTTTCGGACACCGTCAGCAAATATGGCACGCTCGATGCCGCCGTCTTCGTCGACCAGGACAAGCGCTTCACCTGGAGCGAACTTTCAGACACGGTGGACGCGCTGGCCGCAGGCTTCCTGGCGCTTGGCCTGGCAAAAGGCGACCGCGTCGGCATCTGGTCGCCCAACCGCTGGGAATGGCTGGTGACGCAATTCGCCACCGCGCGCATCGGCCTGATCCTGGTCAACATCAATCCGGCCTACCGGCTGACCGAGCTGGACTATGCGCTGAACAAGGTCGCCTGCCGAGCGCTGGTCACAGCCGTCAAATTCAAGAGCTCCGACTATCTCGGCATGATCGAAACGCTGGCGCCGGAGATCGCGACTGCGACGCCGGGCAAACTTGAGGCGAAAAAGTTGCCGGCGCTAAAAATCGTCATCCGCATGGGCGAGGAGAACTCGCCCGGCATGTTCAATTTCGCCGACGTGCTGGCGATGGCCGGGCGCGACGAGCATGACAGCCTCGACCGGATCTCCGAGGGGCTGAAGCCCGGCGACGCCATCAACATCCAGTTCACGTCAGGCACGACAGGCGCGCCAAAGGGCGCGACGCTGACCCACAACAACATCGTCAACAACGGCAATTTCGTCACCTCGGCGATCAGGCTGACCGTCGACGACCGGTTGTGCATCCCGGTGCCGCTCTATCACTGCTTCGGCATGTCGATGGGCACGATCGGCTGCGTCACCAAGGGCGCGACCATGGTTTTCCCCGGCGAGGGGTTTGATGCCGGCGCCACGCTGGAGGCGGTGGCGGGCGAGCACTGCACCGGCCTTTACGGCGTGCCGACCATGTTCGTCGGCCTGCTCGACCATCCGGATTTCGACACCTTCGATCTCACCAGCCTGCGCACCGGCATCATGGCCGGCTCGCCGTGCCCGATCGAGGTGATGAAGAAGGTGGTGTCGCTGATGCACATGGCGGAGGTGACAATCGCCTATGGCATGACCGAGACCAGCCCGGTGTCGTTCCAGAGCAGCGTCGACGACCCGTTGGAAAAGCGCGTCTCGACGGTCGGCCGCGTCCACCCCCATGTCGAGGTCAAGGCGATCGATGCCGATGGCGCCACCGTTGCGGTCGGCGCGCCGGGCGAACTCTGCACGCGCGGCTATTCGGTGATGAAGGGCTATTGGGACGACGAGGAAAAAACCCGCGAGGCGATCGATCCCGACGGCTGGATGCACACCGGCGACCTCGCCACCATCGATGCGGAGGGCTATTGCAACATTGTCGGCCGGGTCAAGGACATGGTCATCCGCGGTGGTGAGAACGTCTATCCGCGCGAGGTCGAGGAGTTTCTCTACCGCCACCCCAAGGTCAGGGAAGTGCAGGTTTTCGGCATTCCCGACCCGAAATACGGCGAGGAGCTTTGTGCGTGGATCGTGCTCAAGCCGGGCCAGATCGCCACCGAGCAGGAGATCAAGGCCTTCTGCGCCGGCCAGATCGCCCATTACAAGATCCCGCGCCACATCCGCTTTCGCACCGAATTGCCGATGACGGTGACCGGTAAGCCGCAGAAGTTTCTCATGCGCGAGGCGATGGTTTACGAACTGGGGCTGGTGACGCCGAAGACCGCCTGAGCGGGCAACGGGCTCCCGTTCGTACTTACGCGTTTCAATAACAGAGGCGTTGTCTCAATGTCGGGCGACAATGACCCGGTCGAACGCGGCGTCCCGGCTGAGATCTGCGACGACGGACCCCGAGCCAGCACCAGTGACAGGCAGCGATAATGTCGTAACTGCTACCCGGGAAGTGTAGGTGTGTACTCACGCCTCGTCTTTCGCGCGGCGCGCCACTCCTCGAATCGCTGCAGAATGACGAAGAAGGAAGGCACGAAGAGAATGGCGAGGCAGGTCGAGGCGATCATGCCGGAAAAGACCGTGATGCCGATCGACTTGCGCGCGCTGGCCCCGGCGCCTGTCGCCACCACCAGCGGCGCGACACCAAGGATAAACGCGAAGGACGTCATCAGGATGGGGCGGAAGCGCGCTCTTGCTGCCTCGATCGCCGCTTCGACGATCGGTCTGCCGGCGGCGCGCAATTCGCGCGCGACTTCGACGATCAGGATGGCGTTCTTGGCCGATAGCGCAATCAACAGGATCAGGCCGATCTGCACGTAGAGATTGTTGTCGATGCCGAGGCCGTTGAGAACCAGGACCGGACCCACCAGCGACAGCGGCGCGGCAAGCAAGATCGAGATCGGGGCCAGCCAGCTCTCATATTGGCCTGCCAGCACCAGATAGGCCAAGAGCAGCGCCAGGCCGAATACCAGATAGATCTGACTGCCGACGAGCTTTTCCTGGAGGGACAGCGCCGTCCAGTCGTAGCCGGTACCGGGCGGCAATGTGTCGGCCGCGACCCCTTCCATCAGCTTGATCGCGTCGCCGGACGAGAAGCCTTGCGCCTGCACGCCGATGATCGATGCCGAGGGATAGAGATTGTAGAGGCTGATCAACGAGGGACCGACGCTTGGCGAGATCGTCAGCAACGTGCCGAGCGGGATCATGTCGCCGCTCTGGTTGCGAACACTCAGGCGGCCGATATTCTCGGGCGTCAGGCGGAATTGTGCATCGCCCTGCACATAGATCTGGAACACCCGCCCGAATTTGTTGAACTGACTGACATAAGTCGAGCCGAGATAACCGGCGAGCGTCTGGAAGACCTGGTCCGTGGTCAGCCCCAGGGTTTGCACCTTCTCCCGGTCGAGCTCGACCGTGTATTGCGGGACATTGGCGCGGAACGGCGCCGCCACGCGCTGTATGCCCGACTGCGTCTGAGCGGTCCTGGTTACGGCCTCGACTGCTCCTTGCAGCTTGGGGAGGTCAAAACTGCTGTCACGCAGTTCGACCTGCATGGTGAACCCGGCAGCGTTGCCGATGCCCTGGATCGGCGGCGGCGGCAGCACCAGCACACGTCCGTCATCCATGTCGGACAGACCTTTGTTGAGCGTCCCATATAGCGACGCAAGATCCTCGCTCTTGCCGCGCAAACTCCAGTCCTTGAGGATGATGTAGGCAACGCCGGCGTTCGCCAGCGTCGAGTTATTGTCGAGTGCCGAGATGCCCGCGATGGTCACGACCTGATCGACGCCAGGCGTGGCCTTGGCGATCTTCGAAACCTGTTGCAGCGTCTCCTGCGTGCGGCCAAGTGCGGCGCCGTCGGGCAGTTGGACCGAAGCGAGCAGGTAGCCCTGGTCCTCGATCGGAATGAAGCCGGTGGCCACGCGCGATATGCCGTAGCCCGCCGCACCGATGATCAGCAGCGCAATGACGACCATCACCGCACTGTGACGCACCATGGAGCCGATCAGGCCGGCATAACGGTTCTCCATGCGTTGGTAGATCGTGTTGAAGCCGCGGAAGAAGACATTGCGCTGGTCTGGCGGCACCGGGCGCCTCAGCCAGGTCGCACACTGCGTTGGCTTGAGCGTTGCCGCGTTTATGGCGCTGATAACGGCAGTTGCTGCGATCACCAGAGCGAATTGCGCATACATTTTCCCTGTGAGGCCGGGCAGAAACGCAGCCGGGAGGAACACCGCCATCAGCACCAAGGTGATGCCGATGATCGGTCCGAACAGCGCTTTCATGGCGGCTATCGCCGCATCGTGGCCCGACATGCCGCGCTCCATATTGTGAGCGGCTCCCTCGACCACGACGATGGCGTCGTCGACGACGATGCCAATGGCGAGCACGATAGCGAACAGGGTCGACAGGTTGACCGAAAAGCCGAGCGCGGCCATCGCCGCAAACGCCCCGATGATCGTCACCGGCACAGTCGTGGCCGGCACCAGCATCGCCCGCCAATCCTGCAGGAAGAGGAGGATGACGATGAGCACCAGGACCGCAGCTTCGATCAGCGTCTTGTAGACCTCGTGGATCGCCTGGCTGACGAAAATCGTGGTGTCAAAGGGGATCGAGTATGCCAGGTCTTGCGGGAACTCGCGCGACAGCTCCTTCATCCTCGTCTCGACCTTGCCGGCCACATCGAGCGCATTGGCGCCCGGCGACAGGAAAACGGCCATGCCCGCAGCCGGCTGGCCGTCGAGATTGAAGAACTGCCCATAGGTCTGGGCGCCGAGCTCGACCCGGCCGACGTCGCGCACGCGCGTCATGTCGCCGTTCGCTCCGGTCTTGACGATCACGGTGCCGAACTGGCCGGGATCGTCAAGGCGGCTGGACACTTCGATCGTGTACTGGAAGGACTGGCCGTCGGGCGCCGGCGGCGCGCCGACCTGGCCTGCGGTGACCTGCTCGCTCTGCTGCCCCAGCGCCTGGACGACGTCCTGCGTGGTAAGGCCGCGCGCCTGCATCTTCTCGGGATCAAGCCAGACACGCATGGAATACTGGCCGGCGCCGAACACATTGACATTGCCGACCCCCGGTATTCGGGAGAGCTCATCCTTGAGCCGGATGGTCGCGTAGTTGGCGAGATAAAGGCTGTCATATTCCCCGTTCGGCGAAGTCAGCGTGACGATCTCGAGGATCGAGGTCGACTTCTGCTGAACGGTGACGCCTTGCACCTGCACCGCTTGCGGCAGCGCCGCCAGGGCTGAGGACACACGGTTCTGCACACGCACTTGCGCCTGGTCGAGATCGGTGCCGATCGCGAACGTGACGGTCAGGTTATAGGTGCCATCCGATGCAGCAAATGACTGCATGTAGATCATGCCCTCGACGCCGTTAACCTGCTGCTCGATCGGCAACGCCACCGTGTCGATCACCGCACGCGCGCTCGCTCCCGGATAGCGCGTCGTCACCGAAACGGTAGGCGGCACCACGTCGGGATACTGCGCCACCGGCAGGGCAAAGAGCGAGATGACGCCTATGACGACCATGAGGATGGCGATTACGTTCGCCAGGACCGGCCGCTCGATGAAGAATTTGGAGATCATTGCGCTGCGCCGTCCGTGGCGACTGCTTCCAGTTTCTTCTCTTGCGGTTCGATCTTCTGGCCAGGCACTGCCGTCAACAGGCCGGAGACCAGGACGCGGTCGTCCGCCCCGATACCCTTGGTGATCACACGCAACGCGCCGACCAGTTGGCCGATCTCAACCGGACGCTGTTCGACCACGTCGTCCTTTCCGGCGACGAGCACGTAGCGACCCTTCTGGTCGCTAGCGATCGCCCGGTCGGGAACGAGCAGCATGTCCGGCTCTACGCCCAACGGCACGCGCACACGCACGAAATAGCCAGGCAGCAGTTCCCGGTCTTCATTGGGGAGCACTGCGCGGACCGCTAGCGTGCCGGTGGCAGCGGTAACCTCTGGCGCGGCGTAGTCCAGCGTTCCCGCGTGGGGATAACCCGTCTCGCTCTGCAAGCCGACCTCGACCGGTATTTTCTTGAGATCCTGCGCGGTCATTCCACGCTTCGCCATGGCGGTGCGAATGCGCAGCACATCCTGCTCCGAGATGTTGAAATTGACGTAGATGGGTGCGGTCTGAACGATGGTCGCCAGCGTGGTGGCGCTGCCGGCGCCGACGAGCTGCCCCGTCGACACCTGGCGTGAGGTGACGATGCCCGCGAACGGCGCTTTGACCTCCGTATAGCTCAGATTGAGTTGAGCCTGTTTGACGTCGACCGCGCTCTGCTTCTGCTTGGCGATGTCGACGTCTGCTGCCGCGGCGGCCTGGTCGGCGGTCGATTGCGAGATGATTTTCTGGGACAACAGCTCCTGCTGCCGCTTTAGGTCAGCACCGGACTGCTTGGCGGCGGCATCAGATGAACCCTGCCCGGCCTCGGCTTGCTCAAGCGCCAGCTGGTAGGAATCGGGCTCGATCAGGAACAGCCGGGCGCCGGCCTTGACCTCGTCGCCGTCCTTGTAATCGATTTCCTGGATGAAGCCCGAGACGCGCGCAACCAGGGGCGTCGTGTTCACCGCCGCGGCAATGCCGGTGGCCTCGAGATAAGGGGTCACGCTCTGCTTCATCGGGAGCGCCACGTCGACCTTGGGCGGAGGTGGCGGTACGTATGTGTTTTCCTCGCTACAAGCGGACAATAGTAGTGTAACGGCGAACAAGCCTGCCGCCTGCGCGATTCTACCCGATAGGAAAAGCATTTCCCCCCTCTATATACTTCCCGGTGTATATCGCATTATATAAAAGTGAGCTAATCTACATGTTTGAGGGGAGTTTGTCATGCGGATTGCGTTGAGCGTGCTTTTCTTGTCAACTCAGTTGGCAACCACCGTGGCGCTGGCGCAGACGGCGGCCGAGCGTGAGGCCTGCCAGGCAG
This sequence comes from Mesorhizobium onobrychidis, assembly GCF_024707545.1. Taxonomy (NCBI): domain Bacteria; kingdom Pseudomonadati; phylum Pseudomonadota; class Alphaproteobacteria; order Hyphomicrobiales; family Phyllobacteriaceae; genus Mesorhizobium; species Mesorhizobium onobrychidis. Next base: position 1,800,648 of record NZ_CP062229.1, read on the forward strand.
ACTACCAGAAGTTCTGCAAGGGCGTGTTGCCGGGCGGCGGCCACGTCATCAAATGCCTGGCCGATCACATGAGCGAGCTGACGCCCGAATGCCAAAAGGTCGTCAAGGCGAACACGCCTGGATAGCACCACTGTGCCTTCCCGAGCCGCAGGTGAACATGACGTGTCGGACTGGAGCGCCGGATCGTGGCCCTGTCGTCTGGTTTGGAGTCGCAAAGCTGGTCCGCTTTGCGGATTTTCCCGAACATTCCCGACGCATTTCAGGAGCGGACCTTCGCTTATCGTCCGGAACCCGGGCCAAAGCGGACAGCGACGTTAAGGTAAGCTGCCCTTTGCGATCGCCCGGGCGAGACGGCGCTTCCGGGGGTGGAGAAAAGCGGCTGGCTAACCTATTTCGGAAGAGGGCGGATGGGGAAACAAGGCCGAAATCCTGGCCTTAAAGCGAAAGGAACCCGCAAATGGCAAAGAGTACGATTTGCCTCTGGTACGATAAGGACGCCGAGGCTGCCGCCCGCTTCTACTCCGAGATCTTTCCCGACAGCGTGGTGGGTGCCGTGCACCGTGCACCCAGTGACTACCCGGCCGGCAAAGAGGGCGACGTGTTGACGGTCGAATTCACAGTTGCGGGCCTTCCTTGTATCGGCCTCAACGGGGGTCCCGAGTTCAAGCACAACGAAGCCTTCTCGTTCCAGATCGCCACCGACGATCAGGAGGAGACCGACCGCTATTGGAATGCCATCGTCGGCAATGGCGGCCAGGAGAGCGTGTGCGGCTGGTGCAAAGACAAATGGGGGATTTCCTGGCAAATCACGCCGCGCGTGCTGACTGACGCGATAGCGGCTGGCGGCGACGAGGCAAAGCGCGCGTTTGATGCCATGATGACCATGGTGAAAATCGACGTCGCCGCGATCGAGGCGGCGCGGCGCGGTTGACGCTCCATCGCGTCTTGCGGCCAAATTGCTGCCAGAGCGTGTCAGCTCGCCACCCAAGTACGGCCGTCGCCAGCTTGCATTGCGGCGACGATCAGTCACCTACGATTGGGTAGCGCCAAATGCGGACCTCTGTATCCTTGGCGAGAGCGGTCATTCAGTAGCGAGATGCGTAACTGCTACTCGCCCATTGCTTGGGAAAATCCCAGCACCTGTCCTTAAGAGAGAACCGCACTAGTTTAGGCGATAGGACGTGCGCTGCAATTTTTGCTGGGCCGTCTTTGAGTAGTATTGTCGGACGTGGGTTTGAAAAGCCGACACCTTCGGGAGGAACCGATGACCAAAGCAAGAATCCGGAATATGAGGTCGCGCCGCAAGTTCCTTGGCGAGGCGGCCGTGGCAGCTGCGGCGATCGTTGCCGCGCCGAGCGTCGTCAAGGCACAGGGGCCGGTCAACATGCGCTGGCAGAGCACATGGCCTTCCAAGGATATCTTTCACGAATACGCGCTCGATTTCGCCAAGAAGGTCAATGACATGACCGGCGGCGACCTGAAGATCGAGGTGCTGCCGGCAGGCGCCGTGGTGCCGGCCTTCGGCCTGCTCGACGCGGTGTCGCAAGGAACGCTCGACGGCGGCCACGGCGTGCTCGTCTACCACTACGGCAAACAGACGGCGCTGGCGCTGTGGGGGTCCGGGCCTGGCTTCGCCATGGATGCCAACATGCTGCTCGCCTGGCACAAATATGGCGGCGGCAAGGAACTGCTGGCAAAGCTCTACGAATCCATCGGCGCCAATGTCGTTTCGTTCCCCTATGGGCCGATGCCGACACAGCCGCTCGGCTGGTTCAAGAAGCCGGTAGCGAAGGCCGAGGATCTCCAGGGCCTGAAGTTCCGCACCGTCGGCATTTCCATTGACGTGTTCACCGGTCTCGGTGCTGCGGTCAACGCGCTGCCGGGCGGCGAAATCGTCGCGGCATTGGATCGCGGCCTGCTCGATGCGGCCGAGTTCAACAACGCGTCGTCCGACCGGGTGCTCGGTTTTCCGGACGTCTCCAAGATCTGCATGCTGCAGAGCTATCACCAGAATGCGGAGCAGTTCGAGATCATGTTCAACAAGACGAAATACGACGCCCTGCCCGATCAGATGAAGGCAATCATCACCAATGCGGTCGAGGCCGCCTCGCAGGACATGGCTTGGAAGGCGATCGACCGTTATTCGAAAGACTATGTGGAGATGCAGACGACCGACAAGGTCAAGTTCTACAAGACGCCGGAGGCGATCCTCAAAAGGCAATTGGAGGTCTACGACGAGGTTGTGAAGAAGAAGGCTGCGGAAAACCCGCTGTTCAAGGAGATCCTCCTATCCCAGCTTGCCTTCGCACAGCGGGCGACGCGATGGGAACAGGATACCGTCGTCAGCCGGCGATTGGTGTTCGATCACTACTTCGGACAGGACGGGGTGTCGAAGGAGTTCTGACGTACAGTTCGGGCATCACCGGGCAGCGGCCCGGTGATGCTTCTGACCAAGGTATTCGTCATCCGGGGGCACGCGTGAACGTTCAGCATTTTCTGCTCAGGATCGATGCAATCAGCGTGTGGGTCGGAAAGGCCGCGGCGTGGCTCATCATCGGGCTGATGACGCTTGTCTGCGTCGAGGTCTTCAAGCGCTACATCATGAACATGCCGACCGCGTGGATCTTCGACGCCAGCAACATGCTCTACGGCACGCTGTTCATGCTCGCCGGGGCATACGGGCTGGCGCAGAATGCCCATGTGCGCGGCGACTTTCTCTATAGCTCGCTCCGGCCCCGGATACAGGCCGGGCTCGATCTCGTGCTCTACATCCTCTTCTTTCTGCCCGGCGTCGCCGCCCTCGTTTACGCCGGCTACGACTACGCGGCGCTTTCGTGGCGGATCGGCGAGCATTCGACCGTGACGGCGGAGGGCCCGCCGATCTACTACTTCAAGACGGTCATTCCGGTGGCCGGCGTCCTTGTGATGCTTCAGGGCCTCGCCGAGATCGCGCGCTGCATCGTCTGCCTCAGGACCGGAGAATGGCCGAGCCGCCTCAGGGATGTCGAGGAGATCGACGTCGTCGCCGAGCAGCTCGAGCACAGCGAGCATGTTGACGCCGAAACGCGCGAGGCCGCAATCGAACGCGCGCAGGATATCGAAAAGGCGGCGCGCCAGCGGGGAATGGGAGGAGACATGCAAACGTGAGCGACCCATTCCTCGGACTGACGATGCTGATGCTCATCGTGGTCGTCATCATCATGGGGTTCCCGACGGCCTTCACGCTGATGGGGCTCGGCATGCTTTTCGGTTTCTACGCCTTCTACAATCCGGCCGAGCACTGGATCGACAACCGCGTCTTCGATCTGATGGTCCAGCGCACCTATGGGGCAATGACCAATGACGTCCTGATCTCCATCCCGCTTTTCGTGCTCATGGGATATGTGATGGAACGCGGGGCGCTGGTCGACAAGATGTTCTACAGCATCCAGCTTTCGTTCCGACGAGTACCGGCGTCGCTGGCCATCGCTACGCTCATTGTCTGCACCTTCTGGGGCATCGCCAGTGGCCTCGTCGGCGCCGTTGTGGTCTTGATGGGGGTGATTGCCTTCAATCCGATGCTGCGCGCCGGATACGACGTGAAGCTTGCTTCCGGCGTGATCACCGCGGGCGGCACGCTGGGCATCCTGATCCCGCCGTCAGTCATGATCATCGTCTATGCGGCGGTTGCGGGCCAGTCCGTCGTGAAGCTCTATGCTGCGGCGATGTTCCCCGGTTTTTTCCTCGCCTTCCTTTATCTCGTCTACATTCTTGGCTGGGCGACAATCAATCCGAAGATCGCCCCGCCTTTGCCGGAGAATCAAACAACGGTTCCGGTGCCTGCGTGGATGCGAAGCCTTCAGACAGTTTACTCGCGCAACATGCTTGTTGGACTTCTTTCCGCCTTGTTCTCGCCGTCCAGGGCGATGGCGCTCGAGACGGAGAACGGACGCCTCACATACTGGGAGCTGTTCAAGAATTTCTGCGCTGCGCTGGTACCCCTCGCCTTGACAGCACTCACCCTCCTGCTGGTGTGGTGGTATGTCGTCATCCATCCGCAAGCATCGGCCGACGTCGAAGCTCCAGCCGGACTGGAGCAGCTCGGCGCTCCGGCAGTGGAGGAACTCGGCGCACCCGCGGTGGGCGCAGGGCCGGCAACCAGCTTCTACGCCACCTTCGGCATCATCGCAGCACTCGCCGCAGTGGTGCTCGTCCGTTACTACCGGAACATGACTGCCGAACGGCTCGAGGTTGTAAAGCTCCTGGTCTCGTCGGTCATGCCGCTGGGCATACTTACCGTCGTCGTGCTCGGCGTCATCCTGTTCGGAATCACGACGGCGACCGAGTCCGCGGCAGTCGGCGCCGCTGGTGCCTTTCTGCTGGCGTTACAGGCCCGAACGCTCGACTGGAAGCGCATCAAGGAAGCAGTGTTCCTGACGGCAAAGACCACAGCCATGGTTTGCTGGCTCTTCGTCGGCTCGGCGCTGTTCTCCGCGGTTTTTGCGATCCTCGGCGGCCAGGCACTTCTCGAGCAATGGGTGCTCGCGCTCAACCTGACGCCCTTGCAGTTCATCATCCTGTCGCAGGCGATCATCTTCATTCTCGGCTGGCCGCTCGAATGGACCGAGATCATCATCATCTTCGTGCCGATCTTCCTACCGATGCTGCGGCACTTCGACGTCGATCCGGTTCTCTGGGGCGTTCTCGTTTTCGTCAATCTGCAGGCGGCGTTCCTGTCACCTCCGGTCGCGATGTCGGCCTACTATCTCAAGGGCGTTTCGCCTCCGCATGTCACGCTCAACCAGATATTCGCCGGGATGATGCCCTACATGCTGATCGTCATCCTTTGCATGATCCTCATGTATATCTGGCCCGGCATGGCGCTCTGGCTTCCGAACTATCTTTACGGCGACTGAGAAAGACTCCGTTCTCGGACGCCTTCCGCGACCGCGCGTTTTCGGCCGCTTCGACCCACGAGATGTCCTTTTGAACGCTAAAGCAGGATCTCGGAGATACAGGCGATCGGAAGGTCTACTTTCGGGCGACAATCGGCGCGAGCGAATGACGGCTTAGGGTATGGGCGTGAACTCGGCCGAGGGCGAACGAGCTTCGGCAAAGGCTCATAACAGACTTTCCGTTGGATGGTACGACGCGCCTCATCCAGCCCGCGGATGATCTTGGCCATCTCAACACACTCGTCGTGCCGGACCTTGTTGCGCCGCTACGGCTTCGGTTCCTGGAACGGCACGATCTTCAGATCGCGCATGTTGGCAAAGGCTAAACCGCCGGTCCTTCGAGCCCGCTTCTCTCGTGCGATTTCCATAGGAACCAGCCGAGGACGGTACCGAAGAAGAATGTGTGGGCAATGAACTGCACGACCGGGCTTGCCTGCAAAAACCAGGGGAATGCGATCGGCGCGATCACATAGAAATTGACGAGCCACAAGGCGAGGCCAAAGACGCTGCCGAGACCAATGAAGGCTGCTCGCCCTCGCAGCATTGCGGCAATCTCCCCGAACACGATCCCATAGGCGATGGCCAGGATCATGTGCACGATCACGCCAGCGATGCTGGCCGTCAGGAGCGAATAGCCGGGATCGAGAGCTTCCGGTCCAAGCGCGATGGCGCCGATCATGCGCAGGGGCATGAAGAACGCTTCCGCCCCCATCATGAACGCACTCGCCGTCATTTCGAACGCCGCAAAGACGAGGCCTGCGACAATGCCCGCAACGGCCCCCTGCTGGAGTCCCCATCGGATGTCGCGCGGCGTCACTGGCGTATGGATGTAATCACGGTAAGCCATAATACTGCTCCCTGTTCTGGACGCAGATTCCTCCGTAAAATCAATGCCGGGAACGCGTCGGCGGTTCCGGGCGTTCGGTACAATTCACGAGGATTTGATTGAAGTTGATGTTTCTCACGCCGAGCGGACGCTACGTGCGGAGCCAACAGCATGCCTGCTGAATCGCCCGACCACAGCCTGGTCCGCCTGCGGGGGGCGGCCGGAAACGATCTATGTGAGCAAAGGCCCGCTTCACGTGTTTCGGCAACCAAGCCCCTGGTCGCTTACGGCAAGCTACGGGCGCGCCAAGGACATCCTAATGAGCCCGGCACCGGGGCACTGGGATATGCCAACCAGCCAATCTGATTGGCATGCGTCTTATGCCGCGGCCATCGCTTGTCGCCGCACGCACGCGCCGCCAACGCGTCTGTCGGTATGGTGGCGGCGCATCACCTTGCCGAGGTCGATCGCATCGTGCGCGGCCGCCGAGCCCGTGCGCCACCATCTGCAACAGCGTCGCTGGTCGCGCCGTAGCTTGGCCATCGCCACCGGCCGCAGACGGCCAGCGCCTGTTCGCGCAAGGCCTCACGCCGCCAGCACCGCCGCATCCAGCCCCCGAATAATCTTCGCCAGCTCCACACATTCGTCGTGCCGGACCTTGTTGCGCCGCCAGGCGAGGCAGATCGTGCGCTGGGGCATCGGCTCCTGGAACGGCACGATCTTCAGATCGCGCATGGCGCTGGCTGGTCCTGCCGCCATTTCCGGGACGAGCGTGACGCCGAGCCCGTGCGCCACCATCTGCAGCAGCGTCGTCAGGCTGGTTGCGCCATAACTCGCCATTGCAACCGGCCGCACGCTGCCGCAGACGGCAAGCGCCTGTTCGCGCAGGCAATGGCCTTCCTCCAGCAGCATCAGCCTTTCCAATGCCGGGCTTTCCGGCGGAACCGGCGGCGAGGCGAAGGCGGGGTCGCCGGCCGGCACGGCAAGGAAGAACCGGTCGGAGAAAAGCGGCTCGGTGATCAGCCCAGGCTGATCGAGGGGAAGGGCCGCGATGAAGGCGTCGAGCTTTCCCATGGCGGTGTCCTCGACCAGCGACGCAGTCACCGCTTCGCGCAATTCGAGCTGCAAGGCCGGAAAATGCCGTTTCAGCTCCGGCAGCACATGCGGCAGGAGATAAGGCGCCACCGTCGGGATGATGCCGAGCCGGAAGCGCCCCTCCATGGCGGGGCGGCCACGCCGGGCCGTAGTCTCGATTTCGCGGATGTCGGCAAGAATACGCTCGATACGCGGCAGCATGGCCAGTGCCTCGTCGGTCATCCGCACCGATTTGCCGCCGCGCTCGAACAACCGGCAGTTGAGCCGCAGCTCCATCTCGGCGATCTGTGAGGACAGCGCCGGCTGGCTGACGCCGGCCAGCTTCGCGGCGCGGCCGAAATGCAGCGTCTGCGCCAGTGCCTCGAAATATTGCATCTGCCGGACGGTGAGACCAATCATAAGGAAAAGCTATCGCAACAAACAGGAAAGGCAATTTGTTTTTATCGGCAATGCGGCCTAGTCTGGAACCATTCCAGAATGGCGTGGCTCAGGGCCCGTCCGGAAAATCAGCAAATCCCGGAAATCAGCAAATCCCGGAAATTAACAAATCGGAGAGAACGATGGACGCAAAGACCGATGACACCAGCGCGGGAAAATGCCCGGTCGTGCACACAACGGTGGCCAGAGCCAACCGTGACTGGTGGCCGAACCAGCTGAATGTCCAAGTCCTCCACCAGCAATCCGCACTGTCCGATCCGATGGGCGAGGCGTTCGATTACGCCAAGGAATTCCGGAGTCTCGACCTGAACGCCGTGATCAAGGACCTGCATGCCCTGATGACGGACTCGCAGGAGTGGTGGCCGGCCGACTTTGGCCATTACGGGCCGCTGTTCATCCGCATGGCCTGGCACAGCGCCGGCACGTACCGCATCGGCGACGGCCGCGGCGGCGCCGGAGCCGGCCAGCAGCGCTTCGCACCGCTGAACAGCTGGCCGGACAACGTCAACCTCGATAAGGCCCGCCGGCTGCTGTGGCCGATCAAGCAGAAATACGGCCGCAAGATCTCCTGGGCCGACCTGATGATTCTCACCGGCAACGTCGCCCTGGAATCGATGGGCTTCAAGACCTTCGGTTTTGCCGGCGGGCGCGCCGACGTCTGGGAGCCCGAACAGGACATCTACTGGGGCCCGGAAGGCAAATGGCTGGCCGACGAGCGCTACAGCGGCGACCGCGATCTCCAGAATCCTCTCGCCGCCGTGCAGATGGGCCTGATCTACGTCAATCCGGAAGGGCCGAACGGCAATCCGGATCCGCTGGCCGCGGCGAGCGACATTCGCGAGACCTTCGCGCGCATGGCCATGAACGACGAGGAGACCGTCGCGCTCATCGCCGGCGGCCACACCTTCGGCAAGACCCACGGCGCCGGCGATGCGACGCTGGTCGGCCCGGAGCCGGAAGCCGCCGGCATCGAAGAGCAGGGCCTCGGCTGGACGAACGCATTCGGCACCGGCAAAGGCGGTGATGCAATCGGCAGCGGCCTGGAAGTGACCTGGACGACGACGCCGACGAAGTGGGGCAACAACTTCTTCGACAATTTGTTCGGCTATGAATGGGAGCTGACCAAGAGCCCGGCCGGCGCGCACCAGTGGACGCCGAAGGGCGGCGCCGGCGCCAGCACGGTGCCGGATGCGCATGACGCAGCCAAGCGTCACGCGCCATCGATGCTGACCACCGACCTCGCTTTGCGGTTCGATCCTGCCTACGAAAAGATCTCACGGCGCTTCCATCAGAATACGGACCAGTTCGCCGATGCCTTCGCCCGCGCGTGGTACAAACTGACCCACCGCGACATGGGCCCGATCGTGCGCTATCTCGGCCCGCTCGTCCCCAAGGAAGAGCTGCCGTGGCAGGATCCTATCCCTGCAGTCGATCATGTGCTGGTCGACGAGCTGGACGTGGCCGCCCTGAAGGCGAAGACTCTCGCCTCCGGTCTTTCGGTGCCGCAGCTGGTCTCGACGGCCTGGGCGTCCGCCTCGACCTTCCGTGGCTCCGACAAGCGCGGCGGCGCCAACGGCGCGCGTATTCGCCTTGCGCCGCAGAAGGATTGGGACGTCAACCAGCCGGCTCAACTGGCCAAGGTGCTGGAGAAGCTCGAAGCAATCCAGAAGGAGTTCAATACTTCGCAGTCCGGCGACAAGAAAGTCTCGCTTGCCGACCTGATCGTCATTGGCGGCGGCGCCGCAATCGAAAAGGCCGCGAGGGACGCCGGCAACGACGTGAAGGTCCCGTTCACGCCGGGGCGCATGGATGCGTCGCAGGAGCAGACCGACGTCGACTCCTTCGCTCCGCTCGAACCGACCGCCGATGGTTTCCGCAACTATCTCAGCGGCAGGCAGCGTTTGTCGCCCGAGGAGGCGCTGGTGGATCGGGCGCAATTGCTGACGCTGACGGCACCGGAGATGACCGTCCTCGTCGGCGGCCTGCGTGTGCTCGGCGCAAATACCGACCAGTCAGCGCACGGCGTCTTCACCAAGCGGCCTGAGACGCTGACCAATGACTTCTTCGTCAACCTGCTCGACATGGGCACGGTGTGGAAGTCGACATCGGACGCCAAGGATGTGTTCGAAGGACGCGACCGGGCAACAGGTGAGCTCAAGTGGAGCGGCACGCGCGTCGACCTGATCTTCGGCTCGCACTCCCAGCTGCGCGCCCTGGCGGAAGTCTATGCGACCGCGGATGCGAAGGAGAAATTTGCCAACGACTTCGTGGCGGCATGGAACAAGGTGATGAACGCCGATCGTTTCGAACTCGCCTGATCTAGGAGCATGATCCCGAAAAGTGAATCCGGTTTTCGGGACCATGCTCAATAGAAAGACAGAGCCCCATCCCGATTCCATTGGGATGGGGCTCTAGCGCCAAGGCGCTCTGGCCACAAAAAGGCGCGGGCTTGGCCCCGCGCCTTTTTGTATTGAGGTTTCTTTCGGCCGTCAGTCCTTCTCGAAGATGCGTGTCTTGGCGACCACGCCGGCAATGGCGCCGCCGATCAGCGGTGCGACGATGAACAGCCAGAGCTGGCCGATCGCCGCACTTCCCGAAAACAGCGCCGGGCCGATCGAGCGGGCCGGATTGAGCGACGTGCCGGTCACCGGAATGATGGCGAAATGCAGTCCCGCCAGCGTCAGGCCGATGACGAGGCCGGCAAAGGCCGTCGCGTGGCTGCCGCTGGTGACGCCGAGGATCACCGTGAAGGTTCCGATCAGCTCCCACAGGAGCGCCGAGCTGACGCCCCATTTCGTCGTATCCCAGCCATTGGCGCCGAAGCCGCCGGTGTGTCCGCCGACTTGTCCGGAGACGATGATCCACAGCGCCAGCGACGCAATGATGGCGCCAATGATCTGTGCGATCCAGTACGGGATGACGTCCTTGGCCTGCATTCGGCCGGCGAGGAACACGCCGAGCGTGACCGCCGGGTTGAGATGCGCGCCCGAGATCGGGCCGATCGCATAGGCCGCCGCAATCAGGCCGATGCCGAATGCCAGTCCGATGCCTTCCTGGCCGAGCGGCAGCGCGCCGCCGAAGCCGCCCGTCACCACCGAAGCCGTGCCGATGAACACCAGTAGAAATGTCCCTAGAACTTCCGCCAGATAAGTCTTCATTGCCCTCTCCTCGTAATTTATCGTCGATCCGCTTGCAGTTATTGGCGAATCACGCAGCGGAAGACTATCGCAACTTCAAGAGTTTGAAAGCACAAGCAATGCGAGGGTCAAAGTCTCGGATGCCGACGGGGCGTTCGATCTGATATCCAAGACTCTCCCCGCTTGTGTGCGCCAGTCGCGCGCTTTAGAGCAGGGCCGGAATTAATTTGCTGGATAACGGAAGACAAAGATGAGACTGGGCGGACGGCTGGCGGCGGCCATCGAAGTGCTGGAGGATATCGACCGGCGTCATCGGCCGGTCGCCGATGCGCTGAAGGATTGGGGCCTGTCGCACCGATTCGCCGGCGGTGGCGATCGCGCCGCGATCGGCAACATCGTCTATGACGCGCTGCGCCGGAAGCGCTCGGCCGGCTTTTTGCTGGGCGAGGATACGCCGCGCGCCGTCGCTTTCGGCGCGCTCCTGCTCGAATGGAACCAGACGGCGCAGTCGCTGAACGAAGTGCTCGACGGCGACAAGTTCGCGCCGCCGCTGCTGAGCGACGACGAGTTGAAGGCGGTTGCCGATCGCCGGCTCCACGATGCGCCGCCGGCGGTACGGGCCGATATTCCGGATTGGTGCGAACCGCTTTTCGAGCAGGCCTTCGGTGCCAGCTGGGTCGATGAAGGTGCGGCGCTGGCGACCCGCCCGCCGCTCGACCTCAGGGTCAACACGCTGCAGGCCGATCGCGGCAAGGTTCTTGCCGAACTGGCCGAGACCGGCGCCAGGGCCGCACGGATCGCACCGCACGGCATCCGCATCCCGCCGATCGCGGGCGACGGCAGGCACCCGAACGTGCAGGCGGAACCGGCCTTCCAGAAAGGCTGGTTCGAGGTTCAGGACGAAGGCTCGCAGATCGCCGCCATGCTGGCTGGCGCCGAGGCCGGAATGCAGGTCCTCGACTTTTGCGCCGGAGCCGGCGGCAAGACGCTGGCATTGTCGGCGGCGATGGACAATCGCGGCCAGGTGTTTGCCCATGATTCCGAAAAGGCGCGGCTGGCGCCGATCTTCGACCGCATCCGCCGCTCGGAAAACCGCAACGTGCAAATCGTCACCAAGCCGGCGGAACTCAGCCCCCTCTCGGGCCACATGGACATCGTCCTGGTCGATGCGCCCTGCACCGGCAGCGGCACCTGGCGGCGCCGGCCCGATGCCAAATGGCGGCTGACGCAGAAGCAGCTCGATGCACGCAAGGGCGAGCAATCGGCGATCCTCGATGCCGCCAAAGCCTTCGTCAAACCCGGCGGGCTGCTGGTCTACATCACCTGCTCGGTGTTCGACGAGGAGAATGGCGAACAGGTCGCTGCCTTCCTGGATCGTAACAGCGGGTTTGCCCCAGTCGATCATCGCCAGCTCTGGGACAGCCGCTTTCCGGGCCACGAGACGGCCGCGCGAATCGGCGCAGCAGGCGGCATTTCGCTGTCGCCGGCGCTGAGCGGTACCGATGGGTTTTATGTCTGCGCAGTGCGCAAGGGCGGCTGAACGTTGCCGGCGGGCCTGATTGCTGCAGTGCAGCAATAGCGATTGCCTGCCGCTCATGCCTCTGCAATAAGCTTTTCTGACAGGAGCGTGACAAGCCATGGCAGCAGAGATCGTACCCGCCCCCAACTATGAGGATCGCGTCAGGACGTCCTTCGCGCGCCAGAACGCCATGACCACCATCGGCGCCGAGCTGACGCTGGTGACGCCCGGCATCATCGAGATCGAGATGCCCTATTCGGCGGCGCTGACCCAGCAGCATGGCTTTCTTCATGCCGGCGTCATTTCGACGGCGCTGGACTCAGCCTGCGGATATGCGGCGTTCTCGCTGATGCCGGAAAGCTCCAGTGTGCTAACCATCGAGTTCAAGGTCAATCTGCTGGCCCCGGGCCGGGGCGAGCGCTTCCTGTTTCGCGGCTCGGTGACGAAGCCTGGCCGCACGATCATCGTCGCCGACGGCCAGGCCTATGCCTTCGCCGTCGACGGCGAGGCCAAGCTGATCGCCACCATGACCGGAACGATGATGACAGTGGTCGGCCGCGATGGCATTGAAGGCTGATCCGATGCGCAAGGCAGTCAGAATTGCGGGCAGGGACGTCCTCTTCGTGATGGCGGCGCAGGCCGAGTACGGCCCGCATCTGCAGCGGCTGTTCACCCCTGTCATGACCGGCGTCGGGCCGGTCGAGGCGGGTGTCAGGCTGGGCGCGGAACTGTCATGGCTGAAGACTGAAAAGGCGCTGCCGGACCTCGTCGTCTCGCTCGGCTCGGCCGGCAGCCGGACACTGGAACAGACGGAAATCTACCAGGCCGTTTCGGTCGCCTACCGCGATATCGACGCCTCGCCATTAGGCTTCGAGAAGGGCGCGACGCCGTTTCTCGACCTGCCGGTGACCGTGCCGCTGCCGTTCAGGATTCCGGGCATAAGAGAAGCGACGCTGTCGACCGGCGCGGCGATCATTTCCGGCAGCGCCTATGATGCGATTGCGCAGGACATGGTCGACATGGAGACCTTCGCCTGCCTGCGTGCCTGCCAATTGTTCGGTGTGCCGCTCGTCGGCCTGCGCGGCATTTCCGACGGGGCTGCCGATCTCAGGCATGTCGGCGACTGGAAGGAGTATCTCCACGTCATCGACGAGAAGCTGGCGGATGCGGTCATGCGGCTGGAACAGGCGATCGGGTCCGGCGTCCTGGAATTTGGACCGTCGCATGAAGACGCGGAATCGGATTGAGACAGACACCCTTTCAACCCATTGCGCCGACTCGTTTCTTTCTCTAAACGCTCGCCATGACGATAGCCAATCATCCCGACACCGTCCTGATTGTCGATTTCGGCAGCCAGTTCACGCAGCTCATCGCCAGGCGTATCCGCGAGGCCGGCGTCTTTTCCGAGATCGTGCCGTTCCAGTCGGCCGAAGCGGCGTTCAAGCGCATCAATCCGAAGGCGGTGATCCTGTCCGGCGGCCCGGCCTCGACCAGCGACATCGGCAGCCCGCGCGCGCCGCAGATCGTCTTCGACGCCGGCGTGCCGGTGCTCGGCATCTGCTATGGCCAGATGGCCATGTGCGTGCAGATGGGTGGCGTCGCCGAAAGCTCCGACCATCGCGAATTCGGCCGCGCCTTCGTCGAGATCCGGAAGGACTGCCCGCTGTTCGAGGGCCTGTGGGCGCCCGGCCAGCGGCATCAGGTGTGGATGAGCCACGGCGACCGCGTCATCTCCCTGCCTACGGGATTCGAGGTGTTCGGAAAATCGGAAGGCTCGCCCTTCGCCATCTTCGGCAATGTCGAGCGCAAGATGTACGGCATCATGTTCCACCCCGAAGTGGTGCACACGCCGGACGGCGCCCGGCTGCTCCAAAACTTCGTCCATAAGATCGCCGGCATCGAGGGCGACTGGACGATGCGCGCCTACCGCGAGCACGCGGTCGAGACGATCCGCAAGCAGGTCGGCAAGGGCAAGGTCATCTGCGCGCTTTCGGGCGGCGTCGATTCCTCGGTCGCGGCGTTGCTGATCCACGAGGCGGTCGGCGATCAGCTCACCTGCATCCTTGTCGACCACGGGCTGATGCGCAAGGACGAGGCATCAGGCGTGGTGGAGATGTTTCGCCAGCACTACAATCTGCCGCTCATCCTGGTCGACGCTTCGGACCGTTTTATCGGCGCGCTCGAGGGCGAGTCGGACCCGGAAAAGAAGCGCAAGACCATCGGCCGGCTGTTCATCGAGGTGTTCGAGGAAGAGGCCGAGAAACTCGGCGGCGCCGATTTCCTGGCGCAGGGCACACTCTATCCCGATGTCATCGAAAGCGTCTCCTTCACCGGCGGCCCGTCGGTGACGATCAAGTCGCATCACAATGTCGGCGGCCTGCCCGAGCGCATGAACATGCAGCTGGTCGAGCCGCTGCGCGAATTGTTCAAGGACGAGGTGAGGGCCCTCGGCAAGGAGCTCGGCCTGCCCGACAGCTTCATCGGCCGGCATCCATTTCCCGGCCCCGGTCTCGCCATCCGCTGCCCGGGCGGCATCAGCCGCGAAAAGCTGGAGATCCTGCGCGAGGCCGATGCCATCTATCTCGACGAGATCCGCAAGGCCGGCCTCTACGACGCCATCTGGCAGGCCTTCGCCGTGCTGCTGCCGGTGCAGACCGTCGGCGTGATGGGTGATGGCCGCACCTATGAATTCGTTTGCGCGCTGCGCGCCGTCACCTCGGTCGACGGCATGACGGCGGATTTCTACCACTACGACATGGCGTTCCTCGGCGCCGCCGCCACCCGCATCATCAACGAGGTGCGCGGCATCAACCGCGTCGTCTACGACGTGACGAGCAAGCCACCGGGCACAATAGAGTGGGAATAAAACCGCATCATTAGCGAGCTTTCGGTAATTATCGATCAGAGTTGTATAAGCCTCTGATATAAATTTGTTTTCCTTTCTCCATCTATCGGCATCTTTCGCCTCGAAGCGGAATCATTTGGCGGTAGATTTGACGGCATGCGTTTCTGCGTTCTCTTTCATGCCATGCAATACCGTCGTCCCGCCAATTGCAAGCGTACTCACTTTTTGCCCATCCAAAGCATTGGAATACAGCGATTGTTCCCAACAGTTGACGGTAAAATCAATGACGGTAAAATTGGCGTCCGAGAACCCAATTTTGTGATCCAATCCTCTGTCATTATGTTAACCGATATAGCCCTTAAGCGCCTGAAACCAAAAGACAAAATGTACAAAGTTGCCGACCGTGACGGTATGTACGCGGCGGTGTCTCCGACTGGGCAGATTGCGTTTAGGTACGATTACCGGACCAATGGTCGGAGAGAGACTGTGACGCTGGGCCGATATGGGGACGGAGGTCTCACGCTGGCAGAGGCACGCGACCGCTGCCTTGCCGCGCGAAAAATGGTGGCAGCCGGAAAGTCGCCGGCGCATGAAAAGCAGCGCGAGAAGCGTCGCCTGTCAGGCACGGCGAGCTTCGGGGATCAAGGCAAGCGCTGGTTAAAGGAAGCGAAAATGGCGGATAGCACCCGCTCGATGCGCAAGGCCATTTTCGATCGCGACATTTTGCCGATTTGGGAAAAAAGACTCCTAGCCGAAATAACACCTGACGACTTGCGGGCGCTCTGCGCAAAGGTGAGGGACCGTGGTGCGCCGGCAACCGCCGTCCATATCCGCGATGTCGTGAAGCAGATTTATAGCTACGCCATTCTGCACGGCGAGAAGATAGCCAACCCTGCGGACGAGGTCGGACCAGCCTCAATTGCCACGTTCGAGGCGAAAGACCGCGCTCTGTCGCCTGCAGAAATCCGGATAATGCTGAAAGAGTTGGAAAACGTGCCGACGCTGCCGACGATTCGGGTCGGCCTAAAGTTCATCCTGCTCACGATGGTTCGGAAGAGTGAACTACTCGAGGCGACTTGGGACGAGGTCGATTTCGAGAACGCCGTCTGGAGCATCCCAAAAGAGCGAATGAAACGGAAGAAGCCGCATAACGTCTACCTGTCACGCCAGTCCCTCGACATCATGATCGCGCTCAAGACTTGCGCGGCGAACTCCCGATATGTGCTGCCGTCCCGCTACGATGCCGATGAGCCCATGTCGCGCGCGACCTTCAACCGGGTAACCGCGGCGATTGTCGAGCGGGCAAAGAAGCAAGACTTTCCGCTCGCGCATTTCACGGTGCACGACCTTCGGCGCACCGGCTCAACACTCCTGAACGAGATCGGATTTAATCGCGACTGGATTGAGAAATGCCTTGCCCACGACGACAGCCGGTCCTCTCGAGGTGTCTACAACAGAGCTGAATATGAGCCGCAGCGTCGTCATATGCTGCAGGAATGGGCGGACATGGTCGATGCGTGGGCGGCAGGCAAAAAGCACACGCCCACACTTCAGCCGCCTGCAGAGGCAGCGATTATCCTTGATCCGATTTGACGGGTCTTGTCTTTCGTAGTCTTACGTCAGGCGCAGGCCTGGTCTTGATTTTTCCGACAGAGGACGCATTCCGCCGCTCCTCGATCCACGCTTCGACTTCTGCCAAGTCCCAAACAACACAGCGGGCGGTGAGATTGAAGCGTCGTGGGAACTCGCCACGCTGTTCCATCTCATAGACGGTCGTATCCGAGAGGGGAACGATTTCTCGCAGCTGCGACCGGCGAACAGTTCGCACTACTCGACGCGACCCGATGTGTGGCAGAACCGGAAGCGGGTCCGGCTGCCCAATTTCGATGCCCTTGAATTTATCGACTTCGGAAGACTGCTGCCGTTTGACCATTTGCGTGACCGGGATGGGTTGCCTTGCTGGCCAACAATCGCGCAACTTTTCGAAGTTTCGTACAGCCCTCAATTGCGACCCCGTATCCTCGCCTACTGACGTGAAGACTCAAGGGTATTCCACTGCGGATTATGTCAGGACCGCACCACCAATGGGATCCATCGAGCAGGCGCTGCATAAGGTCCGACAGGCGATCCTCGCTGCCGGCTTCTCGAGGCCCGAATACCTCAAGCTGCGCGCTGGCAATGACCTTGCGCCAATTGACGCGTTAATCGGCCGGCGCGGCTAGATCGCAGCGGAGGGGAAGCGCCGCGAGATCACGCTCACAGCCGCGAGAACGCGAAGCGCCGCCGGCTTCGCAGTTACGCCGTCCCCGATCTCACCAATCATGAGAGATGCCGACATGGACAGCGAGACTCAGTCTTTGGTTCAACGGTAGCAGGCTTGGCGGTCGCGACGGCTACCTTGTCAATACTGGCATGAGAAACGTTGCATCGCCAACATCTTCATCGAAGATGTGCTCGCATATTTCGAATTCCTGCGTGTCTTAGCGTGGCTGGTCGCGGAGGTCCACAGAACAGCCGATGCCGACCGCCAAAAGGTGAAAGGCAATGAAGGCGAGCATAGTTCCTGCTCCGCTTGGTGTTTGCGGAACCGGACCGAGTGTTGGAAAATGAAAGTTGGGGACAGTGCTCGCCGGCAGTTGATTGCAGACGCATCACAATGCGTATTACTCGAACTCAACCGCGCGGGGAAAACCAATGGCAAAGAAACCCAATGAGACTACGAGCAAGAAAGTTGCTTCCACGGCATCCAAGTTGCTTCGTTCTAAGAGCTCCTCAAAGGCAGTCAAGTCGGTCGCGGGATCCGCTCTTACGCAAAGGGTGAAAAAGAAGAAATAGCGCCAGCTTGACAGACATGAAGCAGTTCTTTGGCCTCATTCAGAAACGCGCCAAGGAATTTAGTTTCCGGCGAACTGGCTGTGTCCGAAAAGGTCAACTGCGCGTTGGCGTCGGTGCCATCCACAAGCTGGAGAGCGCAGAGATTGGCGTTTGAGTGTGCCTTGATCCACCAACCGCACCGATGCAGAGAGTGAGGTCGGCTCGCGCTCAAATCAAGTTCTTAAAGTCCAGATCTTCCCTCAAGAGCACTCCACAAGGGACCAACTTGGTAGTTGATTCGTCAAGCACGAAGAACTGAAGCGATCGCGGTCCCGAACTGCGATCGTGTAACAGAGGCAAGGCTAGGGAGCGGGACCATTCGGAACGATATGGAGAAAACTGTCGATTTTTTCCCCAAAAAAGGCAACAAAATCAATACACTGAGTACGCATCCAGGCCACCACATTGATCCATGCGAAGCGGCCTGACGTGTCAAATCTCCACGACCAGCGAATGTCGGTATCGGTGGTTGCATGTCCCCGCAACCAAATACACAAAACGGCCCGCCTCGCGCGGGCCTTTTTGCGTTTGGCGGTTGATTTTGATCCTCGTCAGGGGGGCCTGCAAGGAGCGAGCCGACGCAGCGGGACAGAGAAAATCACCATCCGGTGCGGGCCTCGGCAGACGCCGTTTTCCCGTGTTAGACTGCCTGGCATGGAGATGGACACCGACAAGATCGACAGTGCCGTTCTGGGCCTGCTTTGGCTAACGCTGCATGAAGAGAGGCGCGCCTGGAAGGGGTTGGATTGGGATACCCTGGATCGCTTGCACCAGAAGGGGCTGATCGCCAACCCACAGCAAGCGTCGCGCAGACAAAATCGAGAATTAACCCGCAGGCTCATCCCGCAACAATTGCGGTTGGCAAGCGGTCCGCCCGACCACCGTCTGGCGGCGGTCTCCAGAGCGGCGGACCTTCAGTCGAAACCTGCCGCCGGCGCCGCCCATGGGGCCCGGTTCAGTTGATACGGTTTTCCGACCCCGCCGTCAGCGGTATCTCAAGCTCCCGCCGCAATCCCGTCGCAACGACCGACACCCTGAATTTTCCTGCGAGCGCCTTGTCGAAAATGGCGCCGACGATGATATCGGCATCGGCGTCGACCTCCTCGCGGATTCGGGTGGCGGCTTCGTCGACCTCAAACAGCGTCATATCAGTGCCGCCGGATATCGAGACAAGAACGCCCTTGGCGCCCATCATCGACGCTTCGTCGAGAAGCGGGTTTGCGATCGCCGCTTCGGCCGCCTTCCTGGCGCGATCTTCCCCGGTGGCTTCGCCGGTCCCCATCATCGCACGACCCATGTCGCGCATCACCGACTTCACATCGGCAAAGTCGAGATTGATCAGCCCTTCCTTGACGATGAGATCGGTGATGCAGCCGACGCCGGCGTAGAGGACGCGGTCCGCCATGGCGAAAGCGTCCGCGAACGTCGTCCTGGCATCGGCGATCCTGAAGAGGTTCTGGTTCGGGATGACGATGACGGTATCGGCGCTTTCGCGGAGCCGCTCGATGCCCTCATTGGCCGCATGCATTCGGCGGTTCCCTTCGAAGACGAACGGCTTGGTTACGACAGCCACGGTCAGTATTCCCGCATTCCGCGCGGCCTGCGCTATGACCGGTGCTGCACCAGTTCCGGTTCCGCCCCCCATACCCGCGGTCACGAAACACATATGCGTTCCCGCGAGATGATCCATGATTTCGTCGATCGATTCTACGGCCGCGGCATGGCCGACGTCGGGCAGGGAGCCTGCACCCAAGCCTTCCGTGACGTGCGCTCCCAATTGGATCAGCCGCGTTGCCTTCGACATGGTGAGCGCCTGAGCATCGGTGTTGGCAACGATAAATTCGGTGCCTTGCAGGCCTTCGGCGATCATATTGTTGATGGCGTTGCCGCCACCGCCGCCAACTCCGATGACGGATATTTTGGGCCTCATCTCCGAGATTGCCGGCCTCGTTGCGGTGTTCATTTGCCGTCTCTCCCCTTGAATGCGCTAGCGCAGCGGTCGGTGGAAGGCTTGTTTTCCGCACACTGCAAGATTTTGGACAGTGAGCGAATCAGGACAGCCCAGCGTAACCAAGGGAATCAGACCGTTGAACCGGCTGCAAGTGCAGTATGCAAACTCGCGCATGTTACGCGCCATTGGTTTGCCGTCGGTGCTTCAGTTGGCGCCCTAGCCGAAAATTGTCTGATGTCAGCGCCTCCCGGTAAGGCCGAGACCGATCTTCCTGTTCTACTTCACGCCGATGCCGGCCGTCAGGCCGCCATCGATCCTGTAGTCCGCGCCGGTGCAGAACCCGGCTTTCGACGAACACAGAAAGGCGATGAGTTCCGCCACTTCCTCCGGCTCGCCGATGCGTCCGATGGGGTGGGCTTCGCCGAAGCGCCTGTAGGCGGCCTCGACATCGGCATCGGTGCCATTCTCGCCGCGCGCCGCCTTCTCCAGGATAGGGGAGCGGATCGAGCCCGGGCTGACGGAATTGACGCGAATGCCGGAGCGCGCGTAGTCCAGCGCCAGCGAGCGCGTCAGCGTGTGGATGGCGCCCTTGGTCGTAGCATAAGCGGCGACGTTCTGCTGGCAGGCGAAGCCCTGCACCGAAGCCACGTTGACGATGGCGCCGCTGCCCCGCCTGATCATTTCCGGAATGCCGAAATGCGCGGTCAGGTAGATCGAGCCGACATTGACGGACATCGCCCGGTTCCAGGTGTCGAAATCGGTGCTAACAGCGGTTCCATACGGATGGACCGCCGCGGAATTGACGATGATATCGAGGCCGCCGAACCGCTCGACACCGGCTGCGACCGCGTCGCGGACCTGATCCGGCACGGAGACATCGACGCCCGTGACCAGCGCCTCGGCGCCGGAACTGTCCAGTTCCGCTCTCATCGCCGCGTTGGCCGCGCGGTCGATGCCGCAGGCGATGATCGCGGCACCCCCTGCCGCAAGACGCCTGGCCGTTGCCAGTCCGATACCGGTCGTCCCAGTCACCAGAGCGATCTTGCCGTCGAAATCCTTCATTGCGCAAACTCCCTCATCGGCCGTCGCAAGCCAGTTTAGTTTGACTTCCATTGTGGCCCAACAATACCTTTCTGTTTTATCGCAAAGGGAAAATCTCGATGGAACAGTGTTGGCGCTGGTATGGCCCAGACGACCCGGTGACGCTCGATCATGTCAAACAGGCCGGAGCTACGGGCGTCGTATCCGCGCTGCATAATATCTATGACGGCCGCGCCTGGCCTTTGACGGACATCCTGGAGCGCAAGCGGATCATCGAGGCCGAAGGGCTGACCTGGTCGGTCGTGGAGAGCATTCCCGTCCACAATTCGATCAAGATTGGCTCGGCGGAAAGGCTTCGCTATGTCGGCTGGTACAAGGACACGATCCGTGCGCTCGCCAAGGCTGGCATTGCGACGATCTGCTATAATTTCATGCCTGTGGTCGACTGGACCCGCACCGACCTTGCCTATCGGCTTCCAACGACGGGCTACGCCCTGCGTTTCGATGCGATCGATTTTGCCGCATACGACATTTTCGTCCTGAAGCGCAGGAATGCCGAAGCCAGCTACAGCGCGGCACGTATCGCCGAGGCGGAATCGCGACTGAAGGAACTGAGCGACGAGCAGATCGACAGGATCGAGCGCAATCTCATTGCCGGCCTGCCGGCGACCGAGCGCAGCTACGTCAGGGATAGTTTTCGCGAGGCACTGGCGGAATACGACTCGATCGGGCCGAAGGAGTTGCGCGACAATCTTGCCTGGTTTTTGCGCGAGATCATCCCGGTGGCCGAGCAGGAGGGAGTGCGCATGTGCATTCATCCCGACGACCCGCCATTCTCGCTCTACGGCTTGCCCCGGATCGTTTCGACTGCCGAGGACGCGCGTTTCATCCTCAACGCTGTCGACAGCCTGGCGAACGGCCTGACATTCTGCACCGGCTCCTACGGTACGCGCGCAGATAACGATATTGTCGGCATGGTCAAGGAATTCGCCGACCGGATCCATTTCGTCCATTTGCGCAATGTAACCATCGAGGATGACGGCTCCTTCTATGAAGCCGAGCATCTGGAGGGCGGCACCGACATGGCGCATGTCATCCTCGCTTTGATGCAGGAAGAGACGCGCCGTCGCAAGCAAGGTCGCGCCGACTGGCGGATTCCCATGCGTCCCGATCATGGCCATCTGCTCGCCGACGACATCGGCAAGACCAGGATCAACCCCGGCTACTCATTGATCGGCCGCCTGAAAGGCCTCGCCGAACTGCGTGGCATCATGCGCGCTGTGGAACGTTTTGAGCTGGCCTGAGGATCGCAAACAGGAAGGCCCGGGCGATCAACATCGGGTGGTGCTAAGGTCGATGGCTTGATGAAACAAGCTCGGCCTTGCGCCGTGCCGTCTCCAGCCCGATGGCGATGAAGCGGCGCGCATGCCGGGCCAGCTCCATATTGTCGGTCCACAGATTGCGCCAGATGGCGGTTTTCTTCGACAGGTTCTCGTCGACGATCTCCGACGAGAAGGATTCGAAGCTGAGGTCGTCGCTATAGCCGATTGCGGTGAGGGCATCGAAGATCGCGGCAAAGTCGATGTTGCCGGTGCCGAGGAAGCCGCGATGGCTCTCGCCGATATGGACATAGCCGATCTTGTCAGCCGCGTGGCGGATGGCCAGCCCGATATCGGCCTCCTCGATGTTCATATGGAACGTGTCGAGATGCAGGAAGATATTGTCGGAGCCGGTGTCCTCGATGAAGGCCAGCCCTTGTGCGGCGGTGTTGAGCAGATTGCTCTCGAAGCGATTGACGATTTCGAGGTTGAGCGTGACGCCGGCAGCCTTGGCGGTCTCCGCGACCTTGGCGAGCGTGCCTGCACTGCGGTTCCATTGATCGCGCGTCGGCGCTTGTGCCTGCAATCCGTGGCTGGTGCTGAGGATGCCGGCGACCTTCCGGCCGCCGAGATCGCGGGTGAGCGCGATCGTGTCATTGAGGATTTCGACGCCGTGCGCGGCAATCGCCGTGTCTGCGCTTGAAATGTCGCCGTCGGCGGGCAGCCCGATGCTGATCGCCACGCCGAGATCGAGGTCGGCGATGCGCTTGGCCAGCCCGCCAACATCGACATCGGCAGGGTCGAGATAGGAGAATTCGATCAGGTCGAAACCTGCCTCTTTGGTGTTGGCCAGCGTCCGCTCAAGGTCGCCTTGCGCCGAGCTCGCCGACCAGACGAAAGAATGGATTCCAATGCGCGACATGATCGTCTCCTGCTGCTCGAGAGCATCGGACCCAAAAGTGGGAACCGGTTTTGGGAAAAATCCGATGCTCAAACAAAAAATTGGTGCGGCCGGTCGTCCCGGCCGCACCAGCCCTGGGAGGCTCTAAGCTAGCGGGCCGCGGTCCAGCCCTTGTAGTCCTTCAGGTTCTCGGCCGTGATCAGCTGCGGGTCGAGCAGCACCGTCGCCTCGGCCGGCTTTTTGCCGGCAAGCACTTCGGCCGCCATCTGCAGCGACTGGCCAGCCATCACATAGGGGTCCTGCGAGGCCGAGGCCTTGATCATCGACGTGCCGGAAGAGAGTTCCTTCTCGATGTCGGGCGCGCCGTCGACCGCGGTGAAGATGAACTCCGAGCGGTTGAGCTGCTTGGCCGCAAGCTGGGCACCGATCGCCGTCGGATCGTTGATGGCGAACACCGCGTCGATCTTGTCGAAGCGGGTCAGCAGCGACTGGAAGACCTTCAGGCCGCCGTCGCGCGAGCCTTCGGCATTCTGGTCGTCGGAGAGGATCTTGATGTCCGGGTGCTTCGCAAGCACGTCCTTGCAGCCCTTCACCCGCTCCAGGATCGACGACGATGCCGGGCCGTTCAGGATGACGTAGTCGCCCTTGCCGCCGGTATGGTCGATCAGATACTGGCAGGCCGCTTCGCCAGCCTTGACGTTGTTGGTCATCACGGTGACGTCGGCGCCCGGCGCCGAAACGTCGAACGCGGCAACCACGATGCCCGCCGCTTGCGCCTTCTTCACCGCCGGTGCGATCGCCTTGGCATCGACGGCGTTGAGCATGATCACGTCGACGCCGGCGGCGATGAACGAGTCGACCTGCGAGACCTGCTTGTTGAGGTCGTAGTCGGCCGACACCGACGTCACCTCGACATTCGGGTTGATCTTCCTGGCGGCGTCCTCGATGCCCTTGATCGTGGCGACGAAGAACGGGTTGCCGAGCAGGCCGACCGAGATGCCGACCTTGTTCAGATCCTTGGCCGAAGCCGGTGCGATGGCAACGGCCGCAAGGGCAACGCCGCAGAGCAGTTTAGCGATGGTCTTCATTGTTTTCCTCCTGATGCCCCGCGCCTCTCACGGTGCGTTACATGAAACCGGTCGTTGACGCCGGCGACTAAGGTCAATCACGTTCTTGCTCCTGCCTGGAGCCTGTAGCGGTCGAGGGCGACCGCCACGATGATGACCAATCCCTTGATGATGTACTGCCAGATGTCGGAAACACCGGCCAAGATCAGCCCGTTGGAGAGCACCGCTATGATCAGGCCGCCGATCAGCGTGCCCCAGATCGAGCCGACGCCGCCGACGAAGCTGGTGCCGCCGAGAATGACCGCGGCGATGGCGTCGAGTTCGTAGGACTGCCCAAGCTGCAGCCCGTTGGCGGCATAGAGCCGGGCCGCCGACATGGCGCCGCCAAGACCGGCCAGAAGGCCTGAAACGCCATAGACGAAGAGCAGCACCAGCGGCACCTTGATGCCGGTGAGGCGGGCGGCCTCGGCATTGCCGCCGACGGCATAGATCCAGGTGCCGAGCACGGTGCGCTTGAGCACCAGCCAGGACAGCACCACGACCGACAGAGCGATGATGACCAGCCAGGGGATGCCGAACAGCGAACCGTTGCCGATGAAGTCGAACGGCAGGTCCGAGTTGAACACCGTGGTGTCCTGGCCGAGCAGGCGGGCGACGCCGCGCACGGCGGTCAGCGAACCCAGCGTAACGATGAAG
Source organism: Mesorhizobium onobrychidis (assembly GCF_024707545.1). Classification (NCBI taxonomy): domain Bacteria; kingdom Pseudomonadati; phylum Pseudomonadota; class Alphaproteobacteria; order Hyphomicrobiales; family Phyllobacteriaceae; genus Mesorhizobium; species Mesorhizobium onobrychidis. The sequence continues at coordinate 1,825,291 of NZ_CP062229.1, forward strand.
GGCGGCAGCTTGATATAGGCGACGAGCAGCCCGTTGATGACGCCGAAGCCGAGGCCGACCAGAATGGCCGCCGGCACGCCGAGTATGCCCCACTCCGGCACCAGCGACACCATCACCGCCACCATCGCCGATGCGGCAAGGATCGAGCCGACGGACAGGTCGATGCCGCCGGTCAGGATTACGAAGGTCATGCCGGCCGCAAGGACGATGTTGATCGACGACTGCTGCGTGACGATCAACAGGTTGGTCTCGGTGAGGAAGCGCGGGTTCATGATCTGGAAGCCGGCCGCCAAAAGGATCAGGACCGGCAGCATGCCAAGGGCGGCGAAGGCGGTGCGCAGCCGCCGGCTCCTGCCGACAGCCTGGTCGCCCGCGCTCATCTCGGTTGCCTTGTCGGTCATCCCTTGGCCGCTCCCGTTGCAAGTTCCATGATTGCCTCCTGACTGAGCGGCTGGCCTTCGGATGCCGTCACCTCGCCAGCGATAGTGCCGTCGCGCATCACCAGCACGCGGTCGGCGACGCCGATCACCTCCGGCAGTTCGCTGGAGATCATCAGGATGGCGATGCCCTTCTTGGCGAGATCGTCGATCAGCCGGTAGATTTCCGACTTCGCCCCGACATCGACGCCGCGCGTCGGTTCGTCGAGGATGAGGACCCGCGGTTCGGTTTCGAGCAGGCGGGCGAGCAGCACCTTCTGCTGGTTGCCGCCCGACAGCGAGCCGGCATTGGCCTGCACCGACCTGGTGCGGATGGAGAGCTCGGAAACGGCCTTGGCGGCGCGCCTTTCGGCCGTCGCGAAGTCGCGCAAGCCTCCGGCCTGCGCATCCCTTGCGAGCACGCCCATGCTGATATTGTCGGAAATCGACATGTCGAGGAACAGGCCGAGTTCCTTGCGGTCTTCGGTAAGATAGGCAATGCCGGCGTCCAGCGCCTCGCGCGGCGAGCCGATGGCTATCGGCTTGGCGTCGAGTTCCAGCGTGCCTGATGTGTGCCTGTCGGCGCCGAAGATCAGCCGTGCGAGCTCAGTGCGGCCCGAACCGACAAGGCCAGCCAGCGCCAGCACTTCGCCCTTGTGCAGGTCGAAGGAACAGTCCTTCAGGAGATTGCCATCCGACATGCCGCGCACCGACAATGCGATCGCTCGGTTGCTGTCCGGCGGGCGGTGATCTTTTTTGTAGAAGGCGGACAGGTCACGGCCGACCATCATCGAAACGAGGCGCGAGGCGTTCAGATCGGCGCGATCGAGCGTGCCGACATAGCCGCTGTCGCGGAGCACGCTGACGCGGTCGGCAAGCTGGTAGACCTCTTCCATGCGGTGGCTGATGTAGATGATGGCGATGCCCTGCGACTTCAGCGTCGCAATGACCTCGAACAGCCTGTCCGTCTCGCGCGAGGTCAGCGAGGTGGTCGGCTCGTCCATGACGATGATGCGCGCGCTGGTCGACAACGCGCGAGCGATCTCGACCATCTGGCGCTCGCCGAGCGACAGGCTGGAGACAAGGGCGCGCGCCGAGAAGGAGACGCCGAGCCGCGCGATGATTTCCTTGGCGCGCCGGTTGCACTGGTCGCGGTCGACGATGCCGAACCGTCTCGGCTCGTTGCCGAGGAAGATGTTCTGCGCGACCGTCAGGTTGGGCGCCAGCGACAGCTCCTGATAGATGACCGCGATGCCGTTGGCGCGTGCCTTGATCGGGTCGCCGGTCGCGACCGGCGCGCCGTCGATCAAGATGTCGCCGCCGGGATCTGGCCGATAGGCGCCGGACAGCACCTTCATCAGCGTCGACTTGCCGGCGCCGTTTTCTCCCATCAGCGCGTGCAGTTCGCCGGCGTGCACAGTCAGCGACACATCCTGCAAGGCGCGGATCGGGCCGAACGTCTTGGAGATGTGCCGCATCTCCAGCACCGGCTGGCGCACTGTTTCGATTCGGGCAGCGGCGGTCATCGCGCGCCTCCCGCTGCCGCACCAACGATGCCTCGGTCGGCGGAAAGGCCGCGCCAGCTGTCGCGATAGCCGGCAAGCCCGGTGAAGCTTGAAGCACGAACAGGCTCCGGCGCCTCGGCGGCAAATTCGCGTCCAACACTCTCGAAAGCGAGAGCCGCCGCTCCAGTGGCGCTGCCCTCCAGCGTGGCGCCCTGCATGAAGGCTTGGCCGGGACGCAGCTGCGCCAGCAGGCTAGCGAGCAGGCCGCCACTGTTCAGCCCGCCATCGACGATTATGGTGTTGTTCGAATAGATCAGTTCGAGACACAGATCGACCATCAGCGCGACATAGAGCAGCGCTACGGCTGCGCGTTCCTCCGCGGTGGGTGCGCGCCCGATCAGTTCGCCGGGATGGCCAGGCATCGGTCCACCTGGCGCGAAGCTCGGCAGCGCCATGATGCCGGCGTCGATCACCTGCTGTACTGTGGAGCGGGCGATTGCGCCCTGCCAGCCGGCGCTGATCGTCGCGAATTCACGGCCGCCCATGAAGCGGATGGTCGGCACCGGGCCACCGTCGACATCGACATTGACCAGCATGTCGCGATCGCGATCGAGCGCGTCGAGCGGGCAGTCCGGATTGAGAACAACCACCCAGGTGCCGGTCGAGACGACAGTGACCGGCCCAAGCTCCTGGCGGCGATAGGCATGGAGCGCCGCATTGCTGTCATGGACACCGTTGTGGATGGCGATCGGCCGCGCCGCCTCGCCGAAGCGCTGCTCGCCGATCACCGCGCCGGCACGCTCGAAGGCGGGCATCTGGCCGCGCCATCCTTCGGCGTCAACCAGCGAGGAGAAATCGCGCTTGCGCGGCGCCCACAGATGCGAGTGGCAGCCGAGATAGGACACCTCCGACACCGCCCGGCCGCCAAAGCGCCAGCTCCAGTATTGCGGATAGCCGAGAATCGATTTCGCGGCAGCGTACGCGCTCGGCTGCACCGTCTTCAGCCACAGCATGTGGCGACCATAGTTGAAGCCGAGCGGCAGATGGGGCGAGAAGGTCTCGGCAAAATCCGGAATGCGGCGATCGATCTGCGCGGCAATCTCGGCCGGCGGCTCTTGCTCGTAATCGAGGATCGGATGCGTTAGCGCTGCATCGTCAATCAAGGCAAAGGTGCAGCCATGGCCCGAAACCATCAGCCTCTCTATGCCATTGATATCGACCGCCTCGCCGACGGCGCGAGCCGCCCAATCGTGAAGCGCTGCCTCATCGAGCACGCTGAAGCCGCCTTTGCGCGTCCAGTTCGGCTGGGTTCGGCGCTCGTCGAGGATCTGCCCGTTCTGATCGAAGACGAACAGCTTCGAGTTGGTCTTGCCGAAGTCGAGGACGGCCACTTTCACTGGACGGCTCCCGAGGAAGAGGCGATCCGCACCATGACGCCGGCGTCCTCCAGCATGCGCGCGTCGGCATCGGAGAGGCCGTCGTCGGTCACCAGCGTGCCGATGCGCGACAAGGGCAGCGCCACGTTGCGCGCATGGATCGACAGTTTGCGGCTGTCGGCCAGCACGACGATCTGGTCGGCGCAGAGGCTGAGTTCGACGATGGAGCGGACCAGCAGCGGATGCGATTCCAGCACGCCCTCCGGGCCGATGCCTTGCGCGCCAAGAAAGAACTTCGATGCGTAGAAAGACACCGTCTGGGTGAGCGAATGAATGATGCCAGGCTCGCGATGAAGTTCACCCCCGGCAACTGTTAGGCTGCAATGGCCGTGGTCGCTCAAATAGGCGATGAGCGGCATGGAGTTGGTGTAGAGCCGGATGTTGCGGTCGGCGAGCTTGGCGCCGAGATGGAAACAGGTCGAACCGCCATGCACGATGACGGCGTCGCCATCGCGCACCATGGTCGCAGCGAGAGCGGCGATCTGCCGCTTGGCCTCGACCGCGAGGTCGCGGTTCTCGTCGTAAGGCCGAGCATAGGCAACGCCTGCCTGCGAAGCGCCATCGAGTGCCGAGATGCCGCCATAGACCTTCCGTGCTTCGCCGGCCTCGTCGATCTTGTCGATATCGCGCCGCACCGTCGCAGCCGATACGCCGAGCCGCTCCTGCAGCTCACGCACCGAGGCGAAGGGGCGATCCCGCAACAGCTCGACGATCTGACGCTGGCGGCCGGAGTCGCTCAACGGATACCCTCCCGAAATGCCATTTTGCCACGGCAATTGGTGCAACTTACTCAACGCGGATCAGATTGCAAGCTCGATTTGATGGGATAAGATCACTATTGACGTAACTTACTCGCATCTGCGATACCAGCGTCACTCGTTATCCCGGCTACGGGATATCCAAGGCCGTGGCACGCGGCCGGTTTGTGAAGGAGTTTCGATGGCAATCAATGCGGATGCGCAGGAATTGGCTGCGTTGCGGTCGCTTTCGGCCAATATCGGGCGCGACCCGCATTTGACCCAGGCCGCGGGCGGCAACACTTCGCTGAAAGCCGGCGACACGCTCTGGATCAAGGCTTCGGGTACCTGGCTGAAGGATGCGCTCGCCGAAGACATCATGGTTCCGGTGGCGATCCCCCCGCTGCTCAGGGCTGTCGAACAGCGCGACCCGGCCGCCGATCAGCCACAGGCCTTCGCCATCGAGGCGCTCAATGCCCGCAAGCTGCGTCCTTCGATCGAGACCACGGTTCATGCGCTGATGCCGCAGCGCGTCGTTCTGCATGTCCACTGCGTCGACACCATTTCGCTTTCCGTGCAGGCCGACTGCGAGGCTCAAGTTACCAAGCGCCTCGATGGCCTCGAATGGGCGTATGTTCCCTATCGCCGGCCTGGCCTGCCGCTCGCCCAGGGCATTGCCGAGCGCCTTCGGCCTGGGGTCGATGTCCTGATCCTTGCCAATCACGGCCTGGTCGTCGCAGCCGAGACCGTCGCCGGCGCCGAGGCGCTGCTGCGCCGCGTCACAGGGCTGCTGGCGCGGCCGCCCCGTAAGGTGGCGGAGCCCAACCTTGTCGCATTGACGGCGCTCATCGGACGCACCGGCTACAGGTTGCCGGCGGATGTCGAAGCACATGCCACCGCGATCGACCCGGAAAGCTGCCGCATGGCGTCGGGGGGCAGCCTCTATCCGGATCACGTCATCTTTCTCGGCCAGGGGTCGGTCGTGGCGAGGCCCGGCGAGGACGTGAAGCGTGTCACCGAACGGTGCGGCACGGCACCGGTGGCAATCCTGTTTCCGGGGCTTGGCGTGCTGATGCGCGGCGACGCCGGCGGCGGCGCCGATGCCATGCAACGCTGCCTCGCCGACGTGACGGCGCGGGTCGACGGCGCGGCGAAGCTGAACTATCTGACCGCCGCCGAGAACGACGAACTGATCAACTGGGACGCCGAGCAGTATCGCCAGAAACTCAATGCAGCTGGCGGCTGACATGGCGCTTTCGGTCGGTCCGCTTTCGATAGGCATCGATATCGGCACGTCGGGTGCGCGCGCCGTCGCCATGCGCCCGGACTTTTCGATTGCCGCGCGTTCCGCCGTGCCACTCGACAGATTTGGCCAGAACGCCCGCGACCCCTCAGTGTGGTGGCCAGCGGTCGGCGCGGCGCTGACGGAACTGCTTTCGGGCATCGATCGCGCGGCGGTCCGGTCGATCGCCGTCGACGGCACTTCGGGCACGCTCCTGCCGGTCGACGGCGCCGGCCGGCCGCTGGCCGAGCCGTTGATGTACAACGACAAGGTCGACGACGACGCCATTCTGGCCGTGATCGCGCGCGAGGCGCCGGCAGCGAGCGCAGCACGTGGGGCGACGTCCGGTCTCGCCAAGGCGCTGTGGTTCCAGCGCCAGCCCGGGGTCGCCGCGGTGCTGCATCAGGCCGACTGGATCGCGGGAAAGTTCTCCGGCCGCTTCGATATCAGCGACGAGAACAATGCCCTGAAAACCGGCTACGACATCGAGGCGCGGCGTTGGCCGGACTGGATCGCGGCGACCGGCATGCGCATGGAATTTCTTCCTCGTGTCGTCAAGCCGGGCGACGTCACGGGAACGCTCACCGCGAGCGCAGCGGACCTGTTCGGCCTGGCGCGCGACGTCGCCGTGGTCGCTGGGACGACCGATGGCTGCGCGTCGTTCCTGGCGACGGGCGCTGCGGCAGTTGGCGACGGCGTCACCGCGCTGGGGTCCTCGCTGACCCTCAAAATCCTCTCCGACCGGCCGATCTCGGCGCCGCAGTTCGGCATCTATAGCCATCGGTTGGGAGATGCCTATCTGGCGGGTGGTGCGTCGAATTCGGGGGGCAAGGTTCTGGCGCAGCATTTCTCGCTCGGGCGCATCATCGAGCTGAGTGCGGCCATAGACCCCATGACGGAGACCGGCCTCGACTATTATCCGCTTCCCGCGGTCGGCGAACGCTTTCCGATCGCCGATCCTGCTATGCCGCCACGTCTGACGCCGCGGCCTGCGGACGACGCCGACTATCTGAAAGCGATGTTGGAGGGCATTGCCGAGATCGAGGCGCTCGGCTATCGCCGGCTTGCCGAGCTCGGCGCGCCTCGGCTGCTCTCGGTGAGAAGTGTCGGCGGCGGTGCGGCAAATCCCGCCTGGACCGCGATCCGGCAGCGCAAGCTGGGCGTCGGTTTTCTGCCGGCGCTTTCGGATGAGGCGGCCGCCGGCACGGCGCGGCTGGCGCTGATAGGCGCAATCGAAGCGGGGCTTTTGTGAGCACGAAAACAGTTGAACATCTCGACGGCATCGGAGCGCTGGTTGAGCGCTATCAGGTGTTCTTGCTCGATCAGTTCGGCGTGCTGCACGATGGTACAAATCCCTATCCGGGCGCCGTGGAGGCATTGTCGGCGCTGAAGCGGGCAGGCAGCACGATCGTGCTGGTCTCGAACTCCGGCAGGCGGGCGCGGCCCAACGAGGCCCGGTTGCTGAAGCTCGGCTTCGAACCAGGAAGCTGGGATCAATTTGTCTCTTCCGGCGAGATCGCGTGGCGGTCCTTTCACGAAATGGCGGTGTCCGGAACGCTGCGCCCAAACACAAAGTGCCTGCTGATCAGCCGCGAAGGCGACCGCTCGGCGATTGAAGGCCTGCCTTTCGCGTTGACCAGCGACGGCGACGATGCCGAGTTGGTGCTGATCGCCGCCAGCGAGGGCGATCGCTTCGACATCGATCACTATCGCAGGCTTTTTGCACCGGCAGCAGCGCGGCAGGTGCCCTGCTTCTGCACCAATCCCGACAAGATCATGCTGACGGCGGTGGGGCCCCGCTTTGGCGCCGGTCAGCTTGCGGATCTCTACGAGAGCCTCGGCGGCAGCGTCACCCGCATCGGCAAGCCCTACGCCCCGATCTTCGATGCCGCGCTGGCGCTGGCGGGCAACCCGGACCGCAGCAGCGTGGTCTGTGTCGGCGACAGCATCGAACACGATGTCGCCGGTGGAATTGGTGCCGGCGTGGCGACTGCGCTGGTCTTGTCCGGAATATTGGCAGACACCCCTGACCTGGCCGAGCTTTTCGACAGTCTGGACGCCTACCCCGATTACACCACGGATGTTTTCAAATTCGCTGATTGAGGCCGGCAGTTTCCCGGGGTCAGACGCTGCCACGGTGATCGTGCTGATTTCGGTGGCGCAGCCCTTTGGGTGCCGGTGCCAGTTCACATCTGGTTGGTTGGAGGCTATTGGTCCTGCATGCGTGATTTTCAACTCCCCGGTCGGTCGCCGGTTCGTGCGACGGAAGCGATGGCCGCGACATCGCACCCGCTGGCGACACTGGCGGCGGTCGAGATGCTGCGGTCCGGCGGCAATGCAATGGACGCAGCCGTGTGCGCGGCGGCGGTGCAGGCGGTCGTCGAGCCGCAATCGACCGGTATCGGCGGCGACTGTTTCGTCCTCTACTGTCCCAACGGCCAAGGCGAGGTTCTGGCCTTCAACGGCTCCGGCCGCGCACCTGCAGCAGCGACGGCTGAGTGGTATCTGGACAGGGGGCATGACGAACTGCCTGAGTCCGGTCCGCACGCAGTCACCGTGCCGGGCGCCATCGACGCCTGGTGCCGGCTGCTCGAGGATCACGGCAGAAAGGGCATCGACGCCGCGCTCGCACCCGCCATACGTTACGCCGAACAGGGCTACGTCGTCCAAGACCGTGTCGCCTTCGACTGGGCTGAAAGTGCTGCCTTGCTGGCCGCCGACGAACATGCCGCGCGGATTTTTCTGCCGGATGGAAAGGCGCCGCTGGCCGGCGAGCTGCACCGGCAGCCGCAACTGGCCGACACCTTGCGCCTCGTCTCGCGCCGCGGTCGAGCCGGCTTCTATGAAGGCGAGGTCGCCGACGACATGGTGTCGCGTCTGCGTGCTCTCGGTGGGCTGCATGCGTTCGAGGATTTTGCGGCCACGAAGGGCGACTATGTCAGGCCGGTCGGCACATCCTACCGGGGCTACGACATCCATCAGATGCCGCCGAACAACCAAGGGCTGACGGCACTGATCATGCTGAATGTGCTGTCGGGCTTTTCGCTCGGCTCGCTGGAGCCGAACGGCGCCGAGCGCTTTCACCTCGAGATCGAGGCGGGGCGGCTTGCCTATCAGGACCGCGACAATTTGATCGGCGATCAGAACCAAGTCCATGTTCCCGTGCAGCAGTTGTTGTCTAGATCCCATGCGGACCAGCTTCGCGCCGCGATCGATCCGGCGCGCGCGATGACGCATCTGCCGCGCCTTGAGCTTCAGCCGAGCGATACCGTCTACATCTCGGTGGTCGACCGTGACCGTAATGCAGTCAGCTTCATCAACTCGACCTTTTATTCGTTCGGCAGCGGGGTGGTCGGCCCCAAGAGCGGTGTCGTCCTGCAGAATCGCGGCAGCAGCTTCCGCCTGGCGGCGGACCACCCAAATCGCATCGCACCGGGAAAACGCCCGATGCACACCATCATGCCGGGGATGGTGACAGCCAAGGGCCGGGCGGTCATGCCGTTCGGGGTGATGGGCGGCGGCTACCAGCCGTTCGGCCATGTCCACCTGCTCACCAACATGATCGATTTCGGCATGGACCCGCAGGAGGCGCTGGATGCGCCACGTGTGTTTTACAGACAGAACACTGTGGAGGCGGAGCGTGGCGTTCCGGCCGATGCAATCGCCGGCCTGCGTGAGCGCGGCCATCAGTTGTCCATCGCGACCGAGCCGCAAGGCGGCGGCCAGCTGGTGCTGATCGACTGGGAGAGGGGTACGCTTACCGGCGCGTCCGATCCACGCAAGGATGGTTGCGCGCTGGGTTACTGACGATCGGCCGCGCCCTGCGTGCTGGTCCTGTTCAGTTTTGGCGCTGCCGCCACCAACGCCTTGCCGATCGCCGACTGCGGGGCACCGATGACCGCACGGGCGTTGCCGCTCTCGGCGACGCGGCCGGCATCCAAAATGACGACACGATGGGCGATGGCGCTGATAACGCCAAGATCATGCGAAATGAATAGATAGGCGATCCGTTCCTCGCGCTGCAGATCGAGCAGCAACTGCAGGATCTGCCGGCGCACCGATACGTCGAGCGCTGACACCGCCTCATCGAGCACGATCAGCGACGGGTTTGTGGCGATGGCGCGAGCAATCGCTATGCGCTGGCGCTGGCCGCCCGAGATCTCGTGGATGGCGCGGCCGGCGAGATCAGCGCTCAGGCCGACGCGCTCAAGCAAGGCAGCGATGCGGCGCGGGCGTTCTGATCGGGTTGCGATGCCATGGATGCGCAGCGGATCGTCGAGCACGCGCGCCACGGTGGCGCGTGGGTTGAAGGCGGCGAGCGGGTCCTGGAATACCATTTGCAAACGAGCGCGCCGGGCGCGCAAGGCGGCGCCGTTCAGGGACAGGAAATCGCCGCCTTCGAAGTCGATACGGCCGGCGTCCGGTTCGACCAGCCGCAGCACCAGTCGCGCGATCGTCGACTTGCCGCTGCCGGAAGGCCCGGCCAGCGCCAGCGTCTCGCCGGGCTCGATGTGAAAGGAGACATTATCGACGGCGGCGAGGGTCTTGCCGCCGGGACGATATCGTTTGGTCAGGCCGGAAACGGCCAGCAATGGACTGCTCACCGCGATGCTCCTGCCTGCTGCAGCAGCGGTTCGGCGTCGAGGCCGAGATGAGCGTCGAGCAGCGCTCTTGTGTAGGCGTGGCGCGGGGTAGCGACGATCTGCGCCGTCGCGCCGAATTCGACCAACTCGCCGTGCCGGAATACGGCGATGCGCTCGGCCAGCTCGGCGGCCAGCGCGATGTCATGGCTGACGAACAGCAGCGTCATGCCGTCCTCGGCTACCAATTGCCGGATCAGCGCGACGATCTCGGCCTGCACGATGGTGTCCAGAGCGCTGGTCGCCTCGTCGGCGATCAGCAGCTTCGGACCGGCCGCGATCGCTGCGGCGATCGCCACGCGCTGTTTTTGGCCACCGGAAAGCTGGTGCGGGTAGGCGTGCAAAGCGGCGTCCGGGTCGGGCAGGCGGACGCGTTCAAGCAGAGTTTTTGCCTTGGCATAGGATTGCGACCAAGTAAGGCCGAGATGCGTGTGCGCGACTTCCGCGACCTGCTCGCCGACCGCCATTACCGGATCGAGGCTGGCCGAGGGGTCCTGGAAGACGAAGCCGATGTCGCGGCCACCGAGTGGACTGTGGCTGGGTTTGGCGGCGGATTTTAGAGGCCTGTGTTCTGTGGCACCCGAAGATGGCGGCGACTGCAAAAACCAATCGATACGGCCGTCAATCCTGGCGGAAGCCGGCAGCAGCCCGGCAACGGCCAGCGCCAGCGTGCTCTTGCCCGAACCGCTCTCGCCGATGACGGCGAAGCATTCGCCGGTGGCGATATCGAGGCTGAGCTGTTTCAGCGCCGCCACCTCGCTGCCGTCGCGGCGGTAGGTCACCGTCAAATCGTGGATCGAAAGCAGCGCCGTCACGACAGGCTCCTTCTCACCGCCGTCGTCTCGACGACGCCTTCGCCGGCGAGGTAGACGCCGAGCACTGTCAGCACGAGTGCTACGCCTGGAATGATCGACAGGAAGGGCGCGGTGCGCAGCACGGCGCGACCTTCGGCGATCATGCCGCCCCAGGTCACGCGGTTGGGGTCGCCGAGGCCGAGAAACGAAAGTGCCGCCTCGGTGAGGATTGCCGCGGCGACGATCACCGACGACAATGCCAGCACCGGCGGCAATGCGTTGGGCAGTACTTCGCGAAAGGCGATCTCCAGCGGAGGCATGCCGATGACGCGGGCGCCGGCAACAAAATCGCGCTCGCGGATCGACAGCACTTCAGCGCGGGCAACACGCGCCGGCCCCGTCCAGGCGCCGAGCGCGATCGCCGTGACGACGACGCCGAGCGATGGCCCGACGACGCTGACGAAGGCCAGCGCCAACAGGAAGCTCGGCACGGTCTGGAAGGCGTCGGTGATGCGCATCAGCACCTCGTCGACGAGGCCGACGGCAAAGCCCGCCAGCGTGCCGACTATTGCGCCGACGGCAAGGGCTGCGGCTGCCGCCGCCAGCCCGACCGCCAAGGAGGTACGGGCGCCGTGGAGAAGCTCGGCCAGCACGTCACGGCCGAGCCGGTCGGTGCCGAGCGGCAGCGACCAGTCCTGAAATGGCGGCAGCAGCGCCGGCCCGGCAATAGCCTGCGGATCGCCGGGAAAGAATAGCGACGCCGATAGCGCCATGGCGAACAGCGCTACCAGAATGATCGCGCCGGCGATCGCTTCCGGCGTGCGAAGAAAGCGGCGAAGCGGGCTCACGCGCTGGTCTCGCTGGCGCCGACGCGCGGATCGAGGAAAGCGTAGGCGATATCGACGAGAAGGTTGATGATGATAACCAGAACGGCGCTGACGAGAATGATGCCGAGCAGCAGCGGCGTGTCGCGCGCCGCCACCGCCTCCTGCGCCAGCCGGCCAAGGCCGGGCACCGAAAAGACGCTTTCGATGACGACGCTGCCGCCGAGCATCTGCGCCGATTGCAGGCCGAGCATGGTGACCAACGGCAACAGCGCGTTGCGGGCGACGTGGGCGAGCACGATGCGGCGGCGGGAAAGCCCCTTGGCGCGGGCGGCGAGCACAAAATCCTGCCGCCAGACCTCGGCCATGCCGGCGCGCATCATGCGCAGATAGAGTGCCAGATAGATGAAGCCGAGTGCGGACACCGGCAGGATGAGATGGCGGGCGATATCGGCCGCGCGCTCGAGGCCGGTCTTGCCCGACGCGATGCTCTCGATGCCGCCGATCGGAAACCAGCGCAGGTCGACCGCAAAGATGATGATCAGCACCAACGCGAGCCAGAAGCCCGGTACCGCATAGAGCGCCAGCGAACCGATCGACAGGAAGCGGTCGCGAAAACTGCCGGGCCTGGCGCCGGCATAGATGCCGAGTGCCGAGCCGAGCCCGAAGGAGAGCGCGGTGGCGCTGCCCATCAACAGCAACGTGTTGGGCAGGCGTTCGAGGATGACGTCGCGGATCGGCCCCGAGAAGGTGACCGACTGGCCGAGGTCGAGATGCAGCAGCGCCCAGAGGTAGTTCGCCAGCCGCGTCAACGCCGACTGGTCGAGGCCCCAACGATGGCGCAGCAATTCGATCATGCCGGCGTCGCCGCCGGTCGAGACGATATAGGCGTCGACCGCGTCGCCGGGGGCGGCTTCCAGCAAAAGGAAAGTGCCGATCACGACAATCAGCAGCACGAAGACGCTGCCGACGAGGCGACGGCGAAGGAGGATGAGGGCGCGATTCATGGCGCAGGTTGCTTGTTGCTGTGGCCATAGAGAGATGCGCTGCGCCTAGGCACCCCCCTCTGTCCTGCCGGACATCTCCCCCTCAAGGGGGGAGATTGGCCGTCACATGCCGTGGTGCCAATCGCAAACATTGCTGAGGGAAATGCCGGCGCCAAGGCAAGCCAATCTCCCCCCTTGAGGGGGAGATGTCCGGCAGGACAGAGGGGGGTATCGTCGAGCACGGACATTACCAACTTCACCTATTGGCGAAGGTCAATCGCTATTCACCCACGGCTTCACCCCTCAAGCCAAGTGTCCGCCCAGTTCGACACCGCCCAGCGCGGGTTGTTGGCGACATTCCCCACCGTGTCTCTGATAACGCTGATGAAGCTCCATTCGGCGATATTGATCAGCGGCAGGTCGGCCGCGACCTTTTTCTGAAACTCCTTGTAAAGTTCCGTCCGCGCGGCGGGGTCGAGCGTCTCGGACGCCTTGGCGATGAGGGCATCGAGTTCATCGTTCTTGTAGCCACCCTGGTTGGAGAAAGGCACGCCGTCGGGAATGCCGCTCTGCACCAGGATGGTGGTCGAAATCGCCGGATCGCCGCGGAACACCGGCGGCCCGACCGCAAGGTCGAAGGCGTGGTCGGTGTAGACCGCCTTGATATGCGCGGCCGAATCGTTGTTGACCAGCTGGGCGTCGATACCGATGGCGGCCAGCGCTTGGCGCAGATAGTCGCCGAACTGCTTGGTTTCGTTGAAGTAGGGCGCCGGCAGCAGCTTCAGCGAAAAGCGCTTGCCGTCGTCTCCCTTGCTGTAGCCGGCTTCGTCGAGCAAGGCGTTGGCCTTGGCCACGTCGAAGGCGTAGGTCGGCACATCGGCCGTATAGAATTGCGGATCGTTCTTCGGCACCGGGCCGGTGGCTGTCGCGGCGTAGCCGAGGAACACCGTCTTGACGACGAAATCCTTGTCGATGGCGTGGGCGATCGCCTGGCGCACCTTCAGGTCGGCCAGCTCCTTGCGGCGATGGTTGATCTCGACGACGAGCTGATAGGTCAGCCCCTCATAGCCCTTGGTGATCACCTTGAGGCCAGGCGCCTTGGAGATGCGGTCGAGATCGGCCAGCGGCACCGCGGAAAACGCGGCGAGCTGGATCTCTTCGGCCTCGAGCGCGCTTGCCGCCGAAGTGCGGTCGGGCAGCACCTGGTAGATGATCTCGTCGAGGTAAGGTTGGTCCTTACCCCAATAGTCCCCATTCTTCTCCAGCCGGTAATATTCGCCTGACTTGTGTTCGGCGAATTTGAACGGGCCGGTGCCGATCGGTGCGTTGTTGGCTGGGTTCTCTTCGATCTTTCCTGTCTCGTAGATGTGCTTCGGCATCACGCTGCTCAGCGCCGGCAAGGCGTTGCGGATCAGCTGGAACGGTGTCGGCTTGGCGAATTTGAAAACCGCCGTCAGTTCGTCCGGCGTGTCGACCGCCTCCAGTTCCTTGAAGACGGTGCGGCCGAGATTCTGCAGCGGCTTCCAGATTTGCAGCGCCGAGAATGCGACGTCGGCGGAGGTGAAGGGTTTGCCGTCATGCCATTTGACGCCCTCGCGCAATTTGAACGTCACCGACAGGCCATCGGCGGCGCCCTCCCAGCCTATCGCCAGGCGCGGGTCGAGCCCGTCCTTGCCGTCGAAGGACGCCTCGGCCAGCGTTTCCACGATCTTGCTCGAAATGAAGAACACGCCGTTGGAAGCGACGATCGCCGGGTTGAGGTTGCGCGGCTCGGAATCGGCGGCGACGACCAGCCGCCCGCCTTTCTTCGGTGTCTGTGCCCAGCCGATCGTTGGCAGCGCCGTCGAAGCCAGAAGCAAAGCCGACCCGGCAAGCACGGTGCGTCTGGAAATCGTGACATTTGACATGATCGAACTCCGTCCCTCTCAGCCACCCGGGCCAATACCCTCGGACGCCGGACGGCATCCTTGCAAGGGTGATTATGAGCCTTGCCGAGGGTTTCGCCAGAGACGGATTTGGCGCATCCTCATGTGGCTTTGAAAATTTCGTCCGCTGGACCAGTTACAGGGAAGCGGTTCAATCCGACCTTATCTGGTAGGACCAGACTTATCTAGTAGAACCAGACTGGGCACCGCCGGCGATCCGACCGGCCGGCCAGGGAATTCAGGGAGAGAAAGATGAACGTCGCCCCCGGTAAGAATGCCGTCAGCACCATCCCGTTCGACCACGCCAGGGTCGATCGGCTGATGGAGGAGGCCGGTATCGATGTGCTGCTCGCCACCTCCAAGCACAACACGCAATATCTGCTTGGCGGCTACAAGTTCATCTTCTTCGCCGCCATGGATGCGATCGGCCACAGCCGCTATTTGCCTGTTGTAGTTTACGAGAAGGGTGGGCCTGAGCATGCCGCCTATATCGGCAACCGCATGGAGGGCGCCGAGCACCAGAACAACCCGTTCTGGACGCCGACCTTGCACGCCGCCTGCTGGGGCACGCTCGACGCCGCCAATCTCGCGGTTGAGCACCTGACCAAAATCGGCAAGGGCAACGCCCGCATCGGCATCGAGCCGGCTTTCCTGCCGTCGGATGCCTACACGCTGATCCGCAAGGCGCTGCCGGACGCCAAGCTGATCGACGCGACTGATATGCTGGAGCGGATGCGAGCGATCAAGACGGATGCGGAACTGGAGAAGCTGCGCATCGCTTCCGAACTGATCACCGATTCCATGCTGGCGACCGTTCGCTGGGCGCGTGAAGGCACGACCAAGACCGAGATCATCGAGCAACTCAGGCGCGAGGAGACCAATCGCGGCGCGCATTTCGAATATTGCCTGCTGACGCTCGGCGCCAGCCACAACCGCGCCGCCTCGCCGCAGGCATGGAAGAAGGGCGAGGTGATGTCGATCGATTCCGGCGGCAATTATCACGGCTATATCGGCGACCTCTGTCGCATGGGCATTCTGGGCGAGCCGGATGCCGAACTCGAGGATCTATTGGCCGAAGTCGAGGCGGTGCAGCAGGCGGCCTTTTCCAAGGTACGCGCCGGCACGCTGGGTGGTGACATGATTTCCTACGCGGAAGGCGTGCTGAAGAAATCCAAGGTCGCGCCCTATACCGATTTCTTTGCCCACGGCATGGGGCTGATCACACATGAAGCGCCGTTCCTGATGACCAACCATCCGGTGACCTATGAAGGCACCTATGCCGAAAAGCCGCTGGAGAAAAACATGGTGCTCTCGGTCGAGACGACGATGCTTCACCCGACGCGCGGCTTCATCAAGCTGGAGGACACGGTGGCGGTCACCGAGACCGGTTACGCTATGTTCGGCGATCGGGGCAGGGGCTGGAACAGGGGCGGGGTGGCCTAAAGCGCGTCGCGTTTGAATGGATTCAATGCGACGCGATTTAAATTCTTGTCTTTATGCATGTCGTTATCGCAAAACCGCTGCGCACTTTTGCGCGACATGCATTAGCTGCCGCCCGGCGGCAGCAGCCTGAAATCCGGCAGGTCGCGCAGCGCCAGTTCCGGCCCGGCCGGCGAATAGACGACGAAGAGCTGCATGGGCGCATCGCCGGTGTTCAGCGTCGAATGGAAGCGGCTTTCCGGCACATAGATGGTGCAGCCGGGCCCGACCTTTGCAACGACCGGATTGCCGTCCTCGTCTTCGACCATCTGCTCGCCATTGCCTGATATGACGAAGATGATCTCTTCCGCACCCGGATGATTATGCCGCGTGTGGCCCTTGCCGGAGGGCAGGTCGACGACGCCGCCGGAAAAACGCGTTGCGCCGTTCACTTCGGGTGCCACCGTCAGCGACAGCCTGCCCCAGTCGAAGCCGAAGGCGCTGACATCCTTCGGATAGACAAACACCTTGCTTTTGTCGGTCATCGTCTCATCCCTTCTTTTTCTTCGCAGTCGTTTTGGCACCAAGCGTCACGGCCTTGAAATCGGCGGTCTGCCTGGCGATCGCCGCTTCCGCCGGCAGCCGCTCCATCGAACTGGCGCCGTAGAAACCGTGCAGGCCCTTGCAGCGTTCGAGGATGTACTGGGCATCGTCCGGCATCGAGATCGGGCCGCCATGGCAAAGCAAAATGATATCCTTGCGCACGATACGCGCCGCTTCAGCGATGGCGTCGATCTCCTTGACGCAGTCGTCCAGTGACTTGGCCGACGTCGCGCCGATCGAGCCGCCGGTGGTCACCCCCATATGGGCGACGACGATGTCGGCGCCGGCCTTGGTCATGGCGCGCGCCTCATCGGGGCTGAACACATAGGGCGTAGTCAGGAGGTCGAGCTCGTGTGCCGCGGCGATCATGTCGACTTCGAGCCCGAAGCCCATGCCGGTTTCTTCAAAACTCTGCCGCATCTGGCCGTCGAACAGGCCGATCGTCGGAAAGTTCTGCACGCCGGAAAAGCCCATCGTTTTCAGCTCGGCCAGCAGCAGCGGCATGATGACGAAGGGATCGGTGCCGTTGACGCCGGCCAGCACCGGCGTCTTCTTCACCACCGGCAGCACCTCATAGGCCATTTCCTTGACGATCTCGTTGGCGTTGCCATAGGCGAGCAGGCCGGCGGCCGAGCCGCGCCCGGCCATGCGGTAGCGGCCGGAATTGTAGATGATGATCAGGTCGATCCCGCCGGCCTCCTCGGCCTTGGCCGAAAGGCCGGTGCCGGCACCACCGCCGACGATCGGCACGCCGCCGGCAATCATCTTGCGGAACTTTTCCAGAACCTTCTTGCGTGGTATCGCGGCCATGGCTTCGTCTCTCACTTTCTGGTGATGTCGAGGAAAGCCGCAACCGCAGCCTTGGCGAATTCGGGGTCGTTGATGTGCAGTGGCAGGCGCGTCACTCGGCGCGTGTTATCCGGCATGATCGTACGTTCGATAGCCTCGAAGAGTGCTGCATCGGCTTCAGGGTCGAAGAAGGCGCCGCCTTCGATGTCGAGCGCCGAGACGCCCTTTTCGGGAATGAGAAACCGGACCGGTCCCTCGCAAAGGCTCAGTCTTGCACCGATCCATTCGCCGATCTTGCGGCTTTCGTCAGGGGTCGTGCGCATCAGCGTCACATTCGGATTGTGCTCGTAAAACAGCCGCCCGCTATAGCGTTGTGGAACGGTCGGTGGCGCCCAGAAATTCACCATATCGAGCGCGCCGACCGAGCCGACATAG
The DNA here is from genome assembly GCF_024707545.1 of Mesorhizobium onobrychidis. Classification (NCBI taxonomy): domain Bacteria; kingdom Pseudomonadati; phylum Pseudomonadota; class Alphaproteobacteria; order Hyphomicrobiales; family Phyllobacteriaceae; genus Mesorhizobium; species Mesorhizobium onobrychidis. Next base: position 1,843,082 of record NZ_CP062229.1, read on the forward strand.
GGCAGTTTCGTGCGGGCGATCGCGCCGAAGCGGTCTTCGGTCGCCGGCAGAACGCCGCCAAACAGGAGGTCGCAGACTTCTGTTGTCGTGATGTCGATGACGCCGGACAGCAAGCCGCTGTCGGCCAGCTTCTCCATGCTGCGGCCGCCGGTCCCGGTGGCGTGGAAGACTATGCAGTCATAGGTCGAACGAAGCTGCTCGGCGATGGAAGTCACGCATGGCGTTGTGACGCCGAACATGGTGAGGCCGATCGACGGTCTGCCGTCGGGTGGCGGCGGCGGTTTTGCAGCCATGCCTGCTATCGCCTGGGCGGCATTGTGCAGCACGACACGAGACAGCCGGTTCAGGCCGGCCATATCGGTCACCGACGGCATCATGACGATGTCGGAGACATCGACGTAAGGTGCGGTGTCGCCCGAGGCGAGCGTCGAGACCATGATCTTGGGCAGGCCGAGCGGCAGCGCGCGCATGCCTGATGTGATGATCGAAGTGCCGCCACCACCGCCGATGCCGATCACACCTGAAATATCGGTGCGCGATTGGACAAACCGGGTGAAGGCGATGGCCATTGCCGCCACCGCGGTGCCGCGATCGTCGCTGCCCAGCACGGCACTGCTGCCATCGGGATGATGGCCGGCGACCTCTTCGGCCGAGACATCGACCGGCACGGTCGCGTTGCGCGTTCCAACATCGACGCGGGCGACAGCAGCACCGGTGGCGGCGACCGCATCGGCAAGAAAGGCGAGTTCTTCACCCTTGGTGTCGGCGGTGCCCACCACATAGACGCGCTTCATTGCGTTTCCCCGGTTCTTGGCGCGCTCGGCGTCGCCGCCTGCCGCTCTTTGCCCGGCCGTTCGGCAGATCGAAAGGCCATTGCAATTTTTTGAGACGTGCGTATCATATTGACATGAATGTCTCACGTCAACCAGCGGCAGTGCCTGACGACGCCGGTTCTGGAGCAGCGCGCGGACCGCGCGCGCGCACAAGGCGGCTGATGCTGGAGACGGCAACAAGGCTGATGCAGGCGGGCGCCACGCCTTCGGTCAGCGAGGTCGCCGAAGCGGCGGAAGTCTCCCGCGCCACCGCCTATCGGTATTTTCCAAGCCAGGCGGCGCTGGTGCAGGCGGTGGTCGACGAAGGGCTGGGGCCGATCCTCACCTGGAAATCAGCCTCGGCCGATCCCGAGCGCCGCGTCGCCGAACTGTTCGACACGGCCATGCCACGCATCGAGGCCTTCGAGGCGACCTTCAAGGCGGCGCTGAAGCTGTCGCTCGACCAGTGGGCGCGACGGCAGGCCGGCACGCTGGGCGGCGAGCCGGCCTTTACGCGCGGCCATCGCGTCGATCTGCTCAAGGACGCGATCGCACCGCTCAAGAGCCGGCTGCCGCCACGCGAATTCAAGCGCCTGGCACAGGCCCTGTCGTTGACCTTCGGCGTCGAAGTGCTCATCGTACTGAAGGATATATGGGGGCTGGACAGCCGCAAGATGATGTCGGTAGCGCAATGGGCAGCCGGCGCCCTGGTACGGGCTGCAGTGATGGAATCGATGACCAGAGGAGATAGAAGCGCGCCGGCGACAGCTACGGAATAGCATCGATCTGGTTCGACCAGATGGGCATGTCGGCTACCGACAATGGTCGACGTGCCGTAGCGCGAAGAAGGCCTTGGCGTATCAAGGAGTAGGAAAATTTAAGAAAAACAGACAGATGTTGCTGGAATCTGCTTGTCTGAGGGCCTGCCATCGTCCAAGAAAGAGCTTGACGTGCGTCCGAAATTGGTAATACCAGATCAGGACAATATAGCAGGTTAAAAGTGAGGGCTGCGATCCATTTTCCGGCTGGGCGAGGAGGCTCAAAAACCGGAACGGCGCCATCACGAGGAACTACCAGGGCCGGCCTCGCCGCCGGCTCGCATGATACGGTAGAATGCGCACAAGGGAGGAAATCATCATGCGCAAGACAATGACCAGCATGCTTGCTGGTATCGGCTTAGTGCTCGCCTGCGGAACGTCCGTCTACGCGCAGGATAAGGAACTCACCATATTCTGGGCTGAATGGGATCCGGCGAACTATTTGCAGGAACTCGTCAACCTTTACGAGGCCGAGAGCGGCGTGAAGGTCACGGTCGAGACGACGCCGTGGGGGGATTTCCAGACCAAGGCGTTCACCGAATTCAACGCCAAGGGCAGCGCCTACGACATGGTGGTCGGCGATTCCCAGTGGATCGGCGCCGCCTCCGAGGCCGGTCACTATGTCGACCTCACCGACTTCTTCAACAAGCACAATCTGAAGGAAGTGATGGCGCCGGCGACGGTGAAATACTACGCCGAATATCCATCCAACTCCGGCAAATACTGGTCGATTCCGGCCGAGGGCGACGCGGTCGGCTGGTCCTATCGCAAGGACTGGTTCGAAGATCCGAAGGAGATGGAGGCCTTCAAAGCCAAGTACGGCTACGATCTCGGCGTGCCGAAGGACTGGAAGCAGCTGCGCGACATCGCCGAATTCTTCCACCGTCCCGACGAGAAGCGCTACGGCGTCGCCATCTATACCGATAACTCCTACGACGCTCTGGTGATGGGCGTCGAGAACGCCATCTTCTCCTTCGGCGGCGAACTTGGCGACTATGCCACTTACAAGGTCGACGGGATCGTCAACTCCGAGCAGAACGTCAAGGCGCTCGAGGCCTACAAGGAACTCTATTCCTTCACCCCTCCTGGTTGGGCCAAGAGCTTCTTCATCGAGGACAACCAGGCGATCACCGAGAACCTGGCGGCGATGAGCATGAACTACTTCGCTTTCTTCCCGGCGCTCATCAACGAAGCCTCCAACCCGAATGCCAAGGTCACCGGCTTCTTCGCCAACCCTCCTGGACCGAGCGGCGACCAGTTCGCCGCGCTCGGGGGCCAGGGCATCTCCGTCGTCTCCTATTCCCAGAATCAGGAAGAGGCGATGAAGTTCCTGGAATGGTTCATCAAGGACGAGACGCAGAAGAAATGGGCGGAACTCGGCGGTTACACGGCAAGCGCCAAAGTGCTTGAGTCGCCTGAATTCCAGAACGCCACGCCATACAACAAGGCCTTCTACGAAACCATGTTCAAGGTGAAGGACTTCTGGGCGACGCCGGAATATGCCGAGCTGCTCATCCAGATGAACCAACGCGTCTATCCGTACATCACCGGCAATCAAGGCACGGCCAAGGAAGTGCTCGATTCGCTCGCCGCGGATTGGAACGCAACGTTCAAGAAATACAACCGCGTGAAGTAAACGGCATTAACTCTCGGAGGGGGCGGGAGCCCGCCCCTTCCGTTTTCTTTTCCGGACAAGGAAGGAACGGGCCTTGGCCACTGCAGTCATGACCACCCTGGATCCCAACTCGCGCTCCGCCGCCCGCGGCATGAGCGACCTCACGATCCGCAATCTCTTCATCATTCCGACGATCGTTTTCCTGATCGTCTTCAACATCTTTCCACTGATCTATTCGCTCGGCTATTCGTTCACCGACTTCCGCGCGTCGAGCCCCGCGGCGGCCAATTTCGTCGGACTGCAGAATTACCGCGAGCTGCTCAACGACCCGTTCATCTGGTCGAATTTCGCCATCACCGCCAAATATGTCATCGTCTCCGTAGTCGGCCAGGTCATCGTCGGCTTCGGCGTGGCGTTGCTGCTCAACCGCGATATCCCGTTGAAGGGCCTGCTGACGACACTGCTGCTGTTGCCAATGATGCTGTCGATGGCCGTCGTCGGCCTGTTCTGGAAACTGCTCTACGATCCGTCCTTCGGCATCATCAACTATACGCTCGGCCTTGGCTCCTTCGAGTGGCTGTCCAACCCCGACATGGCGCTCTACGCGGTTGCCATCACCGACATCTGGATGTGGTCGCCCTTCGTGATGCTGCTGTCGCTTGCCGGCCTGTCGGCGGTGCCGAAGCACCTCTACGAAGCAGCCGCGATCGACCGCGCCGGCTCGTTCTATACCTTCTTTCGCATTACGCTGCCCCTGGTCGCGCCGATCCTGATGATCGCGATCATCTTTCGCACCATGGAGGCGTTCAAGACCTTCGATCTCGCCTACATCCTGACCAGCCAGCCAACCACCGAGGTGATCTCGATCCGGCTCTACAAGATGGCGTTCCAGGAATGGCAGACCGGGCGCTCCTGCGCGCTAGCTTACATCGTGCTGATCATGATCCTGGCGATCACCAACATCTACGTCAAATACCTGAACAAGGTGAAGGAGCGCTAGAATGGCCGCTGTCACCACCTCTGCCGAGCGTTCGCTCAACAAGCTCGCCATCGTCGGCGTGCTGATCGTCACGATGATCTTCCTGGCGCCGATCTACTGGATAGCCTCGACGGCGTTCAAGCCGCGCAATCTCGCCACCACCATCCCGCCGACGGTGGTCTTCCAGCCGGAGATATCGCCCTTCGTAAAGCTGTTCACCAAGCGGTCGCAGTTGCGCACTGCGCCGACGCCGGAACAATACGCCGCCGCCCCGTGGTGGGAGCGGCTGGTGTTTGACGGCGGCGAGAAGGTGGTGCGCTCGGGCAGGGGCGAGGTGCAGTGGTCCGGTTATCCGAGCCGCTTCATGAACTCGCTGATCGTCGCCATCACCTCGACGATCCTCGCGGTCGGCATGGGCACCTTCACGGCTTACGGGTTCTCGCGCTTCAAGATAAAGGGGGAACAGGACCTGCTCTTCTTCATCCTGTCGACGCGCATGCTGCCGCCGGTGGTGGTGGCGATCCCGATGTTCCTGATGTACCGGGTCGTCGGCCTCAACGACACGCATTGGGGCCTGATCATTCTCTACACCGCCTTCAACCTCAGCTTCTCTGTATGGCTGATGAAGGGGTTCATGGACGAAATTCCGAAGGAGTACGAGGAGGCGGCGCTCGTCGACGGCTACACGCGCATGGAAGCCTTCTTCAAGATCGTGCTGCCTGAGGCCGCCACCGGCATCGCCGCCACCGCGGTGTTCTGCTTCATCACCGCATGGAACGAATATGCCTTCGCGCTGATCATGACCAACCGACGCGCCCAGACGGCGCCACCGTTCATTCCAAGCCAGGTCGGTTCCGGGTTGCCCGACTGGACGGTCATCGCGGCCGGCACCTTCCTGTTCCTGCTGCCTGTCGCCATCTTCACCTTCCTGTTGCGCAACCACCTCCTGCGCGGCATGTCCTTCGGAGCGATCCGTAAATGATCCGCCATGCTACAATCCAGCGCACGGCCGAGATCGTGATGGTGTGCGGCATCATCGCGCTCTGCCAGCCGTGGAGTCTCTTCCTGCACCGCTACGGCCTGACGATCATCATCGTCGGGCTGCTGACGTTCATGATCACCGGCTGGGTCGGTCCAAGGCAGAAGCCGCAGGCGACCGGCACGCCGGAAAAAGAAGGTCACGCATGACCCAGATCGAGCTTCGTGGCATCCAGAAATTCTTTGGCGCCGTTCAGGTCATCAAGGACCTCAATCTCAAGATCGACGACAACGAGTTCATCGTGCTGCTCGGCCAGTCGGGCTGCGGCAAGACGACGACGCTTCGCGCCATCGCCGGGCTGGAGACGATCGACGGCGGCGATGTGCTCATCGACGGCAAGCCGGTCCAGCATCTCAAGGCTGCCGACCGCGACATCGCCATGGTCTTCCAATCGTTCTCGCTCTATCCGCATATGAGCGTCTACGAGAACATCGCTTTTCCGTTGCGCGCCATGCGCAAGAGCAAGGCGGAGATCGACGGCGAGGTGCGCTCGGTCGCCAAAGTGCTGCAGATCACCGACCTGCTCGGCAAGAAGCCGTCGGCGCTGTCGGGCGGCGACATGCAGCGCGTGGCGATCGGCCGGGCGCTGGTGCGGCGGCCGAAGGCGATGCTGATGGACGAGCCGATCGGCGCGCTCGACGCCAAGCTGCGCGAGGAGATGCGCGCGGAGATCAAGCGGCTGCACATCAAGCAGGGCTCGACCACCATCTACGTCACCCACGACCAGATCGAGGCGATGAGCCTTGCTGACCGCATCGTCATCATGCATGAGGGCGTTCTGCAACAGGTAGGCAGCCCATCGGAAGTGTATACGCACCCGGCCAATTTGTTCGTCGCGCAATTCGTTGGCTCGCCTGTGATGAACGTCGCCAACGCGGCGGTGACGATGAACGGCTCCGGCGCCAGGGTCACCCTCGACGGGGCCGCGGAAGGGTTCCTTTTCCCGGCCGAACTGGTCGGCCAACTCGACGCTGCGAACGTCGGGCAGGACCGCCTTGCGCTCGGCATCCGCCCCGAAGGCGTGATGGTCTCGCGCGAGCCGGCGGATGGTTATCTGCCGGTCGAGGCGCACATCATCGAACCGCTTGGCTCCTACGATATCGTCGACCTCAAGGTCGGGGCACAGATGTTGCGCGCCCGGACCCGTTCCGGTTTCGTCGGCAAGCCGGGGGTTCAGGTCTTCGCCAAGCTCGACCCGGCGCAGGCGCATTTCTTCGACACGGCAAGCGGCAATTCGCTGGGGGTGAGACTCTGATGGCCCATATCCAGCTCAAGAATATCTCGAAGACATTCGGCAATCACACCGCATTGACCGGGCTCAATCTCGACATTGCCGACGGCGAGTTCTTCGTGCTGCTCGGTGAGACCGGCGCCGGCAAGACGACGACGCTGCGCATGATCGCCGGCCTGGAAAAGCCGGACGAGGGTCAGATATTCATCGACGGCGCTGATGTCGCTGACTGGGGTGCGGCCGAGCGCGACGTGGCACTGGTTCTGCAGCAATACTCGCTTTATCCGCGCTACACGGTGCGCGAAAACCTCGAATTTCCGCTGAAGCCAAAAATCCGCCGCATCGAGCCCGACGAGATCAAGACGCGCGTCGATCGCGTTGCCAGGACCTTGCGTATCGAGCATCTGCTCGACCGCAAGACGGATCGCCTCTCTGGCGGCGAGATGCAGCGCGTCTCGATTGGTCGCGCCATCGTGCGTAAGCCGCGCGTATTCCTGATGGATGAGCCCCTCTCCGCACTCGATGCCAAGCTGCGCGAGGCGCTGCGCACCGAACTGAAGAACATCCAAATGAACCTTAGTCAGACCTTCCTGTTCGTCACGCACGATCAGATCGAGGCGATGTCGATGGGCGACAAGGTTGGCGTGCTCAACCATGGCCGCATCGTCCAGACCGGCACGCCGTATGAGATCTATAACAATCCGCGCGACACCTACGTGGCGAGCTTCGTCGGCTCGCCGCCGATGAACCTCATCGACGGCAAACTCGTCAACGGTCGCGCGGTGATGGCACCGCTGAATTTCGAACTGCCTTTTGCGGGGGGGGCCAAGACGAGCGCTGCGACCGACGGTCGCCCGCTCGTCTTCGGTATTCGTCCAGAGGATGTCTATCTCGAGAGCGGAGCGCCGGTGGAAGCGCGCGTCCACGATGTCGAGAACCATGGCGTCGAGAAGATCCTTACACTGCGGGTCGGCGACGCCATGCTGCGGGCCACGGTGCCGGCCAGAACCGATGTCGAAATCGAGCAGCCGGTGCGCTTTGCCTGGGATCCGGACAAGGTGGTGCTGTTCGACAAGGCTAGCGGAATAAGCCTCCGTCACGCGGGCTAAAGCGCGTCTATTCGGCGGGGAGATGCTAAGCGGCTTGAAGCCTCTGGCCAGGCTTAGCCGGCTTGACGGGTCTCAGCCTGTTCCTCGGCCCGGAAATGGCTGGGGGCCGATCCGATGACGCGCTTGAACGCCCGACTGAACGACGCGTCGGATTCATAACCGAGGCGAGCGGCGACGACGGAAATCTTCAGCCGGTCGCGGACCAGCCATTGCCGTGCCTGGTGCATTCTCACCTGGGTGACATATCTCGCCGGCGTTTCGCCGACGATCGTCGCGAAGCGTTCCGCGAAGCCTGATCGCGAGGCGCCCATCATCCTGGCCAGCGTTTCCACCGTCCAGTCGCGGTCCGGTTCGAGATGGATCGCGGCCAGCACGCGCCCAATCTCCCGATCCCTCACTGCCGCAATCCAGCCGGACGCGTCGCCGCAGCCGCGCTCGACCCATGACCGGATGACGGTGGCGGCCAGCACATCGGCAAGCCGTGCCAGAATGCCGCCGGAGCCGACGCGCTCCATCGTCACTTCGCGCGCCATGGCCTCCAGCAGATGCGGGATGCCCGGTTCATAGGCTTCCAGTTCGTGCGCGCGCATCACGTCCGGCATCATGCCGAGCAATGGGTGCAAGCCGTCGAGATTGAAATACATGCTGCCGAAAAACAGCAGCGTCCCCGGCCGGCAACCTTCGTTGGACATGCAGTAAACGCCCTTGCAGACCTCGGCGACCTCGTAGCCCTGGATCGGCGAAGCTTCAGTGCCCGGCTCGCTCGCCAGGACGTGTGCCGCACCGCGCGGCAGCAGCACCGCGTCGCCCGCCTTGAGCTCCACCCATTCGCCGGACGGCTGCAGCAGCCAGCATCCCTTGCGGCCGATGAAATGAAACCGCGCCGCCGTCTGGGCCGGAAACTGGAGGCCCCAGGGCTCCTGCATTTCACAGCGGCCGTATTCGACGCCGTCGAGCCTTAACCCGCGCAATATGTCTGTCAGCGGATCGCCGGTGATCGGAACTTTGGACGAATGGTCAAGCATGATGGTGTTTCTAGCATGGAAACTCCAGATAGTCACTCCCTATGTTGCACTGCAGCCAGATGCTGCGCTGCAACCAGATCGGAGATCCCATCATGACTGAACCCGCGACAGGCGTCATGGACGCCGTTCTCGATCCCGCGGAAACCGACGAACGAGCCGAACCTGCGTGGGGGGCGGTCGTATCCCTCGCGCTCGGTGTCTTTGGGCTGGTGACCGCAGAATTCCTGCCTGCCAGCCTGCTGACGCCGCTGGCGCAGGACCTCGGTGTGACGGAAGGCACTGCCGGCCAAGCGGTGACGGCGACGGCCGTCGTCGGCGCGATAGCCGCCCCGACCATGGCCATCGTCACCAGACGGCTGGACCGCAGGCTGGTGATGTGGGCGCTGACGGTGCTGCTGATCCTGTCGAACCTGCTAGCAGCGTTTGCGTCCTCGCTTCCCGTTCTTCTGATCGCCCGCATCATGCTCGGGATCAGCCTCGGCGGCTTCTGGTCGATGTCGGCGGCCATGGCGATGCGGCTTGTCCCGATGCGGCTGATGCCGCGCGCCATGTCGATCATTCTCACCGGCGTTTCGGTGGCGACGGTCTGTGCGGCCCCGGTCGGTGCCTATGTCGGCGACATCTGGGGATGGCGAACGGCCTTCATGATCGCAGCGATTGTCGGCGCCCTGGCGCTGCTCGTGCAGATCGCCACCCTTCCGAAGCTGCCGCCGGCGGGCGTGGCAAGCTTTCGGACCTTGCTGGAGGTAATAAAGCGGCCGATGATCAGGGTTGCGCTTCTGGTGGTCCTGCTGGTCGCCTCGGGACACTTTGCCGGCTTCACCTATGTCCGCCCGTTTCTTGAGAAGGTGCCCGCGCTGGACATCGAGACGATCTCGCTTGTGCTGCTCGCCTACGGCATCGGTGGCTTCTTCGGCAATTTTGCCGGCGGGTTCATGGCCGAACGCAGCCTCAAGACCGCCGTCGGCCTGGCGCCTCTGCTGATTGCTGTGGCAGCTGCCTTGCTGCTTACTCTCGGAGCCTCGCCAGTCGTTGCGGCGATAGCGGTTGCCGCCTGGGGCTTTGCCTTCGGCGCGGTGCCGGTCGGGCTGCAAACCTGGCTGGTGCGAGCCGCTCCCGACCAGGCAGAAAGTGCCGGCGGACTGATGGTCGCCACGTTCCAGGTGGCCATCGCGCTGGGCGCCGTTTTCGGCGGCCTGCTGGTCGACAATGCCGGCGTTGCCAGCGCTTTCGCCTATTGCGGGATCGCAACGTTGCTGGCGGCCTTGGCGGCGTTCTTGCTTGGCCCGAGGACAGCCGAGCGTTGAGTGTCCGTCAAACCGCACGGCCGTCGAAGTCGAAAATCGGCACAGCGTCCAGATCGAGATCGTCAATGCAATGGACATTGACGTAGGCGCTTCGTTCGATCCCTTCGCTGACGTCCTCGGCGAAGGGATGGATGCCGCAGGTCCGGCAGAACCGGTGGGCGATGAGATGGTTGCCGAAGGTGTATTTGCCAAGATCGTCGCCCCAGGCAAGCAGCCGCAATGTCTCGTGCGGCACGGCCCATAGCAGCGCGCCCTTGCGTGGGCAGATCGAGCAATTGCATCGCACGGCTGCGGCAAGATCGCCTTCGACCTCGAAGGCGATCTTGCCGCAGTGGCAGTTGCCTTTGTAGAGCATCAGGTCTCCTCCCGTTCGACAGGGGTGCAAATGTGCTTTTGCCGGGTTATGTCTCTGCAGGCCACGCACCAGCTGTTGCCTGTAAGACGCTGCAAGCGTCCGGAGTCCGACACCGAAAATGCAATCAGCCCGCGACCGCCTTGAAGCCGTCCTTTCGCGTCTCGCCGCCCGCGTGGGCGACGAAAGCGTATTCGTAAAACTCTATCCGGAAGCCGCACGAGCAGCGGCCGACGCCGCCGATACCAGGCGCAGAGCCGGCGTGACGCTTGGACCGCTCGATGGAGCGATCATATCGATCAAGGATCTGTTCGACGTCGCCGGCGAGCCGACCACAGCCGGTTCGTTGTTGCTCAGCACCGCGGCGCCGGCGCAGCGGGATGCCGTCATCGTGCAACGGTTGCGGCAGGCGGGCGCCGTCATCTTCGGCAAGACCAATATGACCGAATTCGCCTTCACCGCGATCGGCGTCAACCCGCATTACGGCACGCCCGGCAATGCGACCGACGCCAGCCGGATTGCGGGCGGCTCATCCTCCGGCGCCGGTGTTTCCATTGCCGAAGGCACCAGCGAGATCTCGATCGGTTCCGACACCGGCGGTTCGGTGCGCATTCCGGCATCGCTGAATGGTGTCGTCGGCTTCAAGCCGACGGCGCGGCGGGTGCCGCGCGGTGGCGTTTTCCCGCTGTCGGCCACGCTGGATTCCATTGGCCCGCTCGCGCGCACCGTCGCCGAATGTGCCGCCGCCGACGCGGTGATAGCGGGCGAGGAGCCTGTGGCTCTGGTTCCGCTTTCGCTTGCCGGACTGCGCATCGGGGTTCCGCGCGGCGTGCTCTTCGAGGATACGGAAGAAGAGGTCGCGGCGGCGTTCGACCGATGTGTTCGCAAGCTAGAGCTCGCGGGTGCACGCCTCGCTGATCTGTCCATCGATGACCTCCTTGCCGATTTGCGCGCGGTAACCAGGCGGGCTTCGATCGCGGCAATGGAGGGTGCCGAGGTCCATGCAGATTGGCTCGCGACAAGTGCGACGACGCCAGTCGATCCGCGGGTGAGCGAGCCGTTGTCGCGCGCCGCCGCCGTTCCGGCCACGGCCTATATAAGGGCAATCCGCCGCCGCACGGCGCTTGTCGCCGCCATGGACGAGCGGCTGGCGTCGATCGATGTGCTGGCCCTGCCGACCACGCCGGTCACGGCGCCGACCATCGTGTCGATGAGCAGCGACGAAGCTCTATGTGAGCGTACGGAAGGCCTTCTGCTGCGCAACACGCAGGTCGCCAACCAGTTCGACCTCTGCGCGATCTCGCTGCCGATGCCGGCAACGACGCGCCCGGCCGGGCTGATGCTGGTGGCGCGCCACGGCGACGACCACCGTCTCTTGCGTATCGCCGCGGAAGTCGAGGCACTGCTTGGCCGTTGAGGTGCTCAGACGTCGGCCGGAAACCGCCGCCGGTAGTGCTCGACCACCTCGGGATTGCGCAGATTGACCGGCAATTTGTTGGCCAGCACCAGCAAGGCTTCATCAGCCGAACCGACGCCCATGCGCATCATCGACTGCTCGGTGATGCCGGCCATGTGCGGCGTGACGATGACATTGTCGAAGCCGAAATAGGGGTGACTGGGCGGCAGCGGCTGCGTCGCAAAGACATCGAGCGCGGCGCCGCCGATACGGTCCTTTTGCAGGGCTTCGATCAGCGCATCGTCGTCGATCACCGGCCCGCGCGAAATATTGATCAGCACCGCATGCGGCTTCATTCGACCGATGCGCTCGCGGTTGATCAGGCCGCGCGTCTCCGGTGTCAGCGGGCAGCACAGAACGATGATGTCGCTCTGCTCGACCAGTGCGTCGATCGACAGGAAGCCGACCCTGTCCAGCGCCGGCCTCATGCTGCGCGTCGTCGCCACCACGTTCAGGTCGAAACCATGCGCCGCGATATGGCCGACTGCCTGTCCGATGGCGCCGAAGCCGATAATGCCGATCGTCTTGCCGGCGAGCTCGCTGGCGAGAATGGTGTGGTCGCGACCGGCCAGCCAGCCCTTCGCCCGCAAGTCGCGGTCTACTACGCGGAAACGCCGAAGCAGGGCCAGGGCTGCAAACATCACGTATTCGGCGACCGACCGTGCATTGACCGCCGGCACGTTCGCGACCAGGACGCCGGCTGCAGTGGCCGCTTCCATGGGGACCATGTCGAGCCCGGCGCCGTGGCGGATTGCGGCCCGGAGCTTCGCAGCACCTTCGAAAAGCGCCGACGGCAGCGGGGCGCGAACGATGATGATGTCGGCGTTCCTCGCCTCAGTCGCCAGCGTGTCCGCATCGAGGGCGGAGGCGACGACGAGTTCACCGGCCCCAGTCAGCATGGCGGAGGCGCGCGGGTGAAGCGTGTGTGTCGTCAGGATTTTAGCCATGTCAGACCTGTTCGAGCGCTGGACTGTGAGGTTCTGCCCCACCACCCTCGATCAGGCCTTTCCAGTAGCTTTCCGCGCCTTGCAGATGGGCGCTCATCAGCGCCTGCGCGAGGTTGCCGTCGCGGCGCAATAGCGCCTCGTAGATCTGGATGTGCTCGGCATGCGAGCGCACGCTGCGTTCGGGATCGTTGAAATAGATCGGCAGCCGTTGTTCGCCCATCATGTAATAGACGCTGCATATGTTGTGAAAAACGCTGTTCTTGGTCGCCCGCACGATCTCAAGGTGAAATTCGCGGTCCTCCTTGGCGAGGCCCTCGCCTGCCGCAATGCGCTCTTCCGAAGCCTTCAGGATTTCGCGCAGCCGCTCGAAATTTTCTTCAGTAGCGCGCGAACAGGCAAGCTCGGCGGCCTTGATCTCATGGATCTTGCGCAACTCGACCGTCTCGTAGATCTGGATCGGATCGAGCGGCAGGCCGGCCCGCGCAAACAGTGCCATCGCTTCGACGCTGGCCTGCTTGGTGTCGATGTAGATGCCGGACTTGGCCCGGCGCTCCACGATGCGCATGGCTTCGAGGATGGCCAGCGCCTCGCGGATCTGGCCGCGGCTGACGCCGAAATGCTCCGCCAGTTCCCGCTCCGACGGCGTTCGGCCGGTCGCCTTGTCGGAGTGGGAGAACAGATAGGCGGCGAGTTCCGCGAGGAGGTTCTTTTCTTTCATGATCAGCCGCGTAGCGCGTGCGCCTCCAGGAACCGTTCCGAAAGGGTGAATCCCAGTCCGGGCTGCTCGGGGATCGCTATCATACCGTCCTTTGCTTCGACAGTCTCCTCGATCAGATCGTGGATCATCGGGTTGGCGCCAAGCGAATATTCGACGGTAAAGCTAGCCGGCGAAGCAGCGCAGACATGCAGCCCGGCAAAGAAGCAAGGCGCGCCGGCCCACAGATGCGGCGCAAAGCGCAGATTGAAGGCGCTGGCGATGGTACCGATCTTCATCGCCTCGCTGATGCCGCCGCAGAAGGCGGGGTCCGGCTGGAAGATGTCGGCCGCCTTGAGCGTGGCGAGGTCGCGGAAAGCATAGCGCGTCGCTTCGCTTTCGCCGGTGGCGATCGGGATGGAGCCGGACGCCCGCACTTCGGCCATGCCGGGCTTATCGTCGGCGATGACCGGCTCCTCGAACCAGGCCAGATCAAGATCGCCGGCGAGATGGATGAAGCGTTTGGCTTCCGCCACCGTATAGGTGCCATGCGCATCGACCATCAGGTCGACTTCGGGGCCGAGCGCCTGTCTGGCGGCGCGGACGCGGGCGGCCGAATTGTGCGGAGCGCCGTCCATCGCGCCGATCCGCATCTTCAGCGCCTTGAAGCCGCCCTTGGCGATATAGGATTTCAACTGATCACCGATCGCCTCGGCGGAAGCCCAGCCACCGGAAGCATAGGCCGGCATGCGGTCAAGCTTGCGGCCGCCGAGCAGCCGCCAGACCGGAACTCCCAGCGACTTGCCCAGAATATCCCACAACGCGATATCGACGGCGCTGATCGCGGCGACACTGATGCCGCGCCGCGCCAGTTGCGGCATGGCGTGGCCGTTCTGCGCGGCACTGTCGTGGCGCACGCCATTGTAGAGCATCTCCCAGATTACCCCGATGTCGGCCGGATCGCAGCCGATCAGCTGCGGGCCAACCTCATGGTTCAGCATGTGGACGAGAGCGCCATAGCTGCCGGTGCTGCCGGCGGCATTCTTGCCTTCGCCCCAGCCGACCAACCCATCGTCGGTCTCGATGCGCAGGATGGCGGCGTCGAACGTCGTCACCTGACCGAAGTCGCTGCGGTGCTGCCGCGCCGCTTCGATCGGTATGCGGACCCACCAGGCTTGGACCGTCTTGATGCGCATGTTCATCCCCGGCCCTGCCGCCGGTCAGGGCGGAAGAGCTCATTCCCAGACGTCGACTACTTGATCAGCGGCAGCAGCGTTTCGGCGTTGATTCGCATCTGATCGGTGTAGAACTTTTCCGTGAGTACGCTGGAACCGTGGTCCTGGATGAATTTGAGCTGCTCCGGCGAGATGTCGACCGGGTTGCGTTCGACCATGTCGGGGTAGGGAGCAGCCGGCGTGCGGTCGACAGGGGCGACGAACTCGTTGGTCAGCGCGCCGTCGTAACCGACTTCCTTCAGCGTGCCGACGATCTTCGGCCAGTCGATCTGTCCGAGACCGGCGGCGAAGCGGTTGTTGTCAGCGACGTGGAAATCGAACAGGCGATTGCCGACCTGCCGGATGGCATCGTAGACGTTAAACTCCTCCATATGGAGGTGATAGGCATCGAGGCAGACACCGCATTCGGGGCTGACCGCATCGGCCAGCGCCAGTGCCTGTGCGCCACGGTTGAACAGATAGGTCTCGAAGCGGTTGAGCGGCTCGATCGCGATCTTGACGCCGACCTTCTTGGCATGGGTGAAGCATTCCCTGGTGGCGTCGACCACCCATTTCCATTCTTCTTCCTCGGTGCCGTCCGGCACCACCTTGCCGACGGTGGCGGGAACGAGGGTGATGATCTCGCCATCGAGTTCGCTCACCATCGTCAGCACGTCCTTGACATACTGCACCGAGCGCTCGCGCTGGCCCTGGTCCTTGGCGGCGAGATTGCGCTCGCCCAGCATCAGCGTCACCGCCCCCCAGCAGCGAATGCCGTGCTCCTTCAGGAGCGCACGTGTCTCATTGGTCTTGTATTGCTCGGGCTCGCCGGAAATCTCGATCGACTCATAGCCGAATTTCTTGATGCGTTTGAGCGTCGTCTCCAACGGTTCCGCCCGCATCCAGTTGTGCGTCGAAAGATGCATGGTCTGTCCTCCCAGAATTCGCCTTTAACAATTCGCCTGCGACGCCAAGGCGCTCCAGCATTTTTCGTAAACTGGTTCGACCAATTGGGCGTGAAACGAGGTCTACAGCAATTTTATCTGGACGGCAAGAAATCCTGCAAGGCAGCCCAAGCCAACGATTATTCCATTGATTAAGCTGGCGTATTTCCCCGCCGTCCGGCAATTTTCGCGGCGCTGGTTGCGAGTGGCGGCGCTTGACCAAAAGACCATATTTGGTAATACCAGAATGGCGGTGCGTGCTAGCGCCTGTCGAGAAAAGACCAAAGAGGCTGGCCCTGCTTTCAATCGGCGCTATGCTTGGTCGTGGATAACTAGGGAGGATGCCGATGCCGTCGACAATGAAGGGTCCTGGGCTGTTTCTGGCGCAGTTCGCGGGCGATGCCGCACCGTTTAATTCGCTGCCGTCGATCACCAGATGGGCGGCCGGACTGGGCTACAAGGGCGTGCAGATCCCGACCTGGGACAGCCGGCTGTTCGACCTCGAGAAAGCGGCGTCTTCCCAGGCCTATTGCGACGAAGTGAAGGGCATCTGCACCGAGGCCGGCGTCGAGATCACCGAGCTGTCGACGCATTTGCAGGGGCAGTTGGTGGCGGTGCATCCGGCCTATGACGCGCAGTTCGACGGCTTCGCGCCGCCTGCGGTGCACAACAATCCGAAGGCCAGGCAGCAATGGGCGGTCGAACAGATGAAGTTCGGCGCCAAGGCTTCGAAGAACCTCGGGCTCAAGGCGTCAGTGTCGTTTTGTGGAGCGTTGGCTTTTCCCTACCTTTATCCGTGGCCGCAACGGCCGGCGGGATTGATCGAGGAAGCGTTTTCCGAACTGGGAAGACGCTGGAAACCGATCCTCGACGTCTATGAGGACAATGGCGTCGATGTTGGTTACGAGATCCATCCGGGCGAGGACGTCTTCGACGGCGCGACCTTCGAGATGTTCCTCGACGCGGTGGGTGGCCACAAGCGCTGCAACATCAATTACGACCCGTCGCATTTCCTGCTGCAGCAACTCGACTATCTCGAATTCATCGACATCTATCACGAGCGGATCAAGGCGTTCCACGCCAAGGATGCCGAGTTCAATCCGACCGGCCGGCAAGGCGTCTATTCCGGTTATCAGAGCTGGACAAACCGGGCCGGGCGTTTCCGCTCGCTCGGCGACGGACAGGTGGATTTCGGCGGCATCTTTTCCAAACTCGCCCAATATGACTACGATTCATGGGCGGTGCTGGAATGGGAGTGCTGCCTGAAGCATCCGGAGGACGGTGCGGCCGAAGGCGCGCCCTTCATCCAGCATCACATCATCAGGGTGACGGAAAAAGCATTCGACGATTTCGCCGGCGGCGCGACCGACAAAAAGGTGCTGCGCGCCATGATGGGAATCTAGCGCCGCTTCCCTCCCCCTTGAGGGGAGGGTGGCCCGAAGGGCCGGGTGGGGTCGGTTCATGCCGAGCTCCACGCCCGGCGACCCCACCCCGACGCTACGCGTCGACCCTCCCCGCAAGGGGGAGGGTAAGAAAACAACGAGGGAGAAAATCATGGTCGGCGCATCGAAGTCGGAAACGGGAGGCGGCCCGATCCGCTACGGCATGGTCGGCGGCGGGCAAGGCGCTTTCATCGGCGCGGTGCACCGGATCGCGGCGCGCATGGACAACGAGTTCGTGCTGGTCGCCGGTGCCCTGTCATCCGACCCGGCGCGTGCCAAGGCATCGGCCGCGGAGCTCGGGCTCGACCCGGCGCGCAGCTACGGCTCTTTCGCCGAGATGGCCAAGGCCGAGGCCAAGCGGCCGGACGGCATCGAGGCGGTAGCCATCGTCACGCCCAACAATGTGCATGTGCCGGCGGCGAAGGCGTTTCTCGAAGCCGGCATCCACGTCATTTGCGACAAACCGCTGGCGACGACATTGGCGGAAGCAAAGAAGCTGGCGACATTGGTTGAAAAGACCGGCAAGGTCTTTGTGCTCACCCATAATTACACCGCCTATCCGATGGTGCGGCAGGCGCGCGAGATGGTGGCCAAGGGACAGCTCGGCGACATCCGCATCGTGCAGTCGGAATACCCGCAGGACTGGCTGACCGAGGACCTTGCCGCCACCGGCCAGAAGCAGGCGGCCTGGCGCTCCGACCCAAAACAGGCCGGCGCCGGCGGTGCGCTGGGCGACATCGGCACGCATGCCTATAATCTCGCACGCTTCGTCTGCGGGCTGGAGCTCGATGCGCTTTCCGCCGATCTCGACGCCTTCGTGCCGGGGCGGCAGCTCGATGACAATGTCAATGTGATGCTGCGCTTCAAGCCGGTCGGCAAGTCGCATCCGGCCAAAGGCATGTTGTGGGCGAGCCAGGTGGCGCCCGGCCATGAGAACGGGCTGAAGCTGCGCATATACGGCTCGAAAGGCGGGCTCGAATGGGTGCAGGCCGACCCGAACTATCTCTGGTACACGCCGTTCGGCCAGCCGAAGCAGTTGATCACCCGAAATGGCGCCGGCGCGCTGCCCGTCGCCGGGCGCGTCAGCCGCGTTCCGTCAGGCCATCCGGAAGGCTATCTCGAAGGCTTCGCCAACATCTATCAGGAGGCGGCCCGCGCCATCCGCGCAGCGCGCCGCAAAGGCGGCAAGCCGGCTAAGGATGTCATCTTCCCGACCATCCAGGACGGTGTCGAAGGCATGGCCTTCATTGAAGCCTGCGTGAAGTCGTCGAAGAAGAACGGAACCTGGACGAAGCTTTAGAAAACAACCGGAAATCATGAGGAGGGGGCGTCGATGAAAATCGGCATGTGCATGTTTTTGTGGACGACGGCCGTGTCGAAGAAACACGAGCCGCTGCTCAGGGATATCAAGGCGACCGGCTTCGATGGCGTCGAGATACCGGTCTTCTCTGGCACGCCGGACGATTACAAAAAGCTCGGCGAACTGCTCGACCGCATCGGACTGGAGCGCACCGCCGTTTCGGCCATGGGCGATCCGGCGATGAATTTGATCTCAGCCGATGGTTCAACGCGCAAGGCCGGCATCAACTATATGAAATGGGCGATCGACTGCACACAAGCGCTTGGCGCTAGAACGTTGAGCGGCCCGCTGCATTCGACGCTCGGCGCGTTTTCCGGCAGTGGGCCGACGGCGGCCGAGAAAAAGCGCTCCGTCGCCTCGCAACGCGCCATCGGTGACCATGCCGGCAAGAAGAATGTCACCATCGGGCTGGAGGCACTCAACCGCTTCGAATGCTACCTGCTCAATACGATGAACGATCTGTCGGAGCATGTCGACGCAATCGACCGGCCGCACATCAAGGCGATGTACGACACTTTCCACGCCAATATCGAGGAGGCCGACCCGATCGGCGCCTATACGCGCAACCGCAAAAATGTCGTCCATATCCATATTTCGGAGAATGATCGCGGCGTGCCTGGGCGCGGCCACATTCCGTGGCATGAGACGTTTTCGGCGATCCGCAAGAGCGGCTATGACGACTGGCTGACGATCGAGGCCTTCGGCCGCTCGCTGAAAGATTTGGCGGCGGCCACCAAGGTGTGGCGCGATTTTTCGGAAAGCCCGGAAGCCGTCTATCGCGACGGCTACAAGCACATCAAGAGCGGCTGGAAAAAGGCTGCTGCGCTAGATGCAGCCGGGCCTTCCTCTCAGGCGATCTGAGCTGCCGGCGGACGGACGGAAACGCGCCGTTCATCGTTGCCGTTTGCGACGGTCCCCATCAGTTTGCGGCGCAGATAGCTGGAGATGTTGTCGAAGATAAAGACGACGAGCAGAATCAGCAGAACCATGTAGAAAACATTGGCCCAGTTGGTGTTGGTGCGCATGGCCTCCCACAATTTCAGACCGATGCCGCCAGCGCCGACAGCACCTATGATCGTCGCTGACCGGGTGTTCGATTCCCAGAAATAGAGGGATTGGCTGAGGAATACCGGCAGAACCTGGGGCAGCACGCCGTAGCGCTGCACCATTGCCGGCGTGGCGCCAACGGAGCGGATGCCCTCGCGCTGCTTGTCGTCGATGTTTTCCAGCGCCTCGGAATAGAGTTTGCCTAGGGTTCCGGTGTCGGTGAAGAAGATCGCCGACATGCCGGCCAGCGGCCCCGGACCGAAGCCGCGCGTGAAGAACAGCGCCCAGATCAGCATGTCGACCGAGCGCTGGAAATCGAAAAAGCGCTTTGTTAGCTGGTTGGCTATCCGGCTCGGCGTGACGTTGCGCGCAGCCAGGAAGGCGAGCGGAAAGGCGACGATCGAGGCCAGCACCGTGCCGACAAAAGCCATGACGATGGTTTGCAAAAGTTTCAGCCAGACGTCACCGTGCTGCCACTCGGCGTTGTTGAGGACGTTATCCCAGGCGAGCGCTGCGTTTGACCGCGACGGGTCGATGCGTGCCCCGGAAACGATCAGTGAAGCGACCTCGCCGAACGGCTTTCCCCAGAATGGCGAGTTCGTGTCGAACACGAAATTGGCCCAACCGAAGAAACGCCTCCAGGCGACCACTTCGTCATTTTGCACCTCAGCGCGACCGAGAAATCCGAACGAGACATAGGCTGTCGAGCCTGGCCTGCGTTGCTCGATCCAGTCGGGCAGCGGTGTGCGTGGCGCCACAGTACTGTCCTTGGCGATGTCGAAAATGACGCTTTCGGCGCCGCGCGTCACGGTGACGAGGTTTGGCGTGATGGCGATCCGGCCATTGCCAAGGGTGACGGTCGCCGCCACAACGGCGTTTTCGCGCACCGTTTCAGGTGCAGCCGGAGCGGATTGGCCCGACGGGGCGGCCGGATTCTCGGCGGTCGGCGCACCAGGCGCCATGAACGAATCCTGCGACGATTTGTTGGTCGCGATTGCCGGTGTCGGCGCTGCGTCGACCCGCCGCTCGATCACGGCCATCTGCTTGGCCACCCAGTCGGGATCTGGATTGGATCCCAGTTTGGAAAAGCGGGAGTAGTCGATCGTCAGATAGTTATCTTTGAACTCGACCTCGGGCCGGATTTCGTAAGACACCCAGTCGGCGAGATAAGCGCCGGCAAGATTCCAGTTCGCCTTTTCGAGAACGCTTGCGATCGAGAAGAACCACGCGCAATAGAAGGTATAGAGAATGCAGAGAAGGATGCCGATCGGGACGGCGTAGCGCTTCCATAGGGATCGCCGGAACGCGTCTGGATGGCGAGTGGCGATGTCGTTGATGGCGTCGGCATTCATTGCACTACTCTCCGCGCCCGTATGCGAACGCTTGCCGGCCGACAAGACGGTGTCTCAGCCACGCCGAAAACTGGTCGACGGCGACAATCGTACAGAGCAGCAGAAAGACGATGGCGATGGTCTTGGCCTCATGGCCTCGGCCGATCGAAAGGCGCAGCGATTCGCCGATGCCGCCCGCGCCGACGGCGCCAAGTATGGTCGAAGCGCGCACATTGATCTCGAAGCGGAGCAGGAAATAGCTCATGAAGTTGGGCAGGACCTGAGGCACGATGCCGAACCACACCCGTTCGACCCAGTTGGCGCCAACAGCTCGCAAGCCTTCTTCAGGCTTCATGTCGGCGTTCTCGACCACTTCGAAGAACATTTTTCCGAGCGCGCCGACGGTGTGGATGCTGACTGCGAGGATCGCCGGGATGGGTCCAAGCGAGAAGATCGCCAGAAAGAAGCCGGCAATGACAATTTCCGGAAAGGCGCGGACGATTTCAAGGAAGCGACGCGTGGCGAAACGGAGCCAGCGGCTGGCCGTGATATTGCCGGCAGCGAGGAAACAGAGCAGGAAACCGAATGTGGAGCCCACCAAGGTCGAAAACAGGGCGATGTTCAGCGTTTCGATCATCCGGTGGAAATACTCCGGAATGTAGATGCTCTGGGTCAGGTAGACCCGGCCTTCGGGGTAGTCGAACTTGAGGCTGCCATCGTCATAGGGGGACGGCAGGTCGAACAGCGCGCGCACCGGGTCGAACCAGTCGCGCGGCTTCAGCTCGGTGAAAAAATCGGCGACGTAGGGAAGGCGGTCGAAGAACTTTCCGGCGTTGGTTTCGTTGGCGAACCAGAGCGAGCCAGAGAGTGCAAGAAACAGGAAAACCAGGCCTCCGATCGTGTAAAGGCGCCGGCGAGCGGCGAGGTCGCGCCAGTGCCGCTCGACGGTGGCTCCCTCCGGTGAAAGCGCAGGCGCGCGGTAAACGTCGGTCGCACTCATCGATAGATTCCCGGCCCCTGATGCGGCAACGCCGCCGGCGGCACATGGCCCCGGCGGCGTTTTAGCAGTTTGCTTTACGAGCCGATCTTCGCCTTACGGGCGTCGATGATCGGCTGGTAGAATTCCGGGGTAACCGGCGAATAGCCCTTGTAATCGCCGCCTTGAATTGCCGAGAAACAGGCCGGATCGGTTTCCGGGAGCTTGGTCAGAAAGTCGGTGATCTTCTGCTTGGTGTCGGCGTCGATCGACGTACGCACGACCAGCGGGCCGTTCGGGATCAGCGGCGACTGCCACAATTCGACGAGGTCATCCATCTTGAGGACGCCCTTGTCGACCATCTTGCGCAGATTGCCGGAGCTGTAGCCGTCGTTGAAGTCGCCGACGCCCGAAGCCCAGGTGGTGCCGGCATCGAACGTACCTTTCAGGACTTCAAGGACAAGCTGTTCATGGCCGCCGCCGAAACCGGTCGACGCGAAGTAGCTCTTCACATCCATGCCGATGTCCTTGGGCAGTGAAGTCACCGGGATCAGGTAACCGGAGGTCGAATCGGGATCGGCGAAACCGAGTTTCTTGCCCTTCATGTCGGCGAGCGTCTTGATGCCGGAATCGGCACGGGCGACCATGACCGCACGGTAGCCGGTCGAACCGTCGGTCTGGATCGTGGTCAGGACCGGTTGAACCGCGTCCTTGTTTTCGAGATAGACTTTGGCGTAAGCGGAAGCGCCGAGCTCGGCAAAGTCGAGCGTGCCGCCGAGCAGGCCCTGGATGACGCCGTCATAGTCGGCGGCCGGGAACAAGGAAACTTTCTCGACGCCAAGGACTTCCTTGATGTGGTCGGCGAAGCACTGGTAGTTGCGCAGACGGTCGGCCTCGTTCTCGCCGCCCAGAATGCCGACGCGGAATTCCTTCAGGCCCTGTGCCTGAACCGCGCCCATCGCCATGGCGAGGATGGAAACGGCCCCGAAAAGTATCTTTTTAAACATTTCGCGTCTCTCCTGTTGGTTCCGGCATCGCGCCGGCAGCGTTCGAATTTTGACAGCGCCCTTGACGCGGGCTGGCGATCCAGGCGCTCTTTCGGTTGTCCATGATCTTTTCCGGATACCGGTATCCAGTTGTCGGGATCACGGAATTAGTAGCCAGGAAAAGCGGGCTCGAGCGGTCCGGCGGATGCGGCGATTTTTTGCTTCATGGTCACGCTGGTCGAGGTGATGGCCTCGGAGATTTCGCCGCCATTGCTGTCGGCGCCATAGACCATACGCACGGCCTCCCGGTTGAGCTCTTCGGGCGGGCCGTCGAACACCACCTTGCCGGCGGCCATGCCGATGATGCGGTTGCAATAGGTGCGCGCGGTATCCAGCGTGTGCAGATTGGTGACGACGGTGAGGCCCTCGCGCAGATTGATGTCCTGCAGCGAATCCATCACCACCTTGGCGTTGAGCGGGTCGAGCGAGGCGATTGGCTCGTCGGCAAGGATGACTTTCGGTTGCTGCATCATGGCGCGAGCAATCGCAACGCGCTGCTGCTGGCCGCCGGACAACGTGCCGGCCGGCTGCAGCGCCGTGCGGGCGATGTCGAGACGCTCGAGCGCCGCGATCGCCTCGGCCCGTTCCTCACGGGAGAAGACACCGAGCAGATTGACAATGGTCGAGCGGTGATTGAGCCGGCCGAGCAGCACATTGGTCAGCACGTCAAGACGCGGCACCAGGTTGAATTGCTGAAAGATCATGGCGCAGTCGCGCTGCCAGCGCCTGAGCAGCGAACCGCGCAGGCTGGAGACTTCGGCGCCGTCAAAGAAAATCGACCCTTGGCTCGGATCGATGAGGCGGTTGATCATGCGCAAAAGCGTCGACTTGCCGGCGCCCGAGCGGCCGATGATGCCGACCATCTGACCGTGCGGGATCAAGATGTCGACATTGCTGACGGCGGTGTTCTTGCCAAACCGGCGGGTGACGCCGCGGATTTCCAGCGTGGCTGAGGTTGCTGACATAGGCAAGTTCCAGTCCAGTCGCGTTTCGAAGGTCTGTTAACCTTCGCTAGCGCAGCCGCATGAAACTGCGGTGTCGGATTGATGTCAGTTTTGTTACCGCCCACAGCCTGAAGGGGCGCGCGATCAACCGAGCACAAGAAGCTCCTCGAAATGCGTCATGTCGCTGAAGCTGCAGAAGGCCAGCGGCCGCCGTTCGATCAGCGGTACCTGATGCGCAAGAAATGGTGAATGGTGACAAGAAAGGCTTCCCTGAGCCTCGAAGTCGATTCGCTGCCGCCATTCACTATTCACTATTCACAATTCACTAACCGCCATGCTTCTCCAAAAACGCCTCTGCCGACAATCCGCGAAAATCGTCGAGCGCGGCGCGCAGGCGGGCATGGTCCCAATCCCACCAGGCAAGTGCCTGATAGCGTTCCGCCGTGCGGCGGTCGAAACGTTCGCGGATCGGCTTCGCCGGCACGCCGCCGACGATGGCGTAGGGCGCGACGTCCTTCGATACCACGGCGCCGGCGCCGACCGCCGCGCCATCGCCGACGGTGACGCCGGGCAGGATGGTAGAGCCGTGGCCAAGCCAGCTGTCGTGGCCGATGGTGACGCGCCTGGCGCGGCGCTGGGCGAAGAATTCGCTCTCGTGCTCAGCGTCGTCCCAATAGTCCGAGGCGCGATAGGTGAAATGGTGGAGCGTCGGCCGCCAGGTCGGATGGTTGGTGGCATTGATGCGCACGCTGGCGGCGATGTTGGCGAATTTGCCGATCGTCGCGCACCAGACACCGCAGTCCTGCATCATGTAGGAATAGTCCCCGAGCGTGCTCTCCGAAACCCGGCAGCGTTCGGCGATCTCGGTCCAGCGGCCGAGCGTTGAGTTCTCGACCTCCGCCGTCTCGTGGACCAGCGGCGTTTCCGACAGTTTTCTGGTCATGCGGCGATTTTTGCGGCGGCGAAGGCGGTCACGTCGATTATGCGGTCGGCGACCGCCTCGCGTACGTCATGATCGTGGAAGATGCCGAGCAGAGCAACGCCGGCCGCCTTCTTGGCCGCGATCAGCGCAATCACCACGTCGCGGTTCCTGGGGTCGAGCGAGGCGGTGGGTTCGTCGAGCAGCAGGATCGGGTGCTCGGTGATGAAGCCGCGCGCGATGTTGACGCGTTGCTGCTCGCCGCCGGAAAAGGTCGCCGGCGGCAGTGCCCAGAGTTTTTCCGGCAGGTTGAGCTGCGCCAGCAAGGCACCTGCCTTGCTGCGCGCAACGTCACGGTCCTCGCCGCGCTCGACCAGCGGTTCGGCGACGACATCCAGCGCCGAGACGCGCGGCACGGTGCGCAGGAACTGGCTGACATAGCCGATCGTGAGCCGGCGCACGGCAAGCACGGTGCGTGGGCTGGCCGTCGCGAGATCGATGAGCCCGTCCTCGTGCTGGACGATGATCTGGCCTGCGTCGGCGGCATAGTTGCCGTAGAGCATCTTCAGGATCGAGCTCTTGCCAGCGCCGGAGGGGCCGCCGAGCACTGCACATTCGCCGCTCCTGATCGAGAACGACACGCCGGCGACGACAGGCAGTTTGATGCCGTCGCGCAGGTGCATGGTGAAGCTCTTGGCGACATCGGAGACGACGAGCGGGGTTGCCATGGTTACACCTGAAGTATCGAGGAAACGAGAAGCTGGGTGTAGGGCGCGCGCGGGTCGTCGAGCACGCGGTCGGTGAGGCCGCTTTCGACGACGCGGCCGTCCTTCATCACCATCATGCGTTGCGACAGCAGACGTGCCACTGCGAGGTCGTGGGTGACGACGATGGCAGCCAGTCCGAGATCGGTGACCAGCCCGCGCAACAGGTCGAGCAGGCGCGCCTGCACGGAGACGTCGAGACCGCCGGTCGGCTCGTCCATGAACACCAGCCGCGGCCCAGTGACGAGATTGCGGGCGATCTGCAGGCGCTGGCGCATGCCACCGGAAAAGGCGCGCGGTTCGTCGTCGATGCGATCCTCGTCGATCTCGACGCGCGACAGCCAGTCGACGGCGGCAGCGCGGATTTTCCCATAGTGGCGATCACCCACCGCCATCAGTCGCTCGCCGACATTGGCGCCGGCCGACACCGTCATGCGCAGCCCGTCGGCAGGGTTCTGGTGGACGAAACCCCAGTCGGTGCGCATCAGGAAGCGGCGCTCGGCCTCGCTCATGCGGTAGAGTTCGCGAAACTGGCCGTCGCGCATGCGGTAGCTGGCGGTGCCGGAGCTCGGCAGTAGTCTGGTCGACAGGCAGTTGAGCAGCGTCGTCTTGCCGGAACCGGATTCGCCGACCACCGCCAGCACCTCGCCCGGCCACAGGTCGAAGGTGACGTTCTCGCAGCCGACGCGCGAGCCATAGAACTTGGACAGCGCGCTGACGCGCAGCAACGGTTCGTCGGTCATTGCGCCGGCTCCATTGTTTCAGGCGCAAGGTGGCCGCGATGGCCCTCTTCGCGCCGCTTCTCGCAATGATCGGTGTCGGAGCAGACGAACATGTGGCCGCCGTGGTCGTCGAGGATGACCTCGTCGAGATAGACGTTCTCGGCCGCGCATAGCGCGCAGGGTTGGTCGAAGGTCTGCACCTCGAACGGATGGTCCTCGAAGTCGAGGCTGACCACATCGGTGAAGGGCGGCAGCGCATAGATGCGCTTTTCGCGGCCGGCGCCGAATAGCTGCAAAGCCGGCGAACGATGCATCTTTGGATTGTCGAATTTCGGCGTCGGCGAAGGGTCCATCACGTAACGACCCTCGACCTTGACCGGATAGGCGTAGGTGGTGGCGATGCGGCCGTGCCTGGCAATGTCCTCGTAGAGCTTCACATGCATGAGGCCGTATTCTTCCAGTGCATGCATTTTTCGCGTTTCCGTCTCGCGCGGCTCGAGGAAGCGCAGCGGCTCCGGGATCGGCACCTGATAGACCAGCACCTGGCCCGATGACAGCGGATGTTCGGGGATGCGGTGGCGGGTCTGGATGATGGTCGCCTTCGCCGTCTCAGTGGTGACGGCGACATTTGCAACCTTCTTGAAGAAGGCGCGGATCGAAACCGCATTGGTGGTATCGTCGGCGCCCTGGTCGATGACCTTCAGCACATCGTCCGGACCGATGATCGAAGCCGTTACCTGGACGCCTCCGGTACCCCAGCCATAAGGCATCGGCATCTCGCGCGAGGCGAACGGCACCTGATAGCCGGGAATGGCGATACCCTTGAGGATCGCGCGGCGGATCATCCGCTTGGTCTGCTCGTCGAGATAGGCGAAGTTGTAGGTGGCGATGTCGGTCATGGTGATCGCTTCCGCTTTGTGCTACCGAATTGACTTCCAAGACGAGGAGAAAGGGCCAGACTCAGATGACCCCAACCGGATGGATGCACATCGGAATCCTGTTGCTGGTGTTCGTCGGCGTGGTTGCCTTTGTCCTTCGAAGGATGGTTCGTCCCGCGCCGAAGGAAGCCGCCGATGGCGAGACCGTTGGCGGCAGTAGCGGCTACGGCGGATCTGGAGGGGTATAGCGGCCATTCCCACGAGATCATGGTGGTGGAGCTAACTGAAGTCATTCCGCGGCCTGCCTCTTCTCCTCGGCCTTGCCGGCATTCTCGCGGGCGTCGTGCTCGGCGCGCATGCGGCGCACCAGGTCGAGCTCGGCCTGGAAGTCGACATAGTGCGGCAGCTTGAGGTGCTCGACGAAGCCGGTCGCCTGGACGTTGTCGGAATGCGAGATGACGAACTCCTCGTCCTGGGCGGCGGCGACAACGTCTTCGCCGAATTCCGAGGCGCGCAACGCCCGGTCGCACAGCGCCATGGCCATCGCCTTGCGCTCGCTCTGGCCGAAGACGAGGCCGTAGCCGCGGGTGAACTGCGGCGGCGCCTTGGCCGAGCCTTTGAACTGATTGACCATCTGGCACTCGGTGACACGCACGGGGCCGAGCGGTACTGGGAATGGCAGCTCCGGCACGTCCAGTTCCAGCTCGACCTCGCCGATGCGAACCTCGCCGACAAAGGGATGGTTGCGCGCATAGCCGCGCTGGGTGGAGTAGCCGAGCGCCAGCAAAAAACCCTCATCGCCGCGTGACAGCGCCTGCAGGCGGATGTCGCGCGCCATCGGAAATTCCAGCGGCTCGCGGGTGATGTCGCCCGGGATATGGTCCTGCGGCATGTCGCCATCAGGCTCGATCAGGCCTTCGCGGGCGAGGATGGCGGAGACACGCGGCATGGCGTCCGCGTCGCTGGCACGCTGCAGCGGCTCGGCGACGTCGCCGCCCGCGGCAAGCGCGGGATCGAGCAGCCGGTGGGTGTAGTCGAAGGTCGGGCCGAGCAGCTGGCCGCCGGGAAGATCCTTGTAGGTCGCCGACACGCGCCGCTCGACCAGCATCGCGCCGGTGTCGATCGCCTTGGTGTAGCCGAAGCGTGGCAGCGTCGTGCGATAGGCGCGAACCAGGAAGATCGCCTCGATCATGTCGCCGCGCGCCTGAACGATGGCCAGCGCCGCCAATTCACGATCGTAGAGCGAGCCTTCGCTCATCACCCGGTCGACGCCGAGCGCCAGTTGCTCGACGATCTGGTCGAGGCGAAGCGCCGGCACCGAACGGTCGCCGCGGCGGCGGTCGGCGAGCAGGGCGTGGGCGTTGGCAATTGCGGCTTCGCCGCCTTTTACCGCGACATACATATCACGCCTCCATCGTCTTGATGCGCGTCGTGCGCGGCAGGCAGGCAACGCCGTCAGGGGTGGCGAGGACGATGTCGATGCCACGGGGAAAACGCTGGTTGTTCTGCTTCCACTGCTCGACGAAGTGGCGCGGCATCTGCGCCGGCGCGATTGTCGCGGTTCTTTCGATGCCAGGACCTTCGAGCAACAGAGGGGCGCCTGAAACGAGATCGCCGACCTGCAGGATCAGCGTCGTGGAGCGGTCGGGATAGTCCTGGGTGCCTTGCGAAAAGCCGTCGAGCGCCATCATCTCGGCCGGCGTGGCGATCAGCGCGAAATGCGCGTCGGCCGGCGTATTGGCCAGCGGCGCGCCGGTGTGGAAGCCAAGCCAGGATCTCACCGCTGCTGGGGCCTGCAAAGCGAGATCGAGCCAGAGCGGCGTGTCGTTGTCGCACAGCGCCAGCGCGATGGCGCCCGCGGTGGCCGACAGTGGTGCCGGCGGGCGGGCAAAGATCGGCAGGGGCTGCAGGGTGCCTGGCCGCGCCATCGCATCCATCACGGCGCGGAACACCGTCTGGGCGTCGAACACCGGATCGGAAAAGCCGCCCTCGATCGCTTGCGTTGCGATATCCATCAGTCTTCTCCGCGTACCATGGTGAAGAAATCGACCTTCGTTGCCGCCGTCTCGGCGCGCCGCCGTTCACGTGCGCTGGCCAGTTCGGCCTGCAGCGGCGCAATGAGTTTGGTCTCGACCTCGTTACGGCGGGCGGGATCCTGCCAGAGCGCGTCCGCTATCGCCGCCAGTTTTGCTTTCTGCTTGTCACGGCCCATCGTATAGCAGTGGCCGACCTGCCCGGATGTGAGCCGGACGGCGGCGCGGGTGACCGTCGCCTCGCCGACATTGAACGGCGCGCCGCCACCGCCGATGCGGCCACGCACGGTGACCAGGCCGGTTTCGGGACCGCGCAGGAGTTCCGCTTCCGAAGGCAGGCCGGCTTCGTTCCAGAGGCGGACGATATCGTCGCCGGTCGATTGCGCCAGCGTCGCCATGACGGCCTTGCGCTCAGCCTGTTCGCGCGCTTCCTGTCCTCGCATGGCGGCCATTCCTTCTCGTTGCAAATTTGTATAATGATGTAGACAATTATACAAATTATACCTATTCTCTAGAGCGTGTCCATGACGGATGGATGACAGGGCGAAAAAGATCGGGGCAAAGAGATGATCGGTCAGCAGATGGCCAGCAGCTTAGAGCGGCGCACCGGCATCTCACTGTGGCGGCAGATAGCCGACCAGATCCTGCATTCGATCGCCGTCGGCGAGTTTGCCGAGAATGCCGCGCTGCCACCGGAAGTCGCACTGGCCGAGCGCTATGGCGTCAACCGCCATACGGTGCGCAGCGCCATCGCAGCACTTGTGCAGGATGGCGTGCTCAGGGCCGAGCAGGGGCGCGGCACTTTCGTGCTGTCGCGCAAGCGGCTGTCCTATCCGATCGGCGCGCGCACCCGCTTTTCGGCGGGCCTGCAAGGGCAGGCGTTGGAGCGCCGCAGCGTGCTGCTCGAAGCGGCGGTCGAGCCGGCCAGCCGGCGCGTCGCCGAAGGGCTGGGGCTTGCCAAGGGTTCGAGTGTTATACGCCTTGAGACACGCGGCGAAGCCGATGGGCAGCCGGTCTCGCGGGCCACCGGCTGGTTCGACGCAGAACGCTTCGCGGGCATCGATGCAGCCATGGCCGAAACCGGATCTATCACCGCCTCGCTCGAGCGTTTCGGCATTGGCGACTATCTCAGGCAATCGACGGTGTTGTCGGCCCGCCACGCCGACGCCGCCGACCTTGCCGATCTCGATCTGCAGCCCGGCGCCATCGTGCTGGTCACGGTCGCTGTCAACGTCACGCCGGACGGTCAGCCGATCCAGTTCGCCGAAACGCGGTTTCCGGCCGAGCGGGTCGAGCTCAAATTATCGGCGCTTTAAGGTGTGTTGATATTCAGGTGAGGCCAGCCTGCAAATGGCGGTTTCCTGCGCTTCCGGTACTTGCGTACCCAAAAGTACGCTGGGTTCCGGTTCTCGGAACCCACCTGTTTGGTCGCTTCGCGCCCGTCTTCGACTCCGACTCGGCCTGACCTGAATCTCAACACACCTTGGTGCATCTTTGCAGCCAAGTGGAATAATAACAAACCGGATGCCCTGTTTTGACGCATCTCGCGTTAGGGCGTTCATCCGACCTGGATGACGGCCTTGATCAGGCCGGATTTCTCGTGCGCCCAACGGGCAAGATCACGCGGTGTGTCGCCAAGCGTCGTGCGATGGGTGACGAGCTTTGTCAGCGGCACCGCGCCGTTGCGGATCGAAGCGGCGACATGGTCGAAATCGGCGCGCAGCGCGTTGCGGCTGCCGATGAGCGTCATCTCGCGCTTGTGGAATTCGGGGTCGGAAAAGACTATGTCGTCCTTGACGACGCTGACCAGGACCAGCGTCCCGCCATGCGCGACATGGGCGAAGGCCGACTGGACGGACTGGGTGTTGCCGGTGGCATCGAAAATCACGTCAAAACCTTCGCCGCCGGTCGCCTCGCGCACCAGATCGGTCGCAGACTGCCGCGAACCGTCGAGGGTGGCGAAGCCGAGTTCGCTTGCGGCGAAGCCCAGCCTTTCCGCGCTCATGTCGAGCAGCGTCGCGTCGAGACCGGCGATACGGGCAAACAGCGCCGTGCCGAGCCCGATCGGCCCGGCGCCGATGACCAGCGTGCGCGCGCCGGGATTAGCCAGCGAGCGGCGCACGGCATGCGCCCCGATCGCCAGGAATTCGACGGCGGCGGCGTCGGCCAGCGACAGGCCGTTTGCCGGATAGAGATTTTGCGCCGGCACCAGGATCCGCTCGCGCATGGCGCCGTCGCGGTGGACGCCGAGCACCTCGATCCTGACGCAGCAATTCGGCTTTCCCTGCCGGCAGGCGATGCATTTGCCGCAGGCGAGATAGGGGTTGATGATCACCGGTTCGCCGACGGCCAGATCGACGCCTTCTCCGACCTCGATCACGGTTCCCGACACTTCATGGCCCATGATGCGGGGATAGGCGAGGAACGGATGCTTGCCCTCGAAGATGTGATAATCGGTGCCGCAGATGCCGACATGACTGACCGCGACCAGCGCCCAGCCCGGCGGTGGTGTGCTCGGCGTTGGGCGCTCTTCCAGAACAAGCTCACCGGGCGAACGGCAGACGACGGCTTTCATGCTTTGATCCAGTCGATTCATTGCACCGCAGCCCGTCGGCTATCGCCGGGCCAGCGGTTGTTAAGATGATCTACTTGCCGCGGCGGCGCAGGCCGTCGAAATAGACGATGACGATGATCAGCACGCCGGTAATGATGCGCTGCCAGAAGGCATTGACGTTCAAAAGATTAGCGCCGTTGTTGATGGTGGCGAGGATGAAGGCGCCGAGCAGCGGTCCGTGCACCGAGCCGACGGCGCCGAACAGCGAGGTGCCGCCGATCACCGACGAGGCGATCGCCTGCAATTCCCACCCCTCCGCCTGCGTCGGATTGCCGATGCCGATGCGCGACGCGAGCAGCACACCGACGAAAGCCGCGCACAGGCCCGACAGCGTATAGGCCATGTAGATGGTGCGCTGGACGTTGACACCGGAAAGCCGCGATGCCTCGGCGTTGGAGCCGACCGAGAATAGATACCGGCCCCAGCGGCTGTGATGCAGGAAGATGTAGGCGGGGATGCCGACGAGGATCACCATCCAGAACAGATTGGGGACGCCGAGGAACGAGCCGCGCGAAAACAGCTGGAACGCGTCGTTGTTGATCGAGATCGAGTTGCCGTTGGTCATCAAAAGGCCGATGCCGCGCAGCGAGGTCAGTGTCGCCAGCGTGATGATGAAGGGCGGCAGGCCCATCTTGACGATGCCGAAACCGTGGAACAGGCCGATGGCGACGCCGACCAGCAAGGTGATCAGGATGGCGAGGAACATCGGCACGCCGGCATTGATCAGCATCGCTGCGATGACGGTTGCGAAGCCAACGACGGCGCCGACGGAAAGGTCGATACCTCCGGTGATGATGACGAAGGTCTGGCCGACCGCCAGGATGGCGATCATCGAACCTTGCCGCAGCAGGTTCGAGATGTTGTTGGCGGAGGCGAAGCTCGGCGTCGCCACCGACAGGATGACCCACAACAATACCAGCAGCGCCAGCAGTGTCAGCCCGAACAGGGCGTTGTAGTTGCGTTTCGGCCTTTCGGCCGGTATCGCCTCGGTGCTCATATCTGTCCTCCCGGTTTTTCTTGTTTCTCGGCCAGCGCTTGGGTGAGGATCTCCTCATGGTTGGCAGTGTGGAAACCATGAGTGGCCACCAGTTTGCCGCGCCGGAACACATGCAGTGTGTCGGCCAGTTCATAGACCTCGGGCAGATAGGACGAGATGAGGATGATGCCGGCGCCATTGGACAAAAGCGCACTGAACAGGCGGTAGATCTCTGCCTTGGTGCCGACATCGACGCCAACTGTCGGCTCGTCGAAGATGAACAGCTTGGCGCCGTGAGCCAGCCATTTGCCGATGACGATCTTCTGCTGGTTGCCGCCGGACAGGCTGGAGGCGAGCGCGTTGCGCGTCGGCGTCTTAATCCTGAGATTGGCGATCTGACGATCCGCCTCGGTCTTCTCCTGCGCGCTGGAAATCAGCAGATTGCTGGAGATGCGCTTGTAGATCGGCAGATTGAGATTGAGGCCGACCGGCAGGTTGAGGCAGAGGCCCTGGTCGCGGCGGCTTTCCGGCGCCAGCGCCATGCCGAGCCTGATAGCGTCATGTTCGGAGTTGACCTGAACCTCCTTGCCCTCCCAGAGGATCTGGCCGGCCGACTTGCGATGACGGCCGTAGAGCGTGGTGACGAACTCGCTGCGCCCGGCACCGATCAGGCCGTAGAGCCCGACGATTTCGCCGGCACGAACCGTCATCGAGACATTTTCAAAGCCCTTGCCGGAGAGATTTCTGGCTTCGAGGAGCGTCGCGCCCGGGGTAAAATGCTCCTTGTGATAGACTTGCTCGATCGAGCGGTTGATCATCATCTTGACCAGCTCGGCGTCGTTGGTCTCGGCGATGTTCCTAGTGCCGACAAGCGTGCCGTCGCGCAGCACCGAGACGCGGTCGGCGAGCTCGAACACCTCTTCCATGCGGTGGCTGATATAGATGATGGTGACGCCTTCGCCCTTCAGCCGGCGGATCAGCGTGAACAGCTGGTCGGCTTCCTTCCGGGTAAGATAGGCGGTCGGTTCGTCGAAGATCAGGAATTTGGTGCCGCGCACGGTGGCGCGGGCGGCGGCGATCAGTTGCTGCTGGCCTATGGTCAGGTCACCCAGCACGACATGCGCCGGCAGATCGAAGCCGAGATCGTCGATGATCTTCTGCGCTTCCCTGACCATGGCACGCTGCTGCAGGATGCCGAAACGGGAATCCTCCTCGCCGAGGAACATGTTGGCCGCGACAGTGAGATGGCGGCACAGAACGACCTCCTGATGCACAGCATTGATGCCCAGCGCCATCGCCTCATGCGGCGTTGCTAGCGCTGCCGGCTTGCCCTCCCAGATGACGTCGCCGGAGGTGCGCGGCATGACGCCGGTCAGCAGCTTGATCAGGGTGGATTTGCCGGCACCGTTCTCACCGACAATGGCGTGGATTTCGCTGGCCTTGAAGGCGAGGTTAACCGGCTTCAGCGCGTGCGTGCCAGGATATCGCTTTTCCAGTCCCTTGAGTTCGAGGATCGTCCTGCCCGGTTCCAGCCTTGGGGCCGGATGCAGTTCTTGCGCCGTCGATGTCATGACAATCCTCCCAGATTGGCCTCCCAGATTGGCCTCCCAGATTGGCCTCACGATTGGCACGTAGCGATGCTGGCCGGGTCGCATCGTCAAGGTAATTGAAGCCGGCTGTTTCGAAGCACTTTCAGGGTGTTTCCGGGGCAACGAGGCCCCGGAAACGGTGCGCCAATGCCGATGCTCAGTCGAGCTTCGGATTGAGCAGCGCGTCGATCTTCGGATCTTTCATGTTAGCTTTGGTGACGAGGTTGGCGCCGGTGTCGACATTGGCCTCGACCTTCTCGCCCTTCGAGGCAGCGAGCGCCGTCTTGATGCCGTCATAACCCATCCGGTACGGATCCTGGACGACGAGGCCGGAAATGACACCGTCATTGAGGAACTTGACCAGCTTCTCGTCGCTGTCGAAGCCGATCAGCCCGACCTTGCCGGCCAGGCTGTTCTCGGCGATCGCCTGACCGACGCCCTGCGCCATGATCAGGTTGGAGGCGAAGATGCCCTTGAGGTTCGGATTGGCGGTGATCAGGTCGGTCGCGATGTTGAGGCCGGTGGTGGCCTGGCCGTCGGCATATTTGTCGGCGACGAGCTTGAGGCCGGGATATTTGGCGGCAAGCTGCTCCTTGAAGCCCTGGGCGCGCTGTTCGAGCGAACCGGCACCCGGAAGCGCGGTGATCAGGGCGACGTCGCCCTCGACTTTGCCGCCATTGGCCTCGGCGATGGCTGCCGCCAGGCCGTCGGCGGCGACGCGACCTCCCTGGATGTTGTCTGTGGTCAGGAACGAGGTGAAGGCCTTGGAGTCGGCGCCGGAGTCGATGCCGATGATTTTGACATTGGTGGCAGCCTCGTCGATCGGCTTGCCGAGCGCCTTGGCTTCGGTCGGTGCGATGACGACGGCAGCCGGGTTGCCGGCGACGGCGTTTTCAAGGATCGAGATCTGGCCGTTGACGTCGGTCTCCGCCTGGGCGCCGAGTTCCGGCACATTGACGCCGAGGTCCTTGCCGGCCTTGCGGGCGCCCGCCAGAACGATCTGCCAGTAGAAAGAGGTGGTGTCCTTGACGATGATCGGAATGGTCACGTCCGCCGCCGAAGCCGGCGCCGAATGCATCACGCCGGCAAGCATCGAGGCGGCGGCGAGCGCCACGAATGCGCGGCGGTTGAGAATGCTGGTCACGAATTTCATTAGACTTCCTCCCTAAGTCGCCCAGTGAACGTTGCGGAAGCTCGGTTTGGATAGGCGTTGCCCCAAACAGAACTTTATCAATAAAAAACATTTACCCCGTTTTGATAGTATATCGGTCCGGCCGACGCAAGCGGTGTTTCGTATCGCTCTCCGTATGGCTCGACTGGAAGGAAGCCTCTTGCCGATCCTCATTGCCGCATGTCTCCGATCCTCCTCGCCTGACGGTTATGGAATATTAATTCCAATCTTTAGTCAATGTGGAACATTCGTTCTTTTTTGGGATCGTGCGATTTCATGCCTCCGGACCAAATCGTTGACGCTTAGTTATCGGCGAACAGGGAAGGCCGAAGCGCATCAGCCGAGCTGCTGAACGACCGTGTAGGGATCATATTTGGCGAAGTCGGTTTCCGGCACCTGGATGTCGAGCAGTTGGAGATTTCGCGTCAGGTTGGTGGGCTTGGCCGTGCCCGTCAGCACGGAGGCTACCACAGGCTCGTGCAATGGGAACTGGAACGCCGCCGCTGCAAGCGGGTAGCCGCCCTCGGCTGCGATTTTTTCCATCGCCCGGACGCGGCCGAGAATGTCCGCGGTGGCCGGCAGATAATCGAAATGGGCGCCCGGCACCGGGCCCGTTGCCAGGATGCCGGAATTGAAGACGCCGCCGATGATCAGCGAGGTCTGGCGTTGTCGGGAAAGCGGCAGCAATTCGGCTTCGGCGGTGCGGTCGAGCAGTGAGTAGCGGCTGGCCAGCAGGATGCAGTCGAGCGGCGCTCGATGCAGCACATCGAGGCAGATCTGAACCTCGTTGACGCCAAGACCGTAGGCGGAAATGACCTTGGACGACTTCAGCTCTTCCAGCGCCTTCAGCCCGCCATCCATAAACTGGCGGAAATGCAGCTTCGTTTTCTCGACGCAATGCGTGTAGACGCCGATGTCGTGGACGAACAGGA
The DNA here is from genome assembly GCF_024707545.1 of Mesorhizobium onobrychidis. Classification (NCBI taxonomy): domain Bacteria; kingdom Pseudomonadati; phylum Pseudomonadota; class Alphaproteobacteria; order Hyphomicrobiales; family Phyllobacteriaceae; genus Mesorhizobium; species Mesorhizobium onobrychidis. The sequence continues at coordinate 1,879,368 of NZ_CP062229.1, forward strand.
TGTCGATTCGATTGAGGCCAAGCCGCGCATAGCTGAACTCGACCGAGCGCATGATGCCGTCGTAGGAATAGTCGTAGTCGAGCGCAAAGGGCAGCGGATCGACATAGGAATGGTCCGGAATCTGATCTTCCGGCACCGGCCGCAACAGGCGCCCGACCTTGGTCGACAGCACGTAGGAGTCCCGCGGCTTGTCGCGCAGGAAATCGCCGAAGCGGCGTTCCGAGAGGCCGAAGCCGTAGAAGGGCGCGGTATCGAAATAGCGCAAGCCGGCATCCCAGGCGACCTGCAGCGTCTGCATCGCCGCGTCGCGCGGGCAAGCTCGGTAGAGGCCGCCGACCGCCGCGCCGCCGAAGCTGACCTCGGTTATTTCCAGCGCGGTGCTGCCCACACGGCGTTTCTTCATACAAAGCCTCCCACCGGCCATTGCCGGGCCCGTCGTCTTGAGTCAGTTAGTGGCTGTTTCTAGAGGGTCGCGCCGAGGTGCCAGGGCACGAACTCGTTGTCGCCGTAGCCGAACTCCTCGCTCTTGGTCTTCCGGCCGGAAGCCGTCTCGACGATCAGTTCGAAGATCTCGCGGCCCATGCCGGCGATGGTCTTTTCGCCCGAGGCGATGACGCCGCAATTCACGTCCATGTCCTCTTCCATCACGTGGTACATGGTCGAGTTGCTGGCGACCTTGATCGACGGTGTCGGCCGGCAGCCGAAGCAGGAACCGCGGCCAGTGGTGAAGACGATGACGTTGGCGCCGCCCGCCACCTGGCCGGTGGCGGAGACCGGGTCGTAGCCGGGCGTGTCCATGAACAGCAAGCCGTGCCCGGTGACCTTCTCGGCATAGCCGAATACACCGTTGAGCGGCGTCTGGCCGCCCTTGGCGACCGCGCCCAGCGACTTCTCCAAAATGGTGGTCAGGCCGCCGCGCTTGTTGCCGGGTGACGGATTGTTGTCGATGGAAGCGCCGTGCTTGGCGACATGGTCTTCCCACCACTTCACATAGCCGTCCAGCTTGGCGGCGATCTCCGGGCTCGCCGCACGGTAGGCCAGCAGATGCTCGGCGCCGTAGATTTCCGTCGTCTCGGAGAGGATGCCGATGCCGCCGACGCCGGCCAGGATATCGACGGCGGCGCCCAGTGCCGGATTGGCGGTGATGCCGGACATGCCGTCCGAGCCGCCGCATTGCAGGCCGACGACGATCTCGCTGACCGGGATCGGCTCACGCTCAAGCTTACCGACCTCCTCGGCGATCTCGGCCAGCACCAGCATCGCCTTTTCGACCGATTTGCGCGAGCCGCCGGCTTCCTGGATGTTGAAATGGCGTTTCCCCGCGGCGACGCCCTTCTGGCCATAGAGGGTGAGTTGGTTGACCTCGCAGCCGAGGCCGACCATCAGCACGCCGCCGAAATTCGGATGGCGGGCATAGCCGGCCAGCGTGCGGTGCAGCACCATCATGCCGTCGCCGGTGGCGCTCATGCCGCAGCCCTGGCCGTGAACGATGGGGACGAAGCCGTCGATCCCCGGATATCTGGGAAGCAGCGTGCGGTTCGCCTCGTCGGCGATGGCGTGGCAAACGGTGGCCGAGCAATTGACGCTGGCGAGAATGCCGATGAAGTTGCGCGTGCCGGCACGGCCGTCGGCGCGACGGTAGCCCATGAAGGTGCGGGCGCGGTCGGCCTCGGTCGCGTGCACGGCTTCGCTCGGCGGCACCACCGGCAAACGCCCGGACTCGAAGACCAGATTATGCGAATGAACATGCTCGCCGGGCGCAATGGCTTCAGTGGCGCGGCCGATCGCCTGAGCGTATTTGACCACGGCCTCGCCGGCGGCGATCGGCTTGATCGCTACCTTGTGGCCGGGTTCGATCAACGCCGTGGCGATGGCGCCGCCCGGCAGGACCGCGCCGATCTCGATGCGGCCATTGGCGACCGCGACATTGTCGGCGGGAGACAGAAGAATGCTGTTTGCGGCGTTCACGGGCAGTTTCCTGGGTGTTCCTGGGATGCGCTAGCGGATTGACACGCGCCTGTTAACAGTTAATGTCTTTTATCGTGAAAAAACAGTTTTGCGTCAATTGTTTTTTCGTGACAGCGCCGCGCGCATCCTATGGATGCGCAGACGACCGGACACTGAAACCAGGCTGACTTCTGAAAAGCGATTCCGCTTTTTTGGGCGCCTGCGATAGGAACATTTGTCATATCGCGCTTCAAGCCGACCGCCGCAAGCGCCGGCGCGCAACGGGGCAGGGGATGTCGAAGAGCAACAACGTCTACAAGGACGCCTACAATCGCGGTCTGCGGCTGCTCGATGAAACGAAAAGCCTGCCGTCGGAGCCCGAACTGGGCACGCTGCTCGGCGTCAGCCGCACGACGATCCGCACCATCCTTGCGCGGATGGAAGAAACGGGGCTGATCGCCTGGAACAAGCGCAGCAAGACGGTCTTGCGCGTGCCGCGGCCGGACGACTTTTTCCCCGAGGAAGAGACTGACACGCTGTCGCAGATCATCGAGCGCTCTTTCATGCGACGGCTGCTTGCCGGCGGCGCCGAGCCCGGCATGCAGATCAACGAGCTCGAGCTAGCGCGCGAGATCGGCGTCGGCACCACCAGCGTGCGCGAGTTCCTGATCCGCTTCTCCCGCTTCGGGCTGATCGAGAAGCGCCGCAACAGCCATTGGGTCCTGAAAGGTTTTACCCGCGCTTTCGCGCTGGAATTGACCGAAATCCGCGAGATGTTCGAACTGCGCTCGGCCGCCGCCTTTGCCGCCCTGCCGGAAGACGGCCCGGTCTGGGCCGACCTCGACCTCCTGGAAGACGAGCATCGCCTGCTGGCGCGTGAGATCGCCACGCGCTTCAACGAATTCTCGGAGCTCGACGAGCGCTTTCACCGGCTGATCCACCGCGCGTCGCACAATCGCTTCATCGTCGATTTCTACGACGTCATCGCCATGATCTTCCACTACCACTACCAGTGGAACAAGGCGCAGGAGCGCGAGCGCAACGAAGTGGCGGTCGCGGAGCATCTGGCCTATATCGCAGCGCTCAAATCGCGCGATCCCGACAAGGTCGACGCCGCCTGCCGCAAGCATCTGAAGTCGGCGCGGCACACGCTGCTGACGTCGATTCCGGAAGGCCAGCAGCCGCAACGGGCTTAAAGCGCCGCGTTGCCGCAGCAGTGATTTGGCGATTTTCCACCTGCTGAGCCCGTGCTAGATATCTGGCCGTTGCTGCGTGAAGAGGCAGGTCTTTGAATATCCGGCGGAGACGATGGAGCATGCCGGCCGCGTTCGCTGCGGCCTATTTGCTCGTGCTCCAGTCGGTGCTTGGCGCATTCGCCTTCGGCTTAAGCCCGAATGCTTCGCAACTCGACGCTTTCGGCAATGTCATCTGCACCCAGGAGGGCGCGGCCCAGCTTCCAGGCGGCGATCCGCAGCAGCACATGCCGGCTTGCTGCATGCTTGGCTGCGGTGTGGCCGCGGCTGCCTATGCGCCGCCACCCGCTGCCGCCACGGTGGCCGGCAACTTTTCCGTCGAAACCGTCGCCTTTGTGCTGCCGGCGTTCAGGCATCTCGACTTTGCCCGCGACCGCTCTCCGTGGAATCCGCGCGCGCCGCCGGCGTCGGCCTGATCGCTTTCGGTTAGACTCGCGGAACCTTCCGCGGGCGCGTCCGTCCACAATCGAAACTGTTCGCGACCGGCCACCGGCGCTATCTCTCAATTCTTGGAGCTACCATGTCTCATTCTTTCCGCGCGCGGTTCGGCCGCAACAGCCTCTTCCTGCACAGCTTCGAGGAGCGGCTCGGCATCACCGTGTTCCTCCTCGCCCTCCTGTTCGTCAGCGCCCAAGCCGTTTTCGCGCATGAGTTCAGGATTGGCGACCTCGAGATCGGGCATCCCTGGTCGCGCGCCACGCCGCTCGGCGCCAAGGTGGCCGGCGGCTATTTTACCGTCACCAACACCGGCAGTTCGCCGGATCGGCTGCTGTCGATTTCCTCCGATGTGTCGGACAGGACCGAACTGCACGAAATGGGCGTCAAGGACGGCGTCATGACCATGCGGCCGGTCAGCGGCGGCCTCGAAATCCCGGCCGGCGCCAAGGTCGCGCTGTCACCCGGCGGCTATCATCTGATGTTCGTCGGGCTGAAACGGCAACCGAAGCAAGGCGAGACCTTTCCAGCCACGCTGACCTTCGAGAAGGCCGGCAGCGTCACTGTCGACTTCGCCGTGGAAGGCATCGGCGAAACCGGCGGCATGGACAATCATGATAACTGATCCGGCACGCCAACTGACCCGGCCAGATCCGGACAATTCGAAATTTGAGGAACCATCATGAACACGTATCTTTTGTCGGCCTGCGCGCTTCTCGCTCTCGGGACGGGCACGGCTTTCGCTCACGTCACGCTCGAAACCCAGGAAGCAGCGGTCGGCTCGACCTACAAGGCGATCCTGCGCGTGCCGCATGGCTGCGCGGGCAAGGCGACGACCGCCGTGCGCGTGCAAATCCCGGAAGGGGTGATTTCGGTAAAGCCGATGCCGAAGGCGGGCTGGACGCTGCAGGTCAAGAAGGGCAAGTACGAGAAATCCTACCAGCTCTATGATGAGACGGTGACGTCAGGCGCTAGGGAAGTCGACTGGAGCGGCGGCAGCCTGCCGGACGAATTCTACGACGAATTCGACTTCCGCGGCACACTGGCGGTGGACCTGCCTGCCGGTCAAACGCTCTACTTCCCGGTGGTGCAGGAATGCGACGGCGCCGCCGAACGCTGGATCGAGATTCCAGCGGCCGGGCAGGATGAGGACGCGCTGGAATATCCGGCGCCCGGCCTCAAGCTTGCGCCGAAGAAATGATTTTTTGGCGGCGGGCCTTGTTCGAAAGAGCGCGCCGCTGTCTTTGTGGTCGTGACATGAGTGCTGCATCCCTGCTGCGAACGGTCTGCACAACCGGCCGACCTGCGATCTGCCTGCTGGCTGCGATCGTGCTATTTGCCGCCATTGCCGCGCCAAGTCCGGCCTTCGCCCACGCGGCGCTGATCACAACCGAGCCGGCGGACGGCGCCGTGCTTGCGCAGAACCCGGCGCAGTTCTCGCTGACCTTCAGCGAGCCGGCCTCGCCGCTGGTGCTGACCTTGGTGCAGCCTGACGGGACGCCGGTTCCGCTGACGTCCTTTCGGCTCAATGGCCAGACGATCGAGATCGACAATCCGCAAACGCTCGGATCCGGCACGCATGTGCTGAGCTGGCGAGTGATTTCCGCCGATGGCCATCCGGTCGGCGGCTCGGTGCTGTTTTCCATCGGCGCGCCGAGTGCTGCGCCGGCCGTCTCCGAAGCTGTCGACCGGGGCCTGAGGTCGGCAATCTGGATCGGCAAGGTCTTTCTCTATATCGGCCTCTTTATCGGCGTCGGCGGCGCCTTTGCCATCGCCTGGTTGGCGAAGGGCGGGCATTCTGGCCGACGCATCGTCATCGCCGCGATCCTGTGCGGCCTCGTCGCGGCGCCGTTGTCGCTCGGCTTGCAGGGACTGGACGCGCTCGGTGCACCGTTCGCCCGGCTGGCACAGCCGGGCGTCTGGCAGGCAGGGCTCGGCACCAGCTTTGGCTGGACGGTGCTGGTCGCGCTGGTGGCGCTCGGGCTGGGCCTGCTGTCGCTGGTCGGGCCGCGCGGCGGCGCAAAACTGTTTGCCCTTGCCGGCTTGGCCGGTGTCGGTGCCGCCCTCGCCGCCAGCGGGCATGCAAGTGCCGCCGAACCGCAATGGCTGACAAGGCCGATGGTGTTTCTGCACGGCGCCGGTATCGCGTTCTGGGCCGGGGCGCTGGCGCCGCTCGGTCTCGCCATGAGGCGGAAACCGGTCGAGGCCGCGCCTTTCCTGCGCCGGTTTTCCCAAGCGATCCTGCCCGTCGTGGCCGTGCTTGCCGCCACCGGCATCGTGCTGGCTGTCATCCAGGTGCAGGCGCCCGCAGCTTTGCTCGAGAGTACCTATGGCCGGCTGCTGCTGATCAAGCTGGCGCTGCTGTTCTTTCTGTTCACGCTCGCCGTCATCAATCGCTGGAAGCTGACCGGTCCGGCCGAAGCGGGAGAGACCGAAGTCCAGAGGAGATTGTGCCGCTCGATCGGCATTGAAATGCTGATCGTTCTGGCGATCTTCGGCGTTGCCGCCGGCTGGCGCTTCACGCCGCCGCCACGCGCCCTGGCGATCGCAGCAGTGCAGCCGGCGTCCGTGCATATCCACACGCCGAAGGCGATGGCCGACCTTAGCATCACGCCCGGCCATGTTGGACCGGTTGCCGCCTCGATCGTCATCATGACCGGCGATTTCGGCCCGCTCGATGCAAGCCAAGTGACGCTGGTGCTGTCAAAACCCGACTCCGGCATCGAGCCGATCAAACGCGCGGCGACAAAGCGCGGCGACGGCACCTGGCGCGTCGACGATCTCGTCGTCCCGGTCCCCGGCCGATGGACGGCGCGGCTCGATATCCTCATCTCGGATTTCGAGATCGTGAAGATCGAGGCGCCGATCGACATCAGGCCGTGAGGACAAGCTGGCGGTCTGCACACAATTCGACGAGGCGGTTGACGCGGCCTTGAAGGCCCGTCAAACATCCCGGGAAGAATGGCATCTGGGGGAAGAATGGGCAGCGCCACAAATCGCTGCCTCAACAACAGATCCGAAGCAGGGAAGAAACGATGGAAAAAGCCGAAATCGGCCTGATCGGCCTTGGCACGATGGGCTCCAACCTGGCGCTCAATATCGCCGAGAAGGGGCACCGCATAGCCGTCTTCAACCGCACCGCGGCACGCACCGACGCCTTCGTCGAGAATGCCGGGGCGCTGAAGAACATGGTGGTGCCCTGCTACAGCCTGGAGGAACTCGCCGCCGCCATCCGGCCGCCGCGGCCGATCATCATCATGGTACTGGCCGGCAAGCCGGTCGACGAGCAGATCGCGGCGCTGCGCGGCGTGCTGTCGGCCAACGACATCGTCATCGATGCCGGCAACGCCAATTTCCGTGACACGATGCGGCGCTTTTCCGAGCTTTCCGATTCGGGTCTCACCTTCATCGGCATGGGCGTGTCCGGTGGCGAGGAAGGCGCGCGCCATGGACCGTCGATCATGGTCGGCGGCACGGAAGAGTCCTGGAAACGCGTCGAAAAGGTGCTGACCGCCATTTCGGCCAAGTTCAGGGATGAGCCCTGTGCGGCGTGGCTTGGCACCGATGGCGCGGGGCATTTCGTCAAGACCATCCATAACGGCATCGAATATGCCGACATGCAGATGATCGCCGAGATCTACGGCATCTTGCGCGACGGGTTAAGCATGGGGCCGAAGGAGATCGCACAGGTGTTTGCCGGCTGGAACAAGGGCCGGCTCAACTCCTATCTGATCGAGATCACCGCCAAGGTGCTGGCGGCCGACGATCCGAAGACAGGCAAGCCGGTGGTCGACATCATCCTCGACCGTGCCGGCCAGAAGGGCACCGGCAAATGGTCGGTGATCGAGGCGCAGCAGCTCGGCATTCCGGCCACCGCGATCGAGGCCGCAGTGGCGGCGCGCGTCCTGTCGTCGATCAAGGACGAGCGCCTGGCCGCCGAAAACGCCTATGGCAAAGGCGGCGTGACCAGGATTTCCGGAGACAAGGACGCGCTTCTTAGCGATCTCGAACTGGCGCTGTTCGCCGGCAAGATATCAGCCTATGCGCAAGGCTTCGCGCTGATGAGCGGCGCGTCGAAGGAATTCAACTGGAACCTGCCGATGCCGACCATCGCCAAGATCTGGCGGGCAGGCTGCATCATCCGCTCGCAATTGCTGGACACGATGGCGGACGCCTTCGGCACCGGCGGAGCGGCCACCAATCTCCTGATGGCGCCGGCTTTCATTGCGATGATGCAGGAAGCGCATCCTTCGCTGCGACGCATCGTGGCAAGGGCGTCGGAAGCCGGCTCACCGGTGCCGGCGCTGTCGTCGGCGCTTGCCTATTTCGACAGCTACCGCCAGGGCCGCGGCACCTCGAACCTGATCCAGGCGCAACGCGATTTCTTCGGCGCGCACGGCTTCGAACGCATCGACGGGCCGGGCGCGTTCCATGGCCCTTGGGGGAGCGGAGCGGCAGGTTAGCGCCTAATCTCGGACGTTGATTGGCGGTCCCATGTCTTCCAGAAGCGGCCATCGCTGGTGTCAAAGCCTCGGGCGAGGTTGCGCCAACAGCCAACCTCAAGGATCCCATCTGATGATCAGCTATTCGATGCCCCAGATGCAGACGGCAAGGTTCATTTCTCCTCAGGCGTCGGATGACGGTCAGAGCGAAACTGGAACACGAAATAGGGTGGGATGCAGATGCCGCGCTGATCATTCCGAGCAACCCAATTGTTGTCCGGCCGCTTCTGGCCGTAGTCGTGGGGATCGTAGGGTCGGTCGAGGACTTCACGAAAATATGGGAAGAAAGTTAATTTAAACCAACGTTTTATAAAGTCATAGTGGGTATACTTCATGGGGCGAGTGCAGATGTAGTCGTCACGACACGGATTAGCGATGTCGCACGCACGAATTCCGCTGTAGGACGTGAAATAGTCGAAGCACAGCTTGACATCGTAAGACTGATCTTCGGCAATCCGTGCTAGGCAGGCGTTGAAGCCGCTAGATGCAGTTAGGCCGCATGTGGCTTCTTGCGGCAGACCAATGCACTCGGACAAGCTCAACGCACCGCTAGGAAATCCACCTGTGCGGTGATCACGCCGAATATCGTAACATTTCGGATCTGGCGGCGTACTCTCACAGGGTTCCGCTTCCGCGGGAGCTTGCCCCTCATAATATTCTTGATGGTGACCATAGTAGCTATTTTCGGGCGGCGGGTTGGCCGGCAGGGCTGAGGCCGGAATCCGGGTGTCGCCATCCTTCACTGGTTCAGGCATCGTACGCTGGTACACGTCGAGTCCGAATGCCGCCGTAGTGATATCTCCACGCTGCAGGGCATCACCAATCTCCTGCCTGCCATCTGGCACACAGGTGCCCACACCCGGATCATTCTCTGACCAGAATACCTGTTCGCATTTGAGACCAGGTTTGCATCCCCAATCTCGAGCACTTTTGCTTCGAGCTTCCGGCATTAGGCACGTCCCGCCCCATCCACCGATGAAGGCGGTTGACTTGAATTCCTGGCTGAACCTTGCCTCGGGGCGCGCGCTGTAACCTGTTGCCAGTTCGTCAGCCGGAATACGGCCGTCCTTGCTCTGAGCAATACGTCGGACAATTTCAAGGCGTCGGGGTTGGTCGCCGTAGAAATGGGGTGACCCCGCCAGCAGGACCGCGTTTGAGCGGGGCGTGTCGAGCCGGTCGGCGCCCGGAAAATGGAACCCGGCGATGGCCCTGGTCTGGTGACAACCCGTACAGGTGCTATCGTTAAGGCGGGATCGGAAATCTTCGACATTGCGAATGTACGAGAGCGGGATTCCGGCCGACTTGGCTCGATCGATCGCGTTGGAAATTTCCGCGTCTGAGATAACCTGCTGATCGTCTCGTATCGAATTCCAATATGGCTGGTTGGCGGAACGATGCGACCCGCCAGGTGAAATGGAAACAGCTCGCCGCGATAGGATTCCCAGCGAGCTCGGAACATTCAACAGCCCCTTGTCGACTTCGGAGACGGTATAGGGCTGCTGCAAATAGGCGATGAGTTGGGCTCGGTTCGACCGTTTGGTCCGGCAAATCGCTTCGGAATCTGAGGGCGCGCAAAGCAATGAGTTGCGATCTACCTGATTTGGCAACTCTGTTGGCTCAAACCGGGAGGAGGCAGCGTTCCAGCGAAATACGCGAATTACATACGCCGCTTCGCTGCCGAAATCCTCGGCATAAAATGCAGGCTTTCGATAAACCTGCATGTTCAACTCAAGACGTGCAATCCTGCCACCTACGAGTGTGGACAATGCACCAGATGCCGGGTCCACAAGATCCTTTGCTATCTCTTCGGGCGTTCGGTTCGGTGAGTGTGCGATGGCCGCAAGCCAGCGTTTGGCCGCCATCTGGCAAGTCACGTTGCCTGCCGAGGCAGGAAACACGATGTTCATGGTAATCGGCAGGCGCGACTCAGCGCGCCCCTTACGGATTGAATAGGAAAATCGATAGATAGCGCTTATCTCTCCGCAGATACTCTCTGTATGGTCCCGGAGGAATTGCCGATCCATCCGGTTGATCACTCCAACAAGCTCAATCCGCGACCCCGGATCAGTAAGCACGTCCTTGCTGATTTGAAACCCCGTGGCGCCTGCTTCGATGCCCAGCTCCTGAAGGTCAGACTCGATTGTTGAAACGATTAAGGCCGCTTCAGGAGCATGAAATGGATTGCTCCCTGGACGGTCCTTGGTCTGCAATGACTTGAACTGCCCGCGAATGAGAGTTTCAAAATTCAGAGGGCCATCGCAGGAAGAATCGACCTCCGACGGACTGGGACAATCGAGTTCGGAGACAACGCGAGGATCCGCAACAAAGGGGCCAACGAGTTCGCTCGAAACGTATCCTGTCGCTTGGTTTGTTTCCGCGGCAACCTTCCCATCCATACACGTCAGCCAAAGCGAAAGTGCCAATACAACAGGTAAGGCAGGCACACGCATTTTGGATTTCCATCCCTTGCGTAGTATCTGGTCAGACACGGGAACCCCCCCACTGTGTGATGAAGCAAATTAGTGTCGGGACAAGGCCTAGGTATGCAACTCAAAGACCATCCCGTCCGGGTTATTGCACAAGCTGACATGTGGCGTTTAGTGTACGCTCCTTGGAACGGATAAATGCCATATAGGGCGGAAGAAAAACCTCTTCGCCGTTCATAGGGAACCTGATCTCCCAGTGAAGATGAAATGTCGTCCAATATCCTTCACTTTTATTGTAATCATCATACATATAACCAAGAATCTTTCCCTTGTTGACGGAGTCGCCAAGTTTTACCTGTATTGTTTTCATGTTGATATGCATGTAACGGTAAAGGCGACCCATCGATACTAAGTCGACTGAAAACGTTCCAATAGTGGTAATAACTCCGTCTTGCACGGCCTGCACCGCCACAAGATCAGCAATTTTGGGATCTTCGCCGTTATTCAAAATCCTCTCCTGAGCAATCCTCATGAGAAGGCAGTCGTCTCGAGTTCCGGCCTTGATGTCGAGCCCCGCATGCGTGGGACCGGGTTTGCAACCTATGGCCCACCTGTCTTTTCCAATACGCAACTCGCAATAGTTGTCCCTATCAGGACCAGAAAAATTGGACGCATCACATTCATCGCCCGGCGTATTATAGCCGCCTGGATTGTATACCTGGGACTGAGCGATACCTCTTGCTCCAGGGATCGGATTGAGTCCGTGCGGCTCGCCCCAGTCGAGCTCATTTAGCTTGGTCCCGTCTCCCAACCTCTCGTCAGACGGCTTTCCCGTGTCAGGGATCAGATTGCCGGGTGCGTAATACCAGCAAGCATGCTTCGTCGCCGAGGCAACGTCCGTTGAAAGAGGAATTGTCGCCGTTGTTAACAGCACCAGTGAAAGCGCTGCGGCCAACGGCAATTCGTTCCTGCTCGTCATCTGACTGGTCCGATCGCCACCAGACTCTTGACGAGGGATAGGAGTGTACTTTCGTCTACACATGATTCCTGCGCGTCCCACATTGCCTCTCTACAGATTGTCTCACACGCGTAGGATGCCCCGTACCTCATAAACGTCGCTATGTGCCCACCGAGACTGTTTCCGTGTATCTTGGGCTCGGTCTCCTTTCCCAGTGCCTCGACGGTATAGCCTTCCGTCAGCAATGTCTTGCTGTATCCGCGGCAAACGAAATCAAACTCCTTGCCTTTGAAAACAGCCGCAAAACCGCTGTCAGTAGGGATGTACTCGAATTGGGCTCCCAGGCTCCCCACTTCTTCTCCATCCTGTAATGAATTTGCGTATCTCGAAAACAAATCCGCTGGCACCAAAACCGGCACTTGCGACTTGTCAATTTCCTTAAGTACAGGTGCAAGCAGCAACTCAGCTGGGCCGCCGTCGAATAGCGTGCTGCGCCTCTGTTGAAGGTCCGCGTCCGTCGCAAAATCCGGCCAATCGATCTTGAGATCGTGGAGCGTTTGGTAGTCGGCACGAGGGTGATAAAAGTCGCTCGCAATAATGAGTAGCAGAAGCGCCAATATCGACGCTCGCAGCGAGATCCTCGATGATCTTACCCATCTTTTTTCTACGATGTTCTTCATTGCAGGACTGCCCAGTACACAATGAGACATTGCATGCGCTCGCATAGATCACCTCATTGACGTCAATCTATACCTCTAACCAACCTGTTATCTGTCCCAATCTTGTACCGGGCCAGGGGAATGAAGACTTCCTGTCTGTTGTGAAGAAAGGTGGTATTTACGATCTTTCGCTGCCTGGGAGGAGTACGCCTAAGGTGTTCGGCAACCAGGCGACCATTTACATATCCCAGACAGGAATTGTTTACGGCTTCTTGTATAGCATCCAAAACGATGCTCGTCGCGTCATACGCGTAGGCGGCCACAACATCATAATCAAGGTTGGGAGGCTTCTTACTGTCGTTGTCATACTCGACCTTGAAATCTGCCATCTGCGTGGCATATCCTTCTTCTGATACAACGTCGGAAACGACATGCACTTTATCAGCATAGGGAAAGCCGGCTTCGGCGATTTTCTTGTTGTAGGTCCCAGTCAGATAGATGTCGTTCGTGACCCCTCTTTTGTGCAGGTTCGCAATTATGTAGACGATGTCGTCCGTGTATCCGAAGATCGCGATCGGTCTGCCAGCATCGTTGAATACGCGCTGGACCGCCTCTTCCATCGAACGTTTGTCACCCCTCGTGTATCTGATGGTCGTCGTCTCAAGCGCCGTTTCGGGCATATGCCTGATGGCCACCGAAGCTTGTTGCATGCCGTAGCTCTCAGGCTCGTCCGCTGAGGAACCCAAAGCCTTCCATTCGTGAATGATATACGGGCTCAGGTCTCGCTTATTGCCGACCATCCAATCTACCAGCGCCTCGACCCTTGCAGCATCGGACATTGAAACGCGGAAGAAATAGTCGGCCACCCCTTCTTGCGTAAGGTATGCGGCCGATGCGTTCGCCGTAATGACGGGCGTCTTATGCACGTTGCCCCACTTTTTCGCATAGTATGCCAATTCCGAAGTCATTGGTCCCACAACTGCAACGACGTTGGAGGCGCGGAATTCGTTCAGGGCCTCTTCAACAGCTTCCCGTGTCCCCTTGTAGTCCCTCAGGAGAACGTTCGGTTCGAATGTATACCGCTCGCTGCTTTTAGCATGATCAACAGAACGTTGGATCGCCCATTTTGATAGCGCGCCTGAGTCCTTCTCGAACCACGCCAATGCCCCGATATCCACGTCGTTCGGTGGCGTGGCGACCACTCTCAGGCAGCGGCAAATGATATTGTTACTGTTGAAACTGAAGTCGTTCGCCAGGAATTGTGCTATTCCCCCGGCAAGCAATAGCGTAATTCCCACAAAAGTCCCGAGCGCGACCTTAAGCGGTGCGCCGAGCCACCAGAAATATGCGGGAAAATCGATCTTTCGGTCGCTATCTGGAGGTTGAACGATTTCTGAATCGTAAAAGAATGGCGCCCAGAATGTCTTGACGAATTTCTTGGTCAGGAGCTGGTTGTATTGGACGGGGTGAAAACGGTCTTTTACCCTCGGCGAATGAAATCCGAATACGCCTGTAGCTCCGAAGCGCCAATTGAACGACCGAACGGCGAGCGGCCAGGCATCACGCGTCGCACATTCGTTCAAGACCAATCCCTTGATTTGAGAACTCACTTGATCCCAGTTGAACTTGGGATGCACGACTGATCTGGAAAGCAGCAGATTATCGATCGCGAGGTGAGGGTTCTCTTGCAATATCTTCGTGACGGCAGATGTCGCGTAGCCGTGTGCGAGAATTGACAGCTTGTACGCACTTTCCGGATGAGTTGCGCGAACCGCCGATATTACCTGACGGATTTCCCCGAGCTGCTTGCTTGGTGATAGTCCCGGAATTAGGAATTTCAGTCTACCGATGAAGTTGATGCTGGTCGATTGAATGTCGGCAGTTCCCTCGCCGCGTAACTCCTCTGGTATCCACGTCTGCCACTCGGCCTGCGATCGAGAACCGTGAAAGATTAGAATTATATCATGCAGCGCTTTCCGTCGCTGTGCGCCAAGAGACTCAACCGGGGTGATGAAAGCGCGCGCTTTATCGTTCAACAATATCGAATAAGTGTGCATAGGTCGCGCGATATTCTTGAGTTCAAGCCGTCCCATATCCTCGACGTCAAGGGCCAATTTGTCCGATACTTGATCATAGGCCGATTGTGAAAGACAAATACCGCCGGGCGTTGCCACACTCTCCATCCGCGCAGCCAGATTCACGCCGTCGCCGTATATGTCGTCAGGCTCGATCATTACATCGCCGATATTGATTCCGATGCGAAACTGAATTTGATCCTGTTCTTGTTTGCTCTCGTTCAGTTGCCGCATGTGCATTTGTATTTCGACGGCAAATATCACGGCGTCAACCACGGAGGGAAATTCCATCAGTTGACCGTCGCCAATAAATTTTATGATGCGGCCGCGATACTGAGACGTCTTGGGAGCTATCAGTTCCGAGAAAATTTCCTTCAACAACTTGTGAGTGCCGACCTCATCGGTCCCCATGAGCTTGGAATAGCCAACAACATCGGAAAAGAGCACAGCTGCTAGTCGACGTTCCATAGTTGCTTCTCTCAGACCATGATGACGACGCTCTTGGTCATGGAACAATAGCACACTAAGAACGTGGACTCATAAAGCGCGCGCGGATTTTGGATGGCAGCGAGTTTTGTCCTCGAGAATCGCAGCAGCGACGTGATGCATCACTGGGCGCGTTTGTCCGACGTGGCGTCACTGGGCGCCGTGGTCCGGCGTGATGGCGAGCTGAGCGGTAGCCGGCCGCTATCGATCACCGCATGATTTTTCTAGCAGGACCGTCCTCGGCTGCGGCAGCACTTCGATCTGAGTGGCTTTCCTAGAGGCCGGTGGCGTTTGGTGGCGCACGCTGGTTCTGCTGCCGATGACCGCTTTGAGGTCGACAGCCGAACGACGGCTTACTGAGTTTTCCGGCCAGAACCGGACAGGCGGCAAACGGCCCCAAGGCTGCCAGTCAGCAGCGCGCATTTTGCAGCCAAGTGGAATCACTTGGCTTCGCAGAAATGCGGCTAAGATAAATAGATGGAGCGGGATGCCCAGTTCAATTTGAACGTATCCCGCTCTAGTCGGGACGGCGATAGGCCAGAACCTCGGTCGGCTCGCTCAGGCTCTGCAAGGAGCCAGGTGCTGCGCCGCCGATCCAGCCCAGCACTGAGCGGGCGAGTTCCGCGCCGGCCAGCCGGAAGTTCTCGTTGACGACCAGCAATTCCCTGCGGAACAGATGCAGCAGGTCCGACGACTGCTTGGATACCACGTCGACATCCCGGCCGAGCTTGAGGCCGGCGTCCTCGATGCCGGCGACGATCGCGAGTGTCGCGGCAGCGGCGCTGCTGACGAAACCGTCCGGCCTGACGTCCCGGCGCATCAGTTGCGCGGTCCTCATTCTGATTTGCTCGATCGAATGGTCGATCGAAACGGTGTTGAACGGGATTTCACTGGCGCCGACCTCGCTCAGCGCATCGGTGAAGCCGTTCAGCGTATGACTGTGGTAGGTCAGTTCGACTGGCGGTGCCAGCAGAGCCAGCCTGCGGCGGCCGATGCCGGCCAGGTGGCGCACAGCCTCGGTCGCGAACGCGTAGTTGTCGAAATCATGGTAGGGGTGGATCAGCCCCATATCGGTGCGGCCATGCGTGGCAAAGGGGATACCACGCTCCAGCATGTAACGGGCCCTGGGGTCATTCGGCTGGGTGCGCGAAATGATGACGCCGTCGGCGGAGCCGGTTTCCACCAGATAGCGTATCGGGTCCAGGGGGTCCTGCGAACGTGAGTAGGGCGTCACGATCAAATGATAGGGCGTATCAGCGATGACTTCCGAGACGCCGTAGATGATGTCCGAGACAAAGCTCATGATCTCGCGCTCGGTGTTGAGCACGAGGCTGATGACGTTGGTCTTGCCGGTCCGCAGGCGCACACCGGCACGGTTGGGGCGGTAACCGATCTGCTTGGCGACGAGCTGGACGCGCCGTCTTGTTTCGGCGCCGATCTCGGGCGCGTCCTTCAGCGCCCGCGACACGGTGGTGACGCCTAGCCCGGTCATGAAGGCAAGCGTCTTCAGCGTCGGCCGGCCCAGTCCCGACGCCTCGTCGTCCTTTTCCGTCTGATCTCTGTCCATTCATCCCGCCCGTCAGGCGCATAGCAGTTGCCGTGCAGGCCGGCAATCGGCGGATCGCGGCTCGCCCGCCTGATGAAACACCCTATATACTGAAACGTTACAGATTGTCACTTGCCATCGCATAGCGGTTGGTGACAGGTATCCTGCACGAGCGACGCTCCATTCGACGCAAAGTCGTTGGGACGTCGGCAAGGGATTGCCTGCGGAGCAGGATTTTGCCGGATTTCGTTAATTGCAACCGTCATTTTTTGCGGTGCAACCTACCTTGCTGCGTGCAATGGAAGGCAATTGCACGGGCAGATTTGTTCGCAGCTCGAAAAAATGTTGAACCGCTGCTATTCGGGGTTGCGCGCCTCCCGCAATTGCCTTATCGAAAATCTGTAACGTTTCAGATTCTGGGAGGAGCCGAAATGCGATACCAATTCATGACCGCTGCGTTGGCGGTGACAACCGCGCTGTCATTCGCCGGCCCGGCGGCAGCGACGGATCTGGAAGTCACCCATTGGTGGACTTCGGGCGGCGAGGCGGCGGCGGTCGCCGAATTCGCCAAGGCGTTCGACGCGACAGGTAATCATTGGGTCGACGGCGCTATCGCCGGCTCCGGCGGCACGGCGCGGCCGATCATGATCAGCCGCATCACTGGCGGCGACCCCATGGGCGCCACCCAGTTCAACCACGGCCGGCAAGCGGAAGAATTGGTGCAGGCCGGTCTGATGCGCGATTTGACCGATCTCGCCACCAGGGACAAGTGGGCGGAAATCGTACAGCCGAAGAGCCTGCTCGACGGCTGTACCCTCGACGGCAAGATCTATTGCGTGCCGGTCAACATTCACTCCTGGCAGTGGCTGTGGCTGTCGAACGCGGCCTTCGAAAAGGCCGGTGTGCCGGTGCCGAAGAATTGGAATGAATATGTCGCAGCCGCCCCTGCGCTGGAGAAGGCAGGCATCATACCGCTCGCGGTCGGCGGGCAGCCCTGGCAATCCTCGGGCGCCTTCGACGTACTGCTTACGGCGGTCGGCGGCACGGACGCTTTCTTGAAGGTCTATCGCGACAAGGACGCGGAATTCGCCGCCGGACCCGAGGTCGCCAAGGTGTTCAAGGCCGCGGACGATGCCCGCAAGATGGCGAAGAACACCAATGTGCAGGACTGGAACCAGGCCACCAATCTCGTCATCTCCGGCAAGGCCGGCGGCCAGATCATGGGCGACTGGGCGCAGGGCGAGTTCCAGGTTGCCGGGCAGACCGCCGGCAAGGACTATACGTGCCTTCCCGGCCTTGGCCTGAACGAGGTCATCGCCACCGGCGGCGATGCCTTCTACTTCCCGCTGCTGCAGGACGCTGAAAAGTCCAAGGCGCAGGAAGCGCTGGCCGAAACGCTGCTCGATCCCAAGACGCAGGTCGCCTTCAACCTCAAGAAGGGCTCGCTGCCGGTGCGCGGCGATATCGACCTCAAGGCGGCGAACGACTGCATGAAGAAAGGGCTCGACATCCTGGCCAAGGGCAGCGTCATGCCCTGGACGGACCAGTTGCTGTCGCAGGACACCCAAAAGCAGAAAGAGGACCTTTTCTCCGAGTTCTTCGCCAAGCCGGACATGACCGTGGAAGAGGCGCAAAAGCGCTTCGCCGACATCGTCGCCTCAGCGGACTGACGATCGACGAACCGCTCGCTCCCGGCCCGCGACCGCGGGGCCGGGAGCTCCGGGTCAAGTCTTGACCCTCCCGCCCTTACCCGATCCAGCCCGGCTGTGCAGATGAGCAAGAGCGAACGCCCCAACCAACTCTTCCGCAACCTTAACGCCAAGGTCGCCTCTATTCCGATGGTCCTCACCGCACTGGTGATCTTCGTCGGCGGCAGCGCGTGGACGGTGCTCTATTCCTTCACCAATTCGAAGCTCCTGCCGCGGCTGAACTTCGTCGGGCTCGATCAGTACTATCGGCTGTGGTCGACGCCGCGTTGGCTGGTCTCGATTGAGAACCTCCTGGTCTACGGCGTGCTGTCGCTGGTGTTCTCTCTGGTCATCGGCTTCATGCTGGCGGCGTTGCTCGACCAGAAGATCCGCTTCGAAGACACGTTCCGCACTATCTTCCTCTACCCCTTCGCGCTTTCCTTCATCGTCACCGGTCTTGTCTGGCAATGGCTGCTCAACCCGGAGTTCGGAATCCAGGGGGTGGTGCGCGGCCTGGGCTGGGAAAGCTTCAATTTCGATCCGCTCTACAATTCCAACATCGTCATCTACGGCATATTGATCGCCGCGCTCTGGCAAGGCACCGGGCTCATCATGTGCCTGATGCTGGCGGGCCTGCGCGGCATCGACGAGGATATCTGGAAGGCCGCGCGGGTGGATGGGATACCCACCCTAAAGACCTATCTCTTCATCATCATCCCGATGATGCGGCCGGTCTTCATCACCGCGCTGGTCATCATCGCTGCCGGTATCGTCAAGGTCTATGACCTGGTTGTCGCCCAGACCAGCGGCGGTCCCGGCATCGCCTCGGAAGTGCCGGCCAAATATGTCTATGACTACATGTTCTTCGCCCAGAACCTCGGCCAGGGCTTCGCCGCCTCGACCATGATGCTGCTGTCGGTGGTGGTCGTCATCGTGCCGTGGGCCTATCTCGAATTCGGAGGCAAGAAGCGTGTCTGACCATGCCGTTTCCCTGCCTGCCGGTACGGACTCTATCAGGATTGAGGCATCCGGGCCGAGCGGGCCAAAGCCGCGGCATGTGTTCTCGCGCCGCAACATCTTCCTCTATGGCACGCTCATCGTGGTAGCGCTGTATTATCTGCTGCCGCTCTATGTGATGGTGGTGACGTCGCTCAAGGGCATGCCGGAGATACGCCTCGGCAACATCTTTTCACCGCCGCTGGAGATCACCTTTGAGCCTTGGGTGAAGGCCTGGTCCAGCGCCTGCACCGGCCTCAACTGCGACGGGCTCTCGCGCGGCTTCTGGAATTCGGTGCGCATCACCGTTCCGTCGGTCATCCTGTCGATCGCGATCGCTTCGGTGAACGGCTACGCGCTTGCCAACTGGCGCTTCAAGGGCGCCGACACTTTCTTCGTCATCCTGATCGTCGGCGCCTTCATCCCCTATCAGGTGATGATCTATCCGATCGTCATCATACTGCGCGAAATCGGCCTCTACGGCAGCCTGAGCGGTCTGGTGATCGTCCATTCCATCTTCGGCATGCCGATCCTGACTCTGTTGTTCCGCAACTATTTTTCTTCCATGCCGGATGAACTATTCCGGGCGGCGCGCGTCGACGGCGCCGGCTTCTGGGGCATCTATTTCCGTATCATGCTGCCGATGTCGCTGCCGATCTTCGTCGTCGCCATCATCCTGCAGGTGACCGGCATCTGGAACGACTTCCTGTTCGGCGTCGTCTACACCCGCCCCGACACCTATCCGATGACGGTGCAGCTCAACAACATCGTCAACTCGGTGCAAGGCGTGAAGGAATACAACGTCAACATGGCTGCCACCATCCTGACCGGCCTCGTACCGCTCGTCGTCTACTTCGTTTCCGGCAAGCTTTTCGTGCGTGGCATCGCCGCCGGCGCGGTGAAAGGATGATGATGACAAGAATCGAAAATCCCAGTGTCTCAATCCAGGACCTATCGCTGAATTTCGGCGCAGTGTCGGTGCTGGAGACGCTCAGCATCGATGTCGCCGAGGGCGAGTTCATCGTGCTGCTCGGGCCGTCCGGCTGCGGCAAGTCGACCTTGCTCAACTGCATCGCCGGCCTGCTCGACGTTTCGGACGGCCGCATCTTCATCAAGGGCAAGAACGTCACCTGGGAGGAACCCAAGGACCGTGGCATCGGCATGGTGTTCCAGTCCTATGCACTCTATCCGCAGATGACTGTCGAGAAGAACCTGTCCTTCGGGCTGCGCGTTGCCGGCATCCCCAGGGACGAGATCGCCAAGCGCATCGCGCGGGCTGCAGAAATCCTGCAGATCGAGCCACTGCTGCAACGCAAGCCGTCGGCGCTTTCGGGCGGCCAGCGCCAGCGTGTCGCAATCGGGCGGGCGCTGGTGCGCGACGTCGACGTCTTCCTGTTCGATGAGCCGCTTTCCAATCTCGACGCCAAGCTGCGCGCGGAGCTGCGTGTCGAAATCAAACTGCTGCACAGCAAGCTGCAGAACACGATGATCTATGTCACCCACGACCAGATCGAGGCGATGACGCTGGCCGACCGCATCGCGGTGATGAAGGGCGGCGTCATCCAGCAGCTCGACGCACCGCAGACCATCTACAACCGCCCGGTCAACCGTTTCGTCGCCGGCTTCCTCGGCTCGCCGGCGATGAATTTCCTCGACGGCCGGCTGGAGAAAAATGATGGCAACTGGCACTTCGTCGCCGAGGATGTGCGGATCCCGCTCGCCACTTACGCTTTCGAAAAGGAGCCCGTGCCGGGAGCGGCCGTGTTCGGTATCCGGCCCGAGCATGTCGCGTTCAACAGCGGCGCTGGATGGCCATTCACAGCCGCGGCAAATGTCGTGGTCGTCGAACCCATGGGGTCCGACACGCTGGTCTGGCTGAAGCTCGGAAATCAGAACTTCACCGTGCGGGTGACATCTGAGCGCACGCCAAACAACGCCGACACAGTGAGCATCGGTTTTGACCCGATGCGCGCTTCGCTGTTCGACGCCGCCACCGGCACCCGCCTGTAATTCCAAAGAACTTCACCTCAAGCACATCCATCCCCCATAGAACGGACAGAGACGATGAACTGGTCATTCCAACTTTACAGCGCCCGCAATTTCCAACCTTGGGAAGGGGTGCTCAAGATGCTGGGCGAGCTCGGCTACGCGCAAGTCGAAGGGTTCGGCGGCGTCTATGACGACCCCAAGGCATTTCGTGCCGAACTCGACAAGAACGGGCTCGCCATGCCGACCGGCCATTTCTCGATCGACGCGCTCGAGAACGATTTCGACTGCGTGCGCAAAATCGCCGACACGCTCGGCATCACTCTGCTCATCTGCCCCTATCTGGTCGCCGAGAGCAGGCCGACCGACGTGGCCGGCTGGCGCGGCTTCGGCGCACGCCTGGCCAAGGTCGGCGAGACGGCTGAGAAAGCCGGCTACGGCTTTGCCTGGCACAATCATGACTTCGAGTTCAAGAAGCTTGCCGACGGCTCGGTGCCGCAAGACCATATCTTGGCGGCAGCGCCCAACATCGGCTGGGAGATGGACGTCGCCTGGGTGGTGCGCGGCGGTGACGATCCGCTGCCCTGGATCGAGAAGTATGGCAAACGCATCGCCGCCGTCCATGTCAAGGACATCGCCAGGCCAGGCGAGGGCCTCGACGAGGACGGCTGGTCGGATGTCGGCCACGGCACGATCGACTGGGCCGGCCTCGACGAGGACGGCTGGTCGGATGTCGGCCACGGCACGATCGACTGGGCCGGCCTGATCAAGGCGCTGCGCGCCAAGAGCGCCGCCAAGTACTTCGTCATGGAACAGGACAACCCCAACGATATCGAGCGCTTCGCCCGCCGCTCGATCGCAGCCGCCAAGACCTATTAGGAGCAAACCAGCATGGCAAAAAAACTTGGGGTCGGCGTCATCGGCTGCGGCAACATCTCGAAGGCGTATTTCTCGTTTGCGCCGCTGTTTCGCGGCATCGAGATGCGCGCCTGTGCGGATATCAACATGGATGCAGCCAAGGCGCGGGCGAAGGAGTTCAAGCTGCGCGCCGAGACAGTCGAAGGGCTGCTCAAGGCTGACGATATCGACATCATCGTCAACCTCACCGTTCCGGCGGTGCACTATGAGGTGTCGAAACAGATCCTCGATGCCGGCAAGCACGTCTATTCGGAAAAGCCATTCGTGCTATCGGTCAAGGAAGGGCTCGACCTGAAGAAACTGGCGGAGAGAGAGGGACTGCGCATCGGCTCAGCGCCCGATACTTTCCTCGGTGGCGCGCACCAGCTTGTCCGCAACCTGATCGACAGTGGCAAGCTCGGCAAGATCACCAGCGGCACATGCCACGTGATGAACCATGGGATGGAGCATTGGCACCCCAATCCGGACTTCTTCTTCCAGCCTGGCGCTGGGCCCGTGCTCGATATCGGACCCTACTACATCACCAACTTGATCCAATTGATCGGGCCGGTGAAGCAGGTGGCGGCCGTCGCTTCTATCCCGAAGACAGAACGCACCATCAGTTCGAAGCCGCGCGCCGGCGAAAAAGTCCTGGTCGCCACGCCGACGACGATCCACGGCGTGATGGAGTTCGAGAATGGCGCCGTGGTGACGCTCAATACCAGCTGGGACGTGTGGAGCCATGGCCATGCGCCGATGGAACTCTACGGCGAGTTGGGCACGGTGTTTTTGCCGGATCCGAATTTCTTCGGCGGCGACGTTCGCATCACCGATGCCGCCAAGCCGGTCAAGAAGCTGCCGAAGTGGAAGCATCCGTTCGGCGTGGCCAACCAGATGCATTCGCACGGCATGATGGCCAACTACCGCACCGCCGGTCTCGCCGACATGGCGCTGGCTATCGCGGAAGGCCGGCCGCATCGGTGCTCGATGGAACTTGCGCTGCATGCCGTGGATGTGATGACCGGCATGTTGCGGTCGGGCGCGAGCGGAAAGTTCGTTGCCATGCAGACCACCTGCGAACGGCCTGCGGCCCTGGGCGTCAAGGATGCGGAAGGGCTGTTGGCGAAGAAGAAACAGCTCTTGGCAAAGAAGAAGTAGCATAAGCGCTTCAGTGATTGCGACACGTGCTGTTTTCCGTCGACCCCTCTCCCCATGAAAATGGGGAGAGGCTAAGGGTGAGGGCAGGGCCGATTCACCCTTTTTTCGCGGTGGCAACTGCCGGGCTCACTTTTGCTTTGAGGATCTCCCATGCCCTATGTGCCCGCCGAAAACCGCTACGAGAAAATGGTCTACAATCGCTGCGGGCGATCCGGCCTGAAATTGCCGGCGATCTCGCTCGGGCTCTGGCACAATTTCGGTGACGACACGCCGCACCGGACCAAGCAGGCGATCGCGCGCAAGGCCTTCGATCTCGGCATCACGCATTTCGACCTCGCCAACAATTACGGCCCGCCGCCCGGTTCGGCGGAGACGGCTTTTGGCGAAATCCTGCGGACAGATTTCTCCTCCTATCGCGACGAGCTGATCATCTCGACCAAGGCCGGCTATGAAATGTGGGCCGGGCCCTATGGCGAGTGGGGCGGGCGTAAATATGTGCTGGCCAGTCTCGACCAGAGCCTGAAGCGGATGGGGCTCGACCATGTCGACATCTTCTATTCGCACCGCTTCGACCCTGATACTCCGCTGGAAGAAACGATGGGTGCGCTCGATCACGCGGTGCGCTCGGGCAAGGCGCTTTATGCCGGCATCTCCTCCTACAATTCGCAGCGCACGCGCGAGGCCGCCGACATTTTGAAGCAGCTCGGCACGCCATGCATCATCCATCAGCCGAGCTATTCGATGCTCAACCGCTGGGTCGAGGACGATGGTTTGCTCGACACGCTGGAGGGGCTCGGCGTTGGCTCGATCGTGTTCACACCGCTGGCGCAAGGTATGCTGACCGACAAATATCTCGGCGGCATCCCTGAGGGCAGCCGCGCCAGCCAAGGCAAGTCGCTGAGGCCGGCCTTTATCAACGACAAGACCATCGCCAACATCAAGGCGCTGAACGCGATTGCCGGACGCCGCGGGCAGACGCTGGCGCAGATGGCGCTGGCCTGGGTGCTGCGCAAGGGCCGGGTGACCTCGGCGCTGATCGGCGCCAGCCGGCCGGAACAGGTCGAGGATTGCGTTGGCGCGCTGAAGGCGCTCGACTTCAGCGATGCCGAGCTCGCCGAAATCGACACGTACGCGCGCGAAGCCGACATCAATCTGTGGGCCGCCTCCGCCGAGCGCAAGGGTCCGCCACGGAAGTGATCCACTACGGAAGTGATCCGCCACGGAAGTGATTGGCAACGCATTAGCCGAACAGGTACGGCGGGAACTGCTCCCGCCGTTTTTTTACTCGGCCCGCCAATATCTGCTTCGAAATTTGAGCCTGCCCGGAGTTGGCCGGCTTCTGGGCCATGCCGGCACAGAAACAGTAGCAAAAAGGCCCGTTCGTCGCTATCTGGATAGAACTGAAGCCGCTTGCATGCGGAAATCACGTGCAACCGGCGCAAAACGGGTTGGAAACAGGATCATGGCGGCAAGGGATGTGCTGACGAAAAACCAGCTGTGCGTGCTTGAGAAACTCGAGGCCGCCAGCGGGCCGCTCAGCGCCTATACATTGCTCGACCAGCTTCGCGATCGGGGTTTTCGAGCACCGCTGCAAGTCTATCGCGCGCTCGACACGCTGGTGAAGTCCGGCTTCGTGCACAGGCTCGAAAGCCTC
Organism: Mesorhizobium onobrychidis; assembly: GCF_024707545.1. Classification (NCBI taxonomy): domain Bacteria; kingdom Pseudomonadati; phylum Pseudomonadota; class Alphaproteobacteria; order Hyphomicrobiales; family Phyllobacteriaceae; genus Mesorhizobium; species Mesorhizobium onobrychidis. Next base: position 1,904,034 of record NZ_CP062229.1, read on the forward strand.
AATTCCTTTGTCGCCTGCGCCGAGCCGCACGACCACAGTCATTCGATGACCGCCTTTGCCATCTGCGACACATGCGGGCAGGTGACCGAATTTTCCGACCATGATGTCGGACACCGGCTCGACGAGTGGGTGCGCTCGACCGGTTTTGCCGCCAAGAAGGCGGTGATCGAGTTCCGCGGTACGTGTGCGAAATGCCTGGCAGAGGCGGCTTAAGGTGTATTGATATTCAGGTGATGCCGGCCTGCAAATGGTGACTTCCTGCGCTTCCGGTGCTCACGTACCCAAAAGTACGCTCCGCGCCGGTTCTCGGAAGCCACCATTTTCGACTCGGCCTGACCTGAATCTCAACAACACCTTGGTTTGGGCGCATCAATGAGCCTCTTCCCAATTGTCGGCGGCGCGGGCGTCGACGTGCAGCGGCACCGACATCGACACCGCCGGCATCGCGGCGTTCTCCATCACATGGCGCACGACGGGGATCGTCGCCTCGACCTCTGCTTCGGCCGTCTCGAAGACCAACTCGTCGTGCACTTGCAGCAGCATACGGGCCGAAAGCTTCGCCTTTTCCAGCGCATCGTCCATGCGTATCATGGCGCGGCGGATGATGTCGGCCGCGGTGCCCTGCAGCCGGGCGTTGATCGAGGCGCGCTCGTTGAAGGCACGGACTGAAGGATTGGACGACCGAATCTCCGGATAGTGGATGCGGCGGCCGAAGATGGTTTCGACGAAGCCGTGCTCGCGGGCATAGGCCTTGGTCGCGTCGATATAGTCGCGGATGCCCGGGAAGCGTTCGAAATATTTCTTGATATAGGCGCCGGCCTCTTCGCGCGGGATCGACAGCTGGTTGGCTAGGCCAAAGGCGGAAATGCCGTAGATGATGCCAAAATTGATCGCCTTGGCGCGGCGGCGTATCTCCGCGGGCATGCCCTCGACCGGCACGTTGAACATCTCCGACGCGGTGATGGCGTGGATGTCGGCGCCGTCGGCAAACGCCTGCTTGAGCTGCGGGATCTCGGCGACATGGGCGAGCACGCGTAGCTCGATCTGGCTGTAGTCGGCGGAAACCAGCTTGTTGCCCTTGTCGGCGATGAAGGCCGTCCTGATCTTCCGCCCCTCGATGGTGCGTACCGGAATGTTCTGCAGATTGGGATCGGAGGACGACAGCCGTCCCGTCGTCGTCGCGGCAAGGGCGTAGGAGGTGTGGACGCGCTTCGTATCGGGATGGACGAAACCGGGCAGCGCATCGGTATAGGTCGATTTCAATTTGGTCAGCTGGCGCCAGTCGACGATCTTGCGCGGCAGTTCGTGGCCTTCTGCGGCGAGGTCTTCCAGGAGCTGCGCCGAGGTCGACCATTGGCCGGTCTTGGTCTTGGAGCCGCCGGGCAGGCCCATCCTGCCGAACAAGATGTCGCCGAGCTGTTTTGGCGAGCCGATATTGATGCGCTCGCCGACGAGCTGGTAGATTTCATCTTCCAGCCGCGCGGCGCCCTGTGCCAGTTCGCCGGAGAGCCGTGACAGGATCTGCCGGTCGACGGAGATGCCGCGCTGCTCCATCCTTGCCAGAACCGGCACCAGCGGCCGTTCCAGCCGCTCGTAGACCGAGACCAGGCCCTTGGCGGCAAGCCGTGGCTTCAGCACCCGCCAGAGCCTGAGCGTCACATCTGCGTGCTCGGCGCCATAGGCTGTTGCCTTGACGATATCGACCTGGTCGAAGCCGACCAAGCTTCTTCCCGAGCCGGCCAGCTCCTTAAGGGCAATGGTCGAGTGGCCGAGCCACTTTTCCGATAGAGCCGCCATGCTGTGGCCGCCGGACGTGCCTGCGTCGAGCACGTAGGAAATCAGCATGGTGTCGTCGAAGGGGGCGACATCGATGCCGTGGCGGCTCATGACGACGAGGTCGTATTTCAGCTCCTGAACGATCTTGAGAACCGACTTGTCCTCCAGCAACGGCTTCAGAATGCCAAGCGCCTCACGGATCGGGATCTGGTTTTCGACCACTCCGCCGCCGAGCAGGTCGCCGTTGCCGCTTTTGTGGGCGAGAGGCACATAGGCGGCGCGACCGGGCGCGGTGGCTATGGACAGGCCGATCAGCTCGGCCTGCATCGGATCGGCTGACGTGGTCTCGGTGTCGAAGGCGACGATGCCGGTCTCCATCGCCTCGGCCACCCATGCGTTCAGCACTGCTGTGTCGCGGATGGAGACGTAGGCGCTGGTGTCGATCTTGCTGGCGGTGGCGTCCTCGAAGCGAAGCGCCGAGAGAAGCGAAGGGGTGTCGCCTTCCTTGGGTTCCACCTTGACGGTGGCCGGCACTGCTTCTCCGGCTTCGTCTGTCACTGTGCCTGCCGCTCTTTCGGCGGCTGCCGGCCCTCCAAACCCGACATCGGGACCATGCGCGGTGTCGGCGCGCTCGATAATGACGGGAACGGCCTTGACATCAGCCGCTTCCGTTCCGGTCGCTTCCGCCACGCGGCGGGTCAGCGAGGAGAATTCCATCGTCTTGAGAAAGCCGATCAGCTTTGGTCCGTCGGGCGGATGCAATACGAAATCGTCGAGTCCGCTGATCCCCGGCACGTCGTTCTTCAGCGTCACCAGTTCACGCGAAATGCGCGCCTTGTCGGTGTTGGCAATGATCGATTCGCGCCGTTTGTCCTGCTTGATCTCGGCGGCGCGGGCGAGCAGTGTATCGAGATCGCCGAACTGTTCCAGCAATTGCGCCGCGGTCTTCGGCCCGATGCCGGGCACGCCCGGCACATTGTCGACCGAATCGCCGGTCAGCGCCTGCAGGTCGATCATTTTTTCCGGCGGCACGCCCCATTTCTCGATCACCTCGGGAACGCCGATCTGGCGGTCCTTCATCGGGTCGTACATGGCGACCGAAGGGCCGACCAGTTGCATCAGATCCTTGTCGGAGGAAATGATGGTGGTGTCGCCGCCGGATTCGCAGGCAAGCCGGCAATAGGTGGCGATCAGGTCGTCGGCCTCGTAGCCTTCTGTCTCGAGGCAGGGCAGGTTGAAGGCCCTGGTCGCCTGGCGGATCAGGCCGAACTGCGGGATCAGATCTTCCGGCGGTGCCGAGCGGTTGGCCTTGTATTCGGGGTAGAGGTCGTTGCGGAAGGTTTTCGACGAATAGTCGAAGATGACGGCGAAATGCGTCGGCACGATGCCGACATCGGTGTTGCGGGCGTCCTGCGTCAGCTTCCACACCATGTTGCAGAAGCCGAGCACGGCACTGGTCGGCAGCCCGTCGGATTTGCGGGTCAGCGGCGGTAGAGCGTGATAGGCACGGAAGATGTAGCCGGAGCCGTCGACAAGGAAGAGATGATCGCCTTTTTTCATGGGACGAAGGGATAGCGCGGCGCGGCGTCGTGGTCCATGCCAAAGGCGGCCTCAACCACCGGTTCCGGCAACATCCCTGACAAGTCGATCCGATCACGGGTATGTTACGAAAGTGTAATCTTCGTGCCCTT